>NZ_PNFF01000001.1:952791-1300437 GCF_028888695.1 Bacillus methanolicus | reverse complement strand
AATAATTATGTTTATAATTATTGAAAATCTAAAAGAGCAGGGGATGTCACATGAAAGTAGTGAAGTTTGGAGGTTCTTCGTTAGCATCAGGAGAACAGTTTGAAAAGGTATTTAAAATTGTAATGTCTGATCCAAAGAGAAAAATTGTTGTCGTTTCGGCACCGGGCAAGCGTTTTGCGAGTGATATAAAGGTAACCGATTTACTCATTGCATGCGCAGAAAAATATTTAATAAACGAATCGGCTGAAGACTTAGTGGAAGCTGTCATCGAACGATATGCGAGTATTGCAAGGGAGCTTGGACTTTCAAGCAGCATTTCAAATTTGATTCGCAACGATCTTCTTGCAGTGTTAAACGGAGATAAGAGCAATCCTGAACGATTTATGGATGCTGTTAAAGCAAGCGGTGAGGACAACAATGCAAAGCTTATGGCCGCTTACTTCCAGCATGAAGGAGTGGAGGCGCGCTATATAAATCCGAAAGATGCAGGACTGATTGTAAGCGATGAGCCCGGGAATGCACAAGTGCTTCCGGAATCTTATGAACGGCTTTATGAGCTTCGGAATTTGCCTGGAATTATTATTTTCCCTGGATTTTTCGGCTTTACAAAAACAGGTGAATTGGTAACTTTTTCGCGCAGCGGCTCTGACATAACCGGAGCGATTTTAGCGAATGGAACGAAGGCTGAGCTTTATGAAAATTTTACGGATGTAGATGCGGTATATTCTGTCAATCCGAATATTGTGGAAAAACCGAAGGAGATCCGTGAATTGACATACAGAGAAATGCGGGAACTCTCCTATGCCGGATTCACTGTGCTTCATGATGAAGCTCTTATTCCTGCCTTCCGCGCCGGTATTCCTGTTAATATTAAAAACACAAACAATCCTTCGGCACCCGGAACGAAAATCGTGCATGAGCGGACAAATTCGAATGGTCCTGTGATCGGAATTGCCAGTGACAAAGGATTCTGCAGCATTTACGTCAGCAAATATTTGATGAACCGTGAAATTGGATTCGGTCGGAAAATTTTGCAGATTTTAGAAGAGTATGGATTGTCGTATGAACACATTCCGTCCGGAATTGATGACATCTCTATTATTCTAAGAAAAAGCCAGCTGAATCGTGCGTTGGAAGAGGAGATTGTTAGACGAATTCAAACAGAGCTAGAGGCAGATGAAGTGAAAATTGAACGAAATTTGGCTCTTATTATGATCGTGGGCGAAGGGATGCGCCAAAATGTTGGGACAATGGCAAGAGCATCAAAGGCGCTGGCCGATGCTGGTGTCAATATTGAAATGATCAACCAGGGCTCCTCAGAAGTGAGTATGATGTTCGGTGTGAAAGCAGAAGAAGAACAACGGGCAGTGAAAGCTTTATACGAAGAGTTTTTTGCTTCAGTTCCTTTGAATGTTTAGTTTTTGAAATAAAGTTGTGAAATATTTCATTTTAGACGAAAACAGGTATAATTTAACGAAAGTTTTTTAAAAAATTACACTTTTCTCTATTGACAGAATCATAGTTTCATTTACATAATAGAAAAAAATGAACGTTGACGGAGGATTAGTATGCGGGCACTTTGTGCGACAGAGAGCGGGGTTTATTAGCTGGAAGACCTCGCCGCTGCAAAGCCGCAGAACCTGCCTCCAGAGTCCTGTGCAAAAACACGGGCGCTGCCAGAGCGTTATCATGAAGAGCGGGATGCATATGCATCCAAAAAAGGTGGTACCACGGAAATGGAAATGAAGTCCTTTTCGTCCTTTTCTAAAGGATGAAAAAGGGCTTTTTTTGATGAGGGCCCCAGCTTTTGAGGGCCTGGCCCGCTCCAGGTTAACGCGTTAAAGCGGTGAGGGTCAGGCCCGCTCCGCGTTAACGCATTAAAGCATTGAGGGCCTGGCCCGCTCCGCGTTAATGTGTTAATACATTAAAGTGATAGCAATCTCATTCACGTAACTTTCTGCAATCGGGAGGAAGTCGTTATGGATAAAAAGCGAGTTGTCGTTAAGATTGGAAGCAGTTCGTTAACAAATTCAAAAGGAGAAATTGACCACGAGAAATTTTCGGATCATATAGAGGCAATAGCGGCTTTGCGCTCGGAAGGACATGAGGTTTTACTCGTTTCGTCAGGTGCTGTGGCGGCCGGTTTTAAACGCCTTGGTTACCCGTCAAGACCTGTCACGATTAAAGGGAAGCAGGCTGCAGCAGCAGTAGGCCAGAGTCTTCTAATCCAAGCTTATATGGAGAAGTTTGGAGAATACGGTATCCTTCCGGCACAAATTTTGCTGACGCGAAACGATTTCTCTAAAAAAGAGCGTTACCGAAATGCATACTCAACAATTACGGAGCTGTTGGAACGCGGAATAGTGCCGATTATTAATGAAAACGACACGGTTTCCGTCGAAGAATTGACATTTGGCGATAATGATATGCTTTCAGCACTTGTCAGCGGAATGGTGCATGCTGATATGCTGATTATTTTAACGGATATTAATGGGCTATATGATTCGAATCCAAAGAAAAACCGGTTTGCCAAAAGGATTAACATCCTTCATGAGATTACCGATGAAATGATGGCTGCTGCGGAAGGAACAGGATCCAAAGTGGGAACCGGCGGCATGCTTTCAAAATTAACGGCGGCAAAAACAGCGCTTGCTCTCGGTGTAAAAGTGTTTATCGGGAGGGGAAAAGGAAGAAGAAAGCTGCTGGATATATTGGAGGGCAGAGGTGATGGAACATATGTCGGTACAAATGTCTCACAACAAATTAAGAACAGCAAGCAATGGATCGCTTTTCATTCAGAAGTTTCCGGAAAAATCTATGTTGACAAAGGAGCGGAGGATGCGCTTCTTTCTCACGGCAAAAGCCTTCTTCCTGCAGGAATTTATAAAATAACAGGTACGTTTAAACGAGGCGACGTTGTTGAAGTGTTTGGCACAACTGGTTTACTTGGAAAAGGCGAAGTGCTTTATTCCTCAGAGGAACTGAAAAAAGTGATGGGCAAACGAAGTGATGAATTGAAAAAAGATACAGTTATAGCCATCGAAGTGATTCACCGTGATAAGTGGGTAAAAGCATAGAAATGGAGGAAGTAAGATGAATGAAGTGAAAAGAAAAGGCAAAGCTGCAAAACAAGTAAGCTATTCATTGGTGAATTTATCCACAGAGGCAAAAAATGAAGCATTAGAAAAAATCGCAGTTCAATTATTAAAAGATAAGGATTTCTTGCTTCAAGAAAATGAAAAAGATCTTGAGCAAGGAAGACGTACAGGGTTGTCAGACGCTGTACTTGACCGGATTTTGTTAAATGAAAAGCGGATCAAGGACATGGCTGCAGGGATACGGTTGTTAATTGGCCTTAAGGATCCGATTGGTGAAACATTGGAGACAATCGAAAAAGAAAATGGGCTTTTGATTCAAAAGAAGCGTGTACCGATTGGTGTAATTGGCATGATCTATGAAGCACGGCCGAATGTAACGGTTGATGCGGCGACGCTCTCGCTTAAAACAGGTAATGCCGTCATTTTAAGAGGGAGTTCTTCCGCGAAATTTTCAAACATCGCTCTTATTCAGTCGATTCACCAAGCGTTGGAATCAACTGCGATTCCTCTGGATGCTGTCCAACTCATCGAAGATACAAGCAGAGAGACAGCCAAAGAACTGTTCCATCTCAACGAATATATAGATGTGTTGATTCCAAGAGGCGGAAAAAACTTGATTGAAACGGTCGTAAGAGAATCAACCGTCCCTGTTCTTGAAACAGGTGCAGGCAACTGCCATGTCTTTGTTGACGAGACAGCTGATCCGGCAATGGCGGAGCAGATTGTTCTTAACGGAAAAACGCAGCGACCGTCTGTCTGCAATGCAATCGAGACAATTTTAATTCATGAAACATGGTTTGATAGACATGGAGAATCTTTGTTACAGGCTCTCGTCAAGAGCGGGGTTGAAATCATTGGGGATCAAGCAGTTTGCGATGTGTTACCTATCGCGAAAAAGGCGACGGAAGAAGATTGGTATACTGAATATTTAGCTTTGACCGTCAGTGTAAAAGTTGTAAAAAGTGTTGAGGATGCCGTTAGCCACATTAATAAATATGGAACGAAGCATTCGGAAGCAATCATTACTGAAAACAGCGAGAATGCATCGATTTTTCTAAACAATGTCGATGCTGCTGCCGTTTACCATAATGCATCAACCCGTTTTACAGACGGATTTGAATTCGGCTACGGTGCGGAAATCGGAATCAGTACACAAAAACTGCACGCCAGAGGACCGATGGGATTAGCTGCTTTAACATCCAGCAAATATTTCATTTACGGGAATGGCCAGATACGCAAATAATAATTGATTGTCTATTTCATAGAGAAAAAAAGCACTGCTTTTAAAAGAGAAGCAGTGCTTTTCTGTGGAAAAGGGGCGGATCTACGCTAACAAAAATAAAAAATGCGAACTTATCTTTAGCAAGATACTTGTTTAGCTTTGTAAATATTTAGAGCTTTGCTTCGCTCACACCGCCTTATTATTTTGGTTCTATTTTATAAGGATAGCTATTTCCATGTTAGGGTTGGGAGTTTTAAATTCATGAACGATTTTTCTGTAGGGTTTCTATCAAAATCAGATTTTTCCAACGCTTTGACCACTCTTATTTGAATATAACGACTTCTTCTTTCAGGTTTACGACCACTTTCTGAATATAATGACCACATTTCAAGGTATATCGACCAGATTACGAATATAACGACCACTATTCAAGATTTATCGACCAAAGAATAATATTAATTCGTCTTCTAAAATAATATTCTTCTAAAATATTAAAATTCTATTAACATAAAAAACTGCCCATATAACAAGAATTTTGCAATTTTTTCTGGAAGTTTTATATAAAATTAAATTATGGTATTATTTTTTATATTAAGAAAATTATAGGCATCTGAGGGGGAAAACACATGAAATTGTATCTTTCTGTTGACATGGAAGGAATCACCGGTCTTGTTGACCATACTCAAGTCGATTCATCGAAACATAATTATGAGCGGAGCCGTCTCATTATGACTGAAGAAGCGAACCATGTTATCACAGCTGCTTTTGAAAATGGATGTTCGGAAGTCATAGTCAATGACAGCCACTCGAAAATGAACAATCTTCTGGTGGAAAAGCTCCATCCAGAAACACAGCTAATAACCGGAGATGTGAAACCGTTTTCTATGGTCCAAGGGCTTGATGACAGTTTTTCCGGAGCAATTTTTGTCGGATATCATGCCCGTGCTTCGATGAAAGGAGTCATGACGCACTCGATGATCTTTGGAGTCCGCCATATGTATATTAATGATGTTGCTATAGGAGAATTAGGATTCAATGCCTATGTTGCGGGGTTTTATGGAGTGCCGGTCATTATGGTAGCCGGTGATGACCAGACCGCATTAGAGGCGGAAAAGCTCATACCGAATGTGACAACCGCCGTTGTAAAAGAGGCTATTTCGCGTTCTTCGGCAAAGTCATTAACTCCGGCGAAGGCAGGACAGCTTCTCAAGGAAAAAACGGTTATTGCCCTGCAAAACAGAGATGCTGTTAAACCGCTTACACCGCCGGACAAACCGCTGCTAAGAATCGAATTTGCGAACTATGGACAGGCAGAGTGGGCGAATTTAATGCCGGGCACAGAAATTGAACCGGGAACAACGATTGTCCGCTACCAGGCAAAAAATATTCTCGAAGCTTATCAAGCAATGCTTGTTATGACTGAATTGGCAATGAGAACCACATATTGTTAGGAAGTGGAAGTTAGATGAATACATATATTGTAAAACGTCTCATCGCAATGATCGTCACATTGTGGCTCATCATTACGCTGACATTTTTCTTGATGCATTCCATTCCGGGTTCGCCATTTAACGACGAGCGCAGCACAAATGAGGCCGTACAGAAAAATTTGGAAACTCACTATCATTTGGATGAACCCCTTTATATCCAATATTTCATGTACTTAAAATCGGTAGCAACCTTTGATTTCGGACCATCGATAAAAAAATCTTCCCATACAGTGAATGATCTTCTGGGACGCGGTTTTCCAGTTTCATTTGAATTGGGAATGTACACATTAATCGTTGCAACTATATCCGGAATTTCACTTGGAGTCATTGCTGCCTTGCGCCATAACGGAATCATCGATTATTTAGCTATGACCATCGCTGTTTTGGGGATATCGATTCCAAACTTTGTTATGGCTACACTATTAATCCAGCAAGTGGCGGTAAATTGGAAGTTATTGCCCGTTGCTACTTGGACAAGCTGGAAGCATATGATTCTACCGGTGCTGGCCCTTGCAACCGGGCCGATGGCAATTATTGCCCGATTAACCCGGTCCAGCATGCTTGAAGTGCTTACCCAGGATTATATTCGGACTGCCAGAGCTAAGGGGCTGTCTCCTGTAAAAATCATTTTCAAACATGCCTTAAAAAATGCACTTCTTCCGGTTGTTACAGTGCTCGGTTCATTAGCTGCCAGCATTTTGACAGGTACGTTCGTCATTGAAAAAATTTTTGCAATACCTGGTATGGGAAAGTACTTCGTAGAAAGCATAAATACTCGTGATTACCCTGTCATCATGGGGACGACCGTTTTTTACAGTACGATTTTGATTATCATGCTGTTTCTGGTCGATATCGCGTACGGCATTTTAGATCCGCGCATCAAGCTTCATAAAAAGGAGGGAAATTAGTGGCACTGCGAAAACATCATGATCCAAATTTTGCAGTCAATGTTCCTGATGAATGGTTCGTACCATTGCAAAAAGACCTCGCAAAAGCAGAAGAAGTGGTCAGGCCCAGCCTTTCTTACTGGCAAGATGCATGGCGGCGCCTCTTAAAAAACAAACTGGCGATGCTAGGGTTGTTCTTTCTTTTGATACTGACGTTTATGGCAATCTTCGGACCGTCCCTTTCACCGCATCATGTGAGCGAACAGTCACTGACGAAGCAAAATTTGCCGCCCTCCAGTGAATATTGGTTTGGAACCGATGAATTGGGCCGTGACGTGTTTGCCCGGACTTGGCACGGGGCACGAGTATCCCTTTTTGTCGGAGTTGTTGCGGCACTGATTGATTTTATCATCGGTGTCGTTTACGGCGGAATTGCCGGCTATAAGGGCGGCAGAATTGATAATGTAATGATGCGTTTTGTAGAAATTTTATACGGGCTGCCATATTTGCTCGTAGTTATTTTAATCAGTGTTGTGATGGGACCAGGATTATTTACGATCATTTTTGCGTTGTCAGTGACAGGATGGGTTGGAATGGCAAGGATTGTAAGGGGTCAAGTTCTCCAAATAAAGAATTATGAATTTGTACTCGCCTCCAAAACATTCGGTACGAAAACGTCGCGGATTATCCGCAAAAATCTTCTGCCGAATACAATGGGTCCAATTATTGTGCAGATGACGCTTACCGTTCCTTCTGCGATTTTTGCAGAAGCGTTCTTAAGCTTCTTGGGACTAGGTATTCAGCCGCCATATGCCAGCTGGGGATCAATGGCAAGCGACGGGTTGTCCGTTATACTCTCAGGACACTGGTGGCGTCTGTTCTTCCCGGCATTCTTCATTTCACTAACAATGTTTTCGTTTAATGTTTTAGGGGATGGACTACAAGACGCTCTTGACCCGAAGTTAAGGAGGTAATCAGCATGGAAAAAGTACTCGAAGTCAAGGACCTCCACGTTGCGTTTAAAACTTATGGAGGAGAAGTAAAAGCTGTTCGCGGAGTAACCTTTGAATTGTACAAAGGAGAAACACTGGCGATAGTTGGAGAGTCAGGATGCGGAAAAAGCGTTACTTCCCAAAGTATTATGCGTCTGATTCCAAATCCTCCCGGAAAAATTACAAAGGGTGAAATTCTATTTAAAGGAAGAGATTTAGCAAAATTAAAGGAACCGGAAATGCGGAAAATCCGCGGATCTGATATCTCGATGATCTTCCAGGATCCGATGACGGCGTTAAATCCGACATTAACAATAGGTGACCAAATTATTGAAGGGATTCTTCAGCACGAAAACGTTACGAAAGAACAGGCAAAGAAAAAAGCGCTTGAGATGATGGATTTAGTCGGCATTCCAAGCCCGGAATTACGGTTTAAACAGTATCCGCATCAATTTAGCGGCGGAATGAGGCAAAGGATTGTCATTGCGATGGCACTTGTTTGCCAGCCGGAGGTGCTGATCGCTGATGAACCGACAACTGCTTTAGATGTAACCATTCAGGCGCAAATACTTGAATTGTTTAAAGATATTCAAAAGAAAACCGGCGTTTCCATCATATTGATTACTCACGATCTGGGTGTTGTTGCACAAGTTGCAGACCGGATCGCTGTCATGTATGCCGGAAAAATAGTGGAATCCGGATCACGGAGAGAAATCTTTTATAATCCGCAGCATCCATATACAAGGGGTCTCTTAAATTCCGTTCCCCGTTTGGATGTCGATGGAGCGGAACTTGTGCCGATCAGCGGATCACCGCCAGATTTGTTTTCTCCGCCGGTCGGATGTCCGTTTGCCGCCCGTTGTGAGTTTGCGATGGAAGTGTGTGACAGAGTGTATCCATTCCGCACACATTTAAGCCGGGAGCACCACGTCGATTGCTGGCTCCAAGACGAAAGGGCTCAAAAGCTTTTTTTAACAAAAACAAAATAGGGTATCTGCCGGCTGCTTTTATACCGGCCGGTTTTAAGATACAAAAATTTTTTAACAAAAAGAGGGGGAAAAGAAATGAAGAAATTTCTTAATGTGCTGCTTGCAGCCATTCTTATGTTTGTTCTTGCAGCCTGTACGGCAAACGAGAATGCCGGAAAAGAACCTAGTGAAAAGAGCGACGGCGGGGGCAAACAATCTTCAGGTGAAAAAGTTCTCTACTGGAACAATGGCCAAGAGCCGACATCTTTTGATCCGCCTATCGGGTTTGACTCGGCTTCATGGAATGCATTGAATAACTTAATGGAAGGCTTAACACGTTTAAATGCCGACCATGAACCGGAACCGGCAACAGCTGAAAAATGGGATGTTTCCGAAGATGGAAAAACGTATACATTCCATATTCGCGAAAATGCAAAATGGTCTAATGGCGATCCGGTCACTGCGAACGATTTCGAGTTTGCTTGGAAACGATTGCTTGATCCGAAAACAGGGTCAGCTGCCGCATTCTTAGGTTATTTTATTGAAGGAGCAGAAGCTTTTAACACCGGCAAAGGTACTGCCGATGATGTCAAAGTAAAAGCTATTGATGAAAAAACGTTAGAAGTTACCTTGACAAGCCCTCAGGCTTACTTTTTAAGTGTCATAACGAATCCTGCATTCTTCCCAATTAATGAAAAAGTCGCAAAGGAAAACCCAAAATGGTTTGCCGAAGCGGATACGTTTGTCGGAAACGGACCGTTCACATTGAGCGAATGGGAGCATGACAGTCATTTTGTGATGAAAAAGAACGACCAATATTGGGATAAAGATACAGTAAAATTAGATAAAGTAAAATGGGCCATCGTTGATGATGCGAATACAGAATATCAAATGTTTCAAAATGGAGAGCTTGATTCTTCAGATGTTCCGGCTGATTTGAGCGAGCAGCTGTTCTCAGAAGGAAAAGCGAAAGTTGAAGACCAAGCAGGAACCTATTTCTATCGTTTTAATGTAACAAAAGAACCATTCCAAAATAAAAATATCCGCAAAGCATTCGCATTGGCGGTTGACCAGAAGCAAATTGTCGATTTTGTAACGAAAAATAAAGAAAAACCTGCATACGGCTTCGTTTCTTACGGATTTAAAGATCCTTCAGGCAAAGACTTCCGTGAAAAGAACGGAGATCTCCTGAAAACAAATGTGAAAGAAGCAAAAGAACTTTTGAAAAAAGGAATGGAAGAAGAAGGATATGACAAGCTTCCGGAAATTACTTTAACTTACAGCACTGACGATACCCACAAAAAAATTGCGGAAGCACTTCAACAAATGTGGAAAGAAAATCTTGGTGTTGATGTTAAACTAGCGAACATGGAATGGAACGTATTCGTAGAAGAGCAAAAAGCATTGAAACTGCAGTTGTCACGCAGTTCGTTCTTAGCTGACTATCCGGACCCGATCAACTTCCTTGAAAACTTCCAGACGGGACATACGATGAATCGTACAGGTTGGAGCAATGCTGAGTACGACAAACTGATTCAAGCTGCGAAAAAAGAATCAGATGAAACAAAACGTTTTGAATTAATGTATAAAGCAGAACAGATTTTACTTGATGAAGCACCGATTTTCGGAATCCATTTTTATAACCATGTATACTTGCAGAATGAAGCAGTCACCGGCGTTGTGCGTCACCCTGTAGGATATTTGGAATTAAAATGGGCCGACAAGAAGTAAGTTCCTAGAGAAGGGGGTGTTCGTTTGAACATCCCTTTTATCTCATTTTTTTGGAATCGCAATAATAATGAAAAAATCGCTGTTAAAACGAAAAAATAGCTATTATATTCAAATAATCGCTGTTAAAACGAAAAAATCGCTGTTATTTCTAAAAAATCGCTGTTAAAACGAAAAAATCGCAGTTATCTCAAAAACAATCCCATATAAAACAAGTCAGCAGAGAATCATTTCAACTAATCTAAGTTCATATAAGTTCAACAAAATGACAAAGGAGGCACCAAAATTGCCAATCAAACCGCAGCGCCTTCAAAAAGGAGATACAGTCGGCATCATTGCTCCGGCAAGTCCGCCAAATCTTGAAAATTTACAGCGCGCCATCTGTTTTTTAGAAGTTGAATTGGGGCTGAGAGTTAAACTTGGCCTCCATCTCAAAAGAGAATACGGGTACTTGGCTGGAAAAGACAATGAGAGGTTAGAAGATTTACATAATATGTTTCTCGACAAGGATGTAAAAGCGATCATATGTGCGTGCGGAGGCTATGGTACAGCGCGGATCGCCTCAGAGATTGACTATGAAGTTATTAAAAGCAATCCAAAAATCTTCTGGGGTTACAGCGACATTACATTTTTACATACAGCGATTCATCAACAAACGGGGCTCATTACATTTCACGGCCCAATGCTTGCGTCCGATATCGGAAAAGTGGGTGCCGACGTGATTTCCAAACAATTTTTCAAACAACTATTTGAACCGCAACAGATTACTTATTCCGAACAAATTTCTCCGTTAGAAGTTCTCGTTGAAGGGGAAGCGATCGGTTCTCTCGTTGGGGGTAATTTGTCGCTTTTAACGAGCACGCTCGGTACACCGTATGAAATAGACACAAGAGGAAAACTGTTGCTTATAGAGGATATTAATGAAGAACCGCGCTCTGTTGATCGCATGTTGAATCAGTTGCACATGGCCGGAAAACTTCAAGATGCTGCCGGTATTATTGTCGGTGATTTTCACGATTGCGATCCAAAAAGGGAAAAAACTCTTACACTGGATGAAGTCATTGAGCATTATACCCGGCTTGCCGGTAAACCGGCAATCAAAGGATTTAAGATTGGCCATTGCTCTCCGCACATTTCAGTTCCGCTTGGAACAACAGCAAAGCTGAATACAGCTGAAAAACAATTAATAGTTGACAGCGGAATCCAATAATGATCAAAACTTTCTATGAAATAACACTATTATTCTAACTGATTTGGAGGCGGATCCTGCGTGATTATTGAAAGAATAGAGACATACCGTATTGCTGTTCCGCTTATAAAGCCTTTTAAAACGGCTTTACGTACTGTAGAAACTGCAGAATCGATTATTGTGAAAATAACGTGCGATAACGGAATTACCGGTTGGGGAGAAGCACCGCCGACCTATGTCATCACAGGGGAAGGGCTCTCAAGCATCGAAACAGCGATTCAGTACGTCTTAAAACCTTTTTTGATCAAGAAAAATCTATTAAACTATGAAGGAATTTTTCAGGGATTTAACACGATTCTAGCCGGCAACTCGAGTGCAAAAGCAGCGGTTGATATGGCTCTGTATGATTGCTTAGCGAAGCACAGCCGATTGCCGCTCTACCAATATCTCGGAGGCCACAAGGATGAAATCGAAACTGATTTTACCGTAAGTGTCAATGACCCGAAAGAAATGGGGGATGACGCCGCCGCATATGTCGCAAAAGGGTTTAATGTTTTAAAGATTAAGGTCGGAAAAGACGATTATGTAAAAGATATCGAACGGATCCGCGAAATTCGAAACCGGGTTGGCAGCCAGGTTAAAATTCGCCTTGACGCCAACCAGGGCTGGAAGCCGAAAGATGCAATCCGCGCCATTCGGAAAATGGAAGACGAGGGGCTTGATATCGAATTAGTTGAACAGCCTGTCAAAGCAGCAGATATTGAAGGACTGAAGCAAGTAACAGATTCCGTTGATACTTTAATTATGGCTGATGAAAGTGTGTTTACTCCTAAGCAAGCGTTTGAAGTCATAAAAACAAGAAGTGCCGATTTGATCAATATTAAGCTCATGAAGTCCGGGGGAATTTTTCAAGCGCAAATGATCAACAGGCTTGCAGAGATCGCAGGAATGGAGTGCATGGTCGGCAGCATGATCGAAACGCGTGTTGGAATTACCGCTGCCGCCCATTTTGCCGCAAGCAAGAAAAATATTACCCGGTTTGATTTTGATGCACCATTGATGCTTGCAAAAGAGATTGTTGAAGGCGGAATTAAGTACAGCGGACGGAAAATAACGATTCCTGAAGCTCCAGGGCTCGGCATACAAAACGTACGCATCGAAGGAGGTGTTACTGATCAATGAATGAAAAATGGATCGTGAATGTTTCGGTTGCGACCGTCTGGACGTCTTATGATTCACCAAGGGAAATAGATAAAAAGGCGATTTCCAATCCTGTGGAAATTGATGAATGGCTTGATGGATTATCGTACGAGACCCGACTTGGTTTACACAATCAAAATCTCGTCCAAACGCAGGTTTTATTTGGACAGGAAGTAATTGTTACGAATGAAAAGGACGGTTGGGCCGAAGTCATCATTCCGGACCAGCCTTCTTCTAAGGATGAACGGGGTTATCCCGGATGGATTCCTAAAGACCAACTGCAAAGACAACACGATTGGAAAATAAGCCAAGGTCCTGTTGCCGTCATTACTGCCAAAAGTGCAACCTTATTTTCCGAATCTGATGAGCCATTGATGGAGCTGAGCTATCAAACCGTTTTACCAGTCGTTCAAGAACTTGATCATTGGGTCAAAGTGAAAACCCCATCAGGTTTTGGGTTGATCAGTACGGAAAGGGTCAAAATTTTTCAATCGAAGGATGAAATTCCTAAAGGAAATGGGCACGACATTGTTTTAGCCGGAGAAGCTTTTCTGGGGCTTCCATATTTATGGGGTGGAATGAGCAGTTTTGGATATGACTGCTCCGGATTCAGCTATACGATGTGTAAAGCGAATGGGTATACGATACCGCGTGATGCAAGTGATCAGGCGAAAGCAGGCAAGCGGGTGGAACTCGAAAAGATTGAACCCGGAGACTTACTCTTTTTTGCTTATGAAGAAGGAAAAGGAAGGATACATCATGTCGGAATTTATTACGGAAATGGAAAAATGCTTCATTCACCGAAAACAGGAAAATCAATAGAGGTTATTCCGCTTCAAGGAACGATTTACGAAAAAGAACTATGTGCAGCACGACGCTACTGGCAGGATACGGAGGAATAATGCATGGAAAAAGAAGTACTTTTAGAAGTGAATAATTTAAAGAAGCACTTTTTTCTTGGAAAAGGTGAGATATTAAAAGCGGTTGACGGGGTGACGTTTAAAATTTATAAGGGTGAAACGTTCGGAATTGTCGGCGAATCAGGATGCGGGAAATCCACTGCAGGCAGAACAATTATCGGTTTATACGACCGGACAGACGGCGAAGTTCTTTATAAAGGCAAAAACGTCCACGAATTAACGGATAAGGAAAAATTTTCTTTCAGGCGGCAAATGCAGATGATTTTTCAAGACCCGTACGCATCGTTAAACCCGCGTTCTACTGTCAGGGAGATCATTTCCGAACCGATGGAGGTTCATGGAATATACAAAAACAAAAATGAACAGTTGGAGAGGGTCTACCAATTGCTCGAAGATGTTGGGCTGAATCGCGATCATGCAAACAGGTATCCGCATGAATTCAGCGGCGGTCAGCGCCAGCGGATTGGAATTGCCCGTGCCCTGGCACTTGACCCTGAATTTATTATTGCGGATGAGCCAATATCTGCATTGGATGTCTCTGTTCAAGCGCAGGTTGTCAATCTTTTGAAACGGCTGCAGGAAGAGAAGGGCTTAACATATTTATTTATTGCCCACGATCTTTCAATGGTAAAACAAATCAGCAACAGGATTGGCGTTATGTATTTAGGGCACCTTGTTGAACTGACAGAAAGCAGCCAGCTATACAAAAATCCGCTCCATCCGTATACACAGGCTCTTTTGTCGGCTATTCCGATTCCCGACCCGGATATTGAGGACAGAAGAGAACGCATTATTTTAAAAGGAGATCTGCCCAGCCCGGTGAATCCGCCCAGCGGTTGTGTGTTTCGAACCCGTTGCCGACATGCCATGGATGTGTGCGCAAGTCAAAAACCAACCTGGCTTGAAGTCGACTCCAATCATTACGTCGCTTGCCATTTATACGACCGAAACGTAACGGATAAAGGAATGGGGAAATCCACTGCGGTAACCCGTTAAAGCATTGAGGGGCAGACCCGCATTACAGTGACGCGTTAAAGCATTGAGGGCCAGACCCGCATTACAGTGACGCGTTAAAGCATTGAGGGGCAGACCCGCATTGCGATGCCATTTGATAATAAAAATGCAGGGCGGCATTTGGCACCCTGCATTTTATTGGTTCGTTTATGCTTCTTTTGCAGCTTCGATTGAAAGGGAAATTTTGATTTGGTCTCCGATAAGGACGCCGCCTGTTTCTAAAGCTGCGTTCCAAGTTAAACCGTAATCACTGCGGTTGATTTTTCCTTCAGCACTGAATCCGACCTTTTCATTTCCCCAAGGATCTTTTCCTTGGCCTTCGAATGTCACAGTAAACGTTTCCTGACGTGTAACTCCGCGAATTGTTAAATCGCCTGTTACTTCATATTCATCGTCATCTTTTTTCACAATTTTAGTAGATTTAAAAGTTAAGGATGGATAGTTTTCTGCATCAAAGAAATCTGCTGAACGAAGGTGAGCGTCGCGGTCACTGTTGCGCGTATTTATGCTAGCAACATCGACATTGAATTCAATATCAGCTGTTGTTAAATCGGTTGGATCTGCCTCAATGGAAGCTGAGAAATTATCGAAAGACCCTTTAACTTTTGCAATCATCATATGCCTTACAGAAAATTCGACACTACTGTGAGCAGTATCAATTGCCCATCTTGATTTTGCCATTGTTCATTTCCCCTTTTTTAGGTTATAATTTAAAATATCTTTAATTCAAGATTTTTTAATACGAGATAATTATATTTGCTTTGGTGTAAATTGTCAATCGCAAATTTAAATATTTTGACAGATCTAAAAAGTCTACTGTTTTTATCGATCAGTTTTATTATGTGAAACAAGAAAACGTAAGACTATTATGTTATATAATATTTTGTCTTGATATTATGCCATCGAATGAGGATGTGGAGGTAAATTATATGCATCTTGAGCTAGTCCTAAAAAAATTGCAAAATCGAACACCGGGAATTTTAGGGGGAAATCGGTATTCTAAGTTTGCGGTATTATTGCCATTAATTGAAAAAGAAGATGATCTTCACGTCCTGTTTGAAGTTCGTGCTTTTGATTTGAGGAGACAGCCTGGAGAGATTTGTTTTCCTGGCGGGAAAATGGAAAGCACTGACAGAAATGAACAGCAAACAGCGATCCGTGAAACATCAGAAGAACTGGGGATCCGTTTAGATAATATAAAAAATGTTTATCCTTTGGATTTTATGGTTTCTCCATATGGAACCATTATTTATCCATTTGTCGGGACCATTCTTGACCCTGCCTCAATGAAGCCGAATCCTTCCGAGGTAGCGGAATTTTTTACCGTTCCGATTTCTTTTCTTCTGAATACTAAGCCCGATCGTTATAAAGTTCATCTTGAGGTAAAGCCTGAAGAGAATTTTCCTTTTCACCTTATAGCCGGAGGCGAGAATTACAATTGGCAAACGCAACAAGTGGAAGAATTGTTTTACCAGTATGACGGCAAAGTAATCTGGGGATTGACAGCCAAAGTATTAAAGCATTTTTTAGACGTGATTAGAGATGAATAATTGTCCTTTAATTGTTCAAAAGACCTGGCTACCATATTGTCAGGTCTTCCTAATGGACAGTCCAAAAAATTTATTTCATGTAAGGATATTCAATATGAATGCCATTTATCGTTCCTGCAACGTAAGGATCTTCCAATGACTGCATATAAGCAGAAAATTCTTGCTGCATGGCTTTAGGTGCACCCGGCTTTAAGTGCCAGTTTCCTGGTTCATCGACAAAATAAGGGCTATTCATAAATTCGGGGCGTTTCCTAGGCATGGAATTCTCTCCTTTACCTTTTTAATTTATTTTTACTAGTCTTGCTAGTTTTATGCCTACGACGTAATTTTTTGTTAAATTCTAACTAGAAAAATAATTCAGATATTTGTTATAATTGAAAATAATGAATAAAAAGTAAGGAGTTATGATGAGAAAATACTTAATTTTCTTTCTCGTACTGTCGGTAGTAGTTTTTCTGTTAGGAGCGTGCGGTGGCCCTAAGAAGGAGACTATTAATCAAGACAAAAAAGATGCGGAGCTTACCATTTCAGCTGCCGCAAGCATGAAAGAAGCTTTGGAAGAAATTCAAAAATTGTACGCAAAAGAATATCCACAAGTGAAACTGTTTTTTAATTTTGGTGCTTCCGGTGCATTGCAGCAGCAAATTTCTCAAGGCGCACCCGTTGATCTATTTTTATCGGCGGCTGAAGATAAATTTGCTGCATTAGTGGACAGCGGACATATTGACAAGAAATATCGTACAAACATTGTCGGCAATGAACTAGTGCTTGTGCAGCCAAAAAATTCGCAGAAAAAAGTTGATGGATTTACCAGTTTGGCAGATAAGGATATTAAGAAAATCGCAATCGGAATTCCCGAAACCGTTCCTGCAGGGAAATATGCGAAAGAATCCCTGGAGCATTACAAAATTTGGGGAAAAATTCAAGAAAAAATCATTTATGCAAAAGATGTACGGCAAGTATTGACATATGTGGAAACCGGAAATGTTGATGCAGGGATCGTTTATAAAACGGATGCACTCGCTTCAAACAAGATCGATATTGTTGATGTTGTTGAAGAAAAATCGCATACTCCGATTATTTATCCTCTTGGGGTCATGAAAGAATCGGGAAACAAAGAGGAAGCGATCAAGTTTTATGATTTTTTACAAACCGATAAGGCAATGAATGTTTTTGAGAAATATGGCTTCATCCCTTTGAATCAAAAATAGAGAATTTTGGAAAAGAGAAGGTGGCCGTCCAAAAGACTTGTTAGTTCTTTTAGCCGGCCCTTTTTCATTTTCTAAGTGCCATTGGAATATAAACCACAATGGATCGTTCTTGTTGTCTGTCGATTACTGTATATTTTATCACCAAACTTTTCTCAAAATCTTCTTAAACAGTGAACTTTATACCTTTACAAGACTTTTCTTTCTGATGATAATTTTACAAATTCGATACAGAAAATCTTCAAAATTGTGAACAAAAGCTACAAAGGTATGTTCAGTGCCAATAATTTGCATCTAAAAAGCAAATCATGTATGATTCCGAACTGTAAACGGCAGGGCTGACATGAAATTTATCAACAAAAACATCAGAGGAGAGGATTATCGTGACCGACATATTTGGTATTATCGAGGAAAGACGTTCTGTAAGAGATTTTGATCCGGAACAAAGCATTTCGCGTGATGAATTAATGGAAATTCTGGAACTTGCTGGCCGTGCACCATCTGCATGGAACCTTCAGCATTGGCATTTCATGGTTTTTCATGGAAAAGAAATACAAAAAAAATTATTGCCAATCGCAAACAATCAATCACATACTTTTGAATCATCAGCCGTTATTGCCGTTCTTGGAGACCTTCAAGCTGATAAAAAAATTGAGGCAGTATATCGTCCTCAAGTAGAGTCAGGAAGAATTACCCAAGAGATAATGGATCGAAAAGCAAGTCAAGTCAAACGAGTGTATCAAGACAAAACATATGCACTGGCGGCGGCACACAGCAATGCATCATTGGCAGCCATGCAGCTTATGCTGGCAGCAAAAGGGAAGGGCTGGGATACATGTCCAATGGTCGGGTTTGATAAAGAAAAGTTTATAAAAGAATTTAACGTAGATGAACGATATACCCCTGTTATGCTCATTGCGATTGGAAAAGCATTAAAACCGGGTCGACAGTCTGACCGCCTGAATATCGAAGAATTAATAACATGGGTGAAATAAAAGAATACATAGCACCTAATTCATTTTTTCTCTTTTTCCAATTACATATGTAATAGGTGCTTAGTGAAAAAATTTTCAATATTTATTGTTGCGTTGATAAAGCAACATTGTAAACGTTTTCTATCATCTTAATTAAGAAAAAAACTGTTGACATCTGAATTTTTTAATTTTATGATTCTTTTATAAAATTGAATAAGTTGCTTATCAAGAGTGACTGAGGGACCAGGCCCTATGACGTCCGGCAACCTCCTAACGGAAAGGTGCCACATCCTGCAGAATGAACATTTCATTCTGAAAGATAAGTCGTACATAAAAGCGATACCTCTTTCTGAATGAAAGAGGTATTTTTTTATTCGTTCTACAAAAGGAGGGTTACATATGATCGAAGTGAAGGATTTAGTCAAAATCTATGAAACAAAAAAAGGAAAAGTTGTCGGTGTTGACCATGTTTCACTTACTGTAAAAAAAGGAGAAATCTTTGGAATTGTCGGTTACAGCGGGGCAGGGAAAAGCTCGCTTCTGCGCTGTCTGAATCTTTTAGAAAAACCGACATCCGGTGAGATCATAATTGACGGTGTGTCGTTGACCTCTCTTAAGAAAAAAGAATTGAGGAAAGCCCGATTGAAAATAGGAATGATTTTTCAGCATTTTTATTTAGTCAGCTCAAAAACCGTCTATGAAAATATTGCTTTTGCATTAAAAGCGGCACACAAATCAAAAGCCGAGATCGATAAAAGGGTGAAAGAATTGCTCGAAATGGTCGGTCTGTCTGACAAAAGTGATGTCTATCCGTCGCAATTAAGCGGAGGACAAAAACAGCGCGTCGGTATTGCCCGGGCACTTGCAAATAATCCTTCCGTTCTTCTTTGCGATGAAGCCACTTCCGCTTTGGATCCGAGCACAACAAAGTCAATTCTGGAATTGCTTAAAAAAATAAACCGGGAGTTAGGGATCACTATTGTCTTGATTACACATGAAATGGAAGTTGTGAAGGACATATGCGACAGGATGGCTGTGATGCAAAATGGAAGAATCATTGAGGAAGGCAATGTTTATGATTTATTTGCAAATCCGCAGGAACAGTTAACAAAAGATTTTATCAACAGCATTCTGCAATTCGATCTTCCTGAAAATCTTTTACAAGATCGGCGCGGAAAAATTGTCAAAGTATTTTTTCAAGGAGCGATTGCCGAAGAGGCTGTTATTTCCGACGCTTTGCAGAAATTCTATGTAAAAGGAAATATTTTGCATGGAAAAATCGAGTATATCAAGGATACACCTTTAGGGATATTTATTATGGAATTAACTGGCGACCCCGATGAAGTTGAACGGGCAATCAGTTATATCACAGAACGAACTCAGCATTTGGAGGTGATTCGAAATGCAGCTTGATAGTTTAGTAGGATTAATTCCGGAATTAAACAAAGCGTTCTTTGAAACAATTTACATGGTTGGGATCTCCATTTTGGCAGCGATTATTGTCGGCCTGCCCACTGGAGTGCTCTTATTCGTAACGGACAGAGGATTATTTCTTGAAAATACGATCTTTAAAAACATTGTTGGTTTCATTGTTAATATGATTCGCTCAATCCCGTTCATTATTTTGTTAATTGCACTATTGCCGTTAGCAAAACTGATAGCGGGAACAACGATCGGTCCGACAGCTGCATCTGTATCGTTATCAGTAGCAGCGATTCCGTTTTTTGCTAGAATCGTCGAACAATCGCTTCGCGAGATTGACAAGGGAGTGATTGAAGCTGCAGTTGCGGCGGGGGCGTCACCTTGGATGATCATTAAGGATGTCCTTATTCCTGAAGCAAAACCGGGGATAATTCAGGGTGTTACTATAACGGTTATCAGTTTAATTGCATATTCCGCAATGGCGGGCATTGTTGGCGGCGGCGGTGTCGGGGACCTTGCCATCCGCTTTGGATACTATCGATATGACAATACGGTCATGATTACGACTGTTATCATCCTAATCTGCTTAGTCCAGCTGATCCAATTTGCAGGCGACAGAATAGCAAGATTAGTTGATAAAAGATAAATAATAACATAAGTGGGGGTCAACTATGAAAAAATTATTTCTATCATTCTTCCTTTTGCTTTCAATTGGCATTCTTGCAGCATGCGGTGCTGGAAGTGAAAAATCATCAGGTGACACAAAGCGGAGTGAAACAAAACAAATCACTTTCGGTGCAACATCAGGTCCATACAGTGATATGGTGAATAAAGCCATTAAACCAATTCTTGAAGAAAAAGGATATGAAGTGAAGGTCGTTGAGTTCAGCGACTATATTCAGCCAAACCTTGCACTTTCGCAAGGTGATCTTGATGCAAACCTTTTCCAGCATAAGATCTACATGGAAACATTTGCAAAAGAGCATAATCTTGATCTTTCTGAAGTCATTGTCGTACCGACAGCACCTATGGGCATTTATTCAAAGAAGTTCTCTTCACTTGATGAAGTGACGGACGGTGCTTCCATTGCTATCCCAAATGATCCGACGAATGCGGCACGCGCTTTCTTAATCTTACAAGATGCCGGACTTATTAAACTTGACCCAAATGCCAACCCGTTAACGGTTTCTGAGAAAGATGTGAAAGAAAACGTTAAGAACTTGACATTTAAGCCGCTTGAAGCTGCCCAGCTTCCGCGTGCAGTTGACAGTGTTGATCTTTCAGCAGTACCAGGGAACTTTGCCTTAGCAGCAAAAATGGATCTATTAGACGCACTTCAACTGGAAAACATGCCTGACCAATATCGCAATCGTGTCGTAATTAATACAAAAGACAAAGATGCTCAGTTTGTAAAAGATATAAAAGAAGCTGTTGAATCAGAAGCATTTGAAAAAGTAATCGATGAACAATTTAAAGGTTTCGGCAAACCGGAGTGGATGAAAAACCGTTAATCTTTGGAAGAGTTTCCGCAAAAATTCAAATTTCCGTAAAAAGGAATCTTTGAAAGCAAAACGCAAAAAGCTGACTGGACATAATTGTCAAGTCAGCTTTTCTAATTTTCCGGTAATCCTTTCCGGATGGGAATACACGTTAAAACTGTTGCCGCGGATGAAACCGACAGCCGTAATATTTAAATCGTGTGCAAGTTTGATCGCAAGGTCTGTCGGTGCAGATTTTGACAAAATTATCCCAACACCGATTTTCGCTGCTTTCAGTAAAACCTCTGAGGAAATTCTTCCGCTAAAGGCAATAATTTTGTCTTGAACCGGAACACGGTTTTGTATGCAGTAGCCAAAGATTTTGTCCAATGCGTTATGACGTCCGATATCCGTTCTTGCAATGAGCATTTCAGATTCGGAACAAAGAGCGGCATTATGAACTCCGCCCGTATTTTTAAATACAGTACTACTGTTCTGAAGCGCTTTCATAAGCGCAATACACTGATCTGGTTTAATCGTCATTTTCGAAGTTGACGTTCTGGCTGTTCGTGCATCATTGTGAAAATAAAACTGCCGGCTTTTCCCGCAGCATGAGCCGATAAATCGTTTCGAGTAGAATTGCTGGCTTGTTGTTACTTTTACATCTAAATCCACGTAAGCAAATCCTTTGCTGTCATCAATCTGAAGCCGGACAATATCATTTTCTGATCGAATGACACCTTCAGAAGCCAAAAAACCAATGACAAGTTCATCCAAATGTGTCGGAGTACAAACCATTGTTGCAAATTCTTCATCATTTAAAATAATGGTCAATGGAAATTCCGTGACTATTTCATCTAATTGCTCACGAAAAATTCCATTTTCAAACTTGAAAATATTGTTTCTGTAGCTGATTTGGTGCTCCATACTCATTTCACCATCCCACACATACCGAATTACTCAAAATATTAGCATAGAATAAAAAAATCGCAATAGTAAAAATTTTGCGAAATGCTTGTGTAAACATTAAAAAAATGATACGATTTTAAAAAATTCATAAATTTACAATAATTTTTCATACTTGATCGTGATTTTGTTGACGCTTTAAAATTGATACATTTTTTTTGATAACGGGTACTGTTAGTATATGGCAGCGCTTCTGTCAGCACTTACCGTCAATCGAATCCGGTACCTTGATCCCGGCCAGTTTGACGTTTTTTTATTATCCATTATTTTTTACGCGGAGGATTGGATATGGGAAAAACACAACATACTGGACCTATTAAATTGGATAAACGACTCCGTCCATCATTATGGGTTAGCCTTGCACCTATGGGCCTCGGAAAAGTAAAACCGCATCACATTCGCGATACAATGAAAGCCGTCTGGGAAAACAAAGATAATTTGCCTTATGCTTATCGGATCATAACTCAAGGTGTTTGCGACGGTTGTGCACTTGGTGTTTCCGGGTTATATGACAGGACGCTCACCGGTCCCCACATTTGTACGACTCGTCTGAATGTTCTCCGTTTAAACACGATGCCGGCAATCGATCCGGATTGGCTCGAAGATGTAGAAAAAATGAGAGAACTTGACAGTACACAGCTTCGTAAACTTGGGAGGATTCCTTATCCTCTTTCCAGAAAGAAAGGAGAAAAGAAGTTTACGAGAATTTCATGGGACGAGGCATTGAACCGTATCGCAGAGAAAATAAAAAGCATTGATCCGAAACAACTGGCTTTTTACTTGACGGCAAGAGGAATTACAAATGAAGTATATTATACTGCAGCGAAAACCGCCCGTTTTCTCGGTACGAACAACATTGATAACGCTTCGCGCATTTGCCATTCTCCAAGTAAAACTGCACTGAAGCGTTCCCTTGGAATTGGGGCATCAAGCTGTAGCTATAAAGATTGGATTGGAACCGATGTCCTTGTTTTCTGGGGCTCCGTTGCCGCTAATAATCAGCCTGTTTCAACAAAATACATGTATGCAGCGAAAAAAGCTGGTACAAAAATTATTACAATTAATCCGTATCGCGAGCCGGCAATGGAGAATTACTGGATTCCATCAATTCCGGAAAGTGCGCTGTTTGGGACAAAAATTGTTGATGACGTGTTTCAAGTGAACATCGGCGGCGACATCGCCTTCATGAACGGTGTGATGAAACACTGGTTTGAAATGGAAGAAAAAGCTCCCGGATCTGCAATTGACCACCGCTTTGTCAGCGAGCATACGAACGGCTTTGAAGAACTGAAAGCACATATACAAAAGCAGGAATGGGCTTTATTAGAGCAATCTTCCGGTTTAACAAAAGAACGAATGTATGAATTTGCAAAACTGCTTGCCGACTCCAAAACCGGTGTCTTTGTATGGAGCATGGGATTAACGCAGCACCGCTTTGCAACCGATAATATCTCGCAAGTAGCAAACCTCGCAATGCTTCGCGGCTTTATTGGCAGAGAGCATTGCGGTTTGATGCCGATCCGAGGCCACAGCAGTGTGCAAGGTTCAGGCGAAATGGGTGCCGACCCTTTCGTTTTGCCCGGCAGTGATTTTGATGAAATTAATGCCCGACGGATTGAAGAAATCTGGGGATTTAAGATTCCGAGATGGCAGGGGGATACGGTCGGACAATCGATCGAAAATATTATGCTTCCGGAGGGGCATGAGCGGAAAATAAAAGTATTCTATACAAGCGGCGGGAACTTCCTTGAAACGATGCCGAATCCTAAATTCATTAAGGAAGCTCTGGAAAATGTTGAAATGCGTGTTCATCAGGATATTATTTTTAATACGTCAACATTACTTGATGCAAAAGAAGAAGTTATCATTCTTCCGGCAATGACCCGGTATGAGCAGCCCGGCGGAGGAACATCTACGAGCACCGAGAGAATGGTGTACTTCAGTCCGGAAATTGAGGGACCAAGAATAGAAGAAGCACGACCGGAATGGGAAATTTATGTAGATCTTGCTTCGCGTGTATACCCTGAGAAGAAAGAACTTATTTATTTTAATAGTGCACAGGAGATTCGCAACGAAATCGCGGTTGCCAACCGAAATTATGATGGCATCCAGCATTTAAAAAACCGGGGAGATTTTTTTCAATGGGGCGGCGCATGGCTGTGCGAAGGCGGAGTTTGTCCGACTGAGGATGGCAAAGGAAACCTTATCCCAATTGAAATCCCTGAACTTCGAAAAGCCGAAGGGCATTTTTTTGTTACGTCCCGCAGGGGAAAACAATTCAACTCGATGATTTACAGTGAAACAGACCCGTTTAATGGAGCAGACCGCTATGATGTTGCCATGAATGCAGATGACGCAACAAAACTTGGAATTCGTGAAGGAGATTCCATCGTTGTATATAATCAATATGGAACTTTTCAGGGCCGTGCAAAATTTGAGGATGTGAAGCAAGGCAATATTGCAGTATACTGGCCGGAAGGAAATGTTTTACTGCCAAAAGGGATCTATGAAGAACATGCAAAAATTCCTGATTACAATACAAGTGTGATCGTTGAAAAAGCGGAAACGTTTCACGCTCAAAAAGACAAAAAATATGTAGAAAAAAGAATAGAAGAGTTGGAAATGTCAATCGAATGATATTTTTAGCGGGCCAAGAATACTGCTGTTACGCAGTTTTTGGACCGCATTATTAACGAGGTTTAATAATAATCAAAAAGGGAAGAGCATTTGCTCTTCCTATGTATTTCCCATATTAATTATGATTTTAAAATATCATGGTCAACATAGCGCTCACCATTCAGTTCACTGATCACATTTATCGCAACCTTTGCTCCGTCACCTGCAGTAATAATCGTGTGAACACTTACACCTGCACAAGTGCCTGCTGCCCAGATCCCTTCAACATTTGTTTTGCCTGTTGCATCTGCATCAATCACTTTTTTGATTCTCGGTTCCGTGCCTTCCTTTGTATTAACTCCTGCTTTTTCGGCTAGCTCAACGGATAATCCAGTCGCAAGAATAATATGCTTCGCTTCAAATTCGCCATTTTCTGTTTTAATGGTAAAACCACCGTTGCTTTTTTCAATATCTAACGCTTTACTTTCAACTAACTCTGCTCCAAATTTTTGCGCCTGTTTTTTTCCAAGTTCAACAAGATCAGGACCTGTGATTTCCATAACTCCATAATGGTTTTCGATCCACGCTTTTTTTGTCATGCTTTGACCATTATCAATGAGCAGCGTATTTTTTCCTGCTTTCGCTGCAAAAAGGGCGGCGCTTGCCCCGGCCGGTCCAGCTCCGACTACAGCAATATCAAACATGATAAAACCATCCTCCTTTGATCGACTTTACATATTTTAGTAAATCATGTTTTTGAAAAAATCACAAATAATTTGCTTCACAGAATCAAAAAAATGTAAAGGGCCGACACCCCTCGAATGAGGGAGACAGACCCTTTAAATGAAATATATATTGAATAACTTACCATTCTTTCGTTTTTTCCAGAAGTTGATCAATTTCAATTTCAATCAATTTGAAAGAATAATCGTCTTCTTCTATATTTATGGTAGCTTCTAATAGTTGGTCAATATCAGTATTTACCAACATCATATCGAACATCCTTCCTTACATGATCTTCAAATTATCTATCATATGCTTCGTAAGGATGAATAGATTTATGAGGGTAAAGCTTGATTTATATATCCTTTTTAGGAATGAAAAACAAATTAAGTTATAAAAGGAATTCAAAACATTAATGTTGAAACAATATAGGCTTGTAGAGGAAGGATATTGCTTATTTTTACCATTGGAAGTCATAAAAAGGAGGATTAATCGAATGAAAATAGGTTTAGTTAGGCATTTTAAAGTGATAAGGGGGTATCCTGAGAAAAAAATCATTTCACAAAAAGAGCTTTTTCAATGGATAGAAGAATACGAAACATCCGATATTGTGGATGGAACAGTGGATTTGGGCGGAATCGAATGGACAAAGTGTTATACTAGTGATGTACACCGAGCTGTAAGAACAGCACAGCAAATTTATTCAGGTGAGATTGTCAAAATGAAAGAATTGCGGGAAATTCCTATGTACCCTCTTTTTAAGAGAAATATGAAATTGCCTTTTCTTATGTGGGCCATTCTTGTTCGGACAGCCTGGCTTATTAACCATAAATCACAGCAGGAAACCAAGGTTGATGTTGAAAAGAGAGTAAATTCCGTACTTGAACAAATAATGCAAAATCAAAATGAAAATATCTTGATTGTAGGCCATGGCGCCTTTTTAATGATGATGAGCAAGGAGCTATTAAAAAGAGGGTTTAAAGGGAAAAAAATAACAAGACCTGAAAATGGAAAACTATATATCTTTGAAAAAAATTAAGAAACCCTCTGCAACTAATGAGCAGGTGTTCTCTAACAAGTTTAATAAATGGCGTATATTTTGTGTATGAGACTAAAACTGACACGATGTAAAAATGATTTGGTTGAGAAATGATTTACTTTTTGCAAGAATGATGATTATAATAAGTTCATGTTCTAAAGCAAAAAGATAAAGGTGGTTTAATGAAGGAATTTATTTTTTCAATATTGTATTGGCTCGCAGATCTTGGATACATAGGAATCGCACTTGGCTTGATGATTGAAATCATACCGAGTGAAATCGTGCTCGGATACGGCGGATACATGATCTCCCAAGGTACAATCAATTTCGTCGGCGCTGTCATTGCAGGCACAATTGGCGGTACTTTAGCCCAATTGTTTTTATACTGGGCGGGATATTATGGAGGAAGGCCATTTTTAGAAAAGTACGGAAAATTTATTTTCATTCAAAAAAAACATCTCGATGTAGCGGAAGATTGGTTTAAGAAATATGGAAATGGGGTCATATTTACCGCAAGATTCATCCCTGTCGTCAGGCATGCGATTTCCATACCTGCGGGAATAGCGAAAATGCCTGCAAGCAAGTTTATTATTTATACTGTTGCAGCCATTATCCCATGGACTATTTTCTTTTTGTATTTAGGCCTTATACTTGGTGAAAATTGGGCAAAAATTAAGGAAGTTGCCGGTCCTTATATTTTGCCGATGATTGTCATTGCTACCGTATTAGCAGTCATCTATTTTCTTATTAAACAAAAAAGAAAAAGCTCATAAAATAGCTCTAATTACACAGGGGTTTTTAACCTCTGTGTTTTTTTATTAATGGAAATAAAAAAGGCTTTGCTCAGTGAACATTTGAGCCAAAGCCCTTTTGAAACCGAGATTAAGAAACTTCTTTCAGATAAGCCTCTCCTTCTTGCAAATTATATTGTTTTTCCCATTTGGAGATGATAACAGCAGCAAGGGAATTTCCAACTACGTTTACAGCAGTTCGGGCCATATCAAGTATACGGTCAATTCCTGCAATAAACGCAAGACCTTCTACCGGTATTCCTACCGTTCCGAGCGTTGCGAGAAGCACGACAAAAGACACGCCTGGAACACCGGCAATTCCTTTAGAGGTCACCATAAGAACAAGCAGCAAGGAAAGTTGCTGAGCAATGGAGAGGTCAATCCCGTACATCTGTGCAATAAACAGAGCAGCCATTGCCTGATAAAGGGTTGAACCGTCCAGGTTGAAGGAATAGCCGGTTGGAATAACAAATGAAGTAATTGCCTTCGGACATCCAAACCGTTCCATTTTTTCAATAATTTTAGGTAAAACTGTTTCTGAGCTTGCTGTCGAATAGGCAAGTATCAATTCATCTTTTAATATGCGGAACAAGTCGAAAATATTAATTCCGAATAATCTTGCAGTTAATCCTAAAACAACGACGACAAAAAAGAACATTGTTCCATATACGAGAAGAACTAGTTTGCTTAGAGGGATTAATGAACTTACCCCAAACTTCGATACAGTAACCCCGATTAATGCAAAAACACCGAATGGAGCGAATTTCATTACAAGATTGGTAACATAGAACATGGCTTCAGAGGTTCCCTGAAAGAAGCGAAGAACCGGTTTTCCACGATCGCCGATGGCTGCAACGCCGAGGCCGAACAAAACAGAAAAGAAAATAATTGCAAGCATATCGCCTTTGACAATTGATTCAAATATGTTAGATGGAACAATATTGACAAAAGTATCAACAAAGCTATGACTTTTTACTTCTTCTGTTGTGTGTAGGTAAGAGTCAATATTGCCTTTCTCTAAGGCATTCATATTAATACCGTCGCCAGGACGGAATATATTGGCAGCAAGAAGCCCCACAACAATGGCAATTGTTGTAATTATTTCAAAATAAAGAATGGTTTTTCCACCGAGCTTACCGAGTTTTTTAATATCTCCGACACCTGCTACACCTACGACAATACTTGAGATAACAATTGGAATTACAATCATTTTAATTAATCTTATAAATATATCGCCAATCGGCTGTAAATAGGTTTGTACTTGCGGATTACCGTAAAAGATGGCACCAACAGCAATACCTGAAATAAGACCGATGAGTATTTGCCATGCCAATCCGAGTTTTTTCAATATTCTCACCCTTTCTGCTCAAAATCTACAAGAATCGACAAAAAAAGTCACAGTTTATATATTAATGTGGTGTTAATAGCTTGTCAATTTATAAAATACATGAATTTTGTAGTATAATGGGAGAAAAAGAAAAATTTGGAGAGGTTTTTATGGCGATAACGATACCTGAAACAATTCGATCAACGGCAACTGCCGGGGAAAGATTATTATTTCGTACATTAAAGACTTTTCTTCCAGATGATTATATAGTTTACTACGAACCTGAAATTATGGGAAGAAGGCCTGATTTTATTATTATTGGCCCTGATCTTGGAATTGTGGTGTTGGAAGTAAAGGATTATACAAAAAGCACGCTTTTTCAAATCAATCATGATGAATGGCATATAGTAACGACTTCTGGAGATCAAGCGGTAATAAAAAGCCCAATGAAGCAGGCACGGGAAAATATGTTTCATGTAGTGGATGTGTTGAAAAAAGATAAGAATTTAATACAACTCGAAGGCAAATATAAGTTTCAATTGAAATTTCCATATGGCTATGGTGTTGTTTTTACAAGATTATATAAGAAAGACTTTGTAAAAGATGGCCTTTATGCCGTTATTGAACCAAATCTTTGTTTAACAAGGGATGAAATTGATCCGGATAAAGAGGGATTTTCAGAAGAAATCTTGATAGAAAAAATCTTAAATATGTTTGTAGTTCCTTTTCGACTTCGTGAACCGTTAACGATGGACGATATCAATGCCATCCGCTATCATTTGTTTCCTGAGGTGCGGATTAGTGCCGAGTTTAAGCCTCCCGTTCCGTACCAAGACCAGCTGCTTTTATCCCTGCATGATATTAAAACAATGGACCTTCATCAGGAGAATCTGGCCAAACAAATCGGGGATAAGAATAGATTAATTCGAGGGGTGGCCGGCAGCGGCAAAACAATTATTCTTGCCAGCAGGGCAAAATTATTGTCAAAGCAGCATCCCGATTGGAAGATTCTTATCCTTTGCTACAACATATCCTTAGCGAATGCGATTCAGCAAATGATCACTCATAAGATGAATGAACCGGAGGATCTTTTTGATTTTGATTTTTCTCGAGAAATCCCAGAACGTCCGGTCCGTAATCAGAATATACTTGTTCGTAATTTTCATTCATGGTTGAAAAACGATTTGAAAATTA
This sequence comes from Bacillus methanolicus, assembly GCF_028888695.1. Classification (NCBI taxonomy): domain Bacteria; kingdom Bacillati; phylum Bacillota; class Bacilli; order Caryophanales; family Bacillaceae; genus Bacillus; species Bacillus methanolicus. Next base: position 1,270,441 of record NZ_PNFF01000001.1, on the reverse strand, counting down.
AAGAGCACCAAATTCCGGACATCATTCAAAAAATCGAAAACAACGAAGCTATTCTTCCTACGTATGATGCAGTCCTAATTGATGAAGGCCAGGATTTTGAGGCAGACTGGCTCCGGCTTGTTAGTTTACTAATTAATTCGAATACCCAATCGTTATTGCTAGTAGAAGACCGAGCACAAACGATCTACAAAAGGAAACGTTCTTATTTACAGGATACGGGGTTAAGTTTTCAAGGCAGATCCAAGGTTTTATCGATCAATTATCGCAATACTTCGCAAATTGTTAAGTTTGCCTGGGATTTTTATCGTGAGCATTCAATGTTTAAAAACAAAGTGGTCAACCGTGATCTCGAAGGAGAAATTATCGCGCCGCAAAGTACTAAGCGGAAAGGTCCAGAACCGGGAATTATTAAAGCGTCCAATTTCTTTGAAGAGATGAGGATTGTTGCAAAGCAAATAAAGAAATTGCATATCGAGAAAAAAATTCCTCTTCATGAAATGCTGGTCCTCTATCGTGTAAAAAGGACACATCAATATCCAATAATAGATATTATTAAACGGTCATTGAGCGAAGCCGGCTTAAATTTTTACTGGATCACTGAAAATGAACATTCCAAACGCTCTTTTGAAAAAGAAGATGGGCGAGTTAAGATAAGCACGATTGACAGCAGTAAAGGATTAGATTATCGGGCAGTATTTATAGTGAATGTCGAATCGATGCCATTTCCTTTGGAAGAGGATTTGGAAAGGGAGGTTTCGCTGTTATATATTGGAATGACACGGGCGAAAGAATATCTCTGTTTGTCATATTCAGGAGAGTCTGACTTTACAAAGTATTTTGATCGAGTTTTGATGGATCGATTAAAAAGGAAAAATGGGATTGAAAAGATAAATTGATTCGTGTCATAAATTGGTATATTTCTACTTGGAAGACCGTTTTAGAAGATAGTAGCACATTATTTTAGATGTTTGCCTGGATTAATATAAAGTCCGGTACCTGAAATAATGTGCTGATTTACAAAAATATGTTCCATTTTATTTTTAAGTTATAAAAACGAGTTTTTGTTTACATAATATTATTATTTTAAATTAAATCTATCAATCGAGTGAAACGAAAAAGCTGCCTCTTTTTGGCAGCCTTTATTAAAATTTGATCATGTAACGGATTAAGGGGAATCTTGTTCTGAATCATGATCAAGAGAAAGTTATGAACTTTTAATTTATGAGCCTTCATTCGAACATTTGAACCTTTAATCTGAAAAATGAGCCGTTGTTCGAACATATGAGACTTTAATTTGATAAATGAGCATTCGTACAAATATATAAGTCTATATTCTGAAAAATGAGCTTTCATACGAATATATGAGCCTTAATTCTGAAAAATGAGCCTTCGTTCGAACATATGAGCCTTAATTCTGAAAAATGAGCCTTCGTTCGAACATATGAGCCTTAATTCTGAAAATGAGCCTTCGTTCGAACATATGAGCCGTTATTCAGATATATGAGCCCTCGTATAAATATATGAGTCTATAAATCTATTTATGAGCAGTCAACCACATTTATAAGCTTTCATTCAAATAGATTGAAAAGCAAGCGTAAACCGATTTTTCTTACCCAATAATAGACAGAATCGAACCGCCGATGGCACCGGTCAAGACAACAACCCATGGCGGAGCCTTCCAATAAGCTAACATACTGAACAAAACGGCGGCAAAAGAAAAATCAATAGGAGCAAGAATAGAACTGGTCCAAATCGGCTCATAAAAGGCGGCAATCAGAATGCCGACGACTGCTGCATTAACACCCATTAATGCCCCTTTCATTTTTGGATTTCTCCGTAATTGATCCCAATAAGGAAGTGTTCCTGCTATTAATAAAAAGGCAGGCAGAAAAATAGCGATTGTCGCGACGAGGCCGCCCCGCCATCCGTCTGCTGCTGCGCCGATGTAAGCTGCAAAAGTAAACAGTGGTCCCGGAACGGCCTGCGCTGCTCCGTACCCGGCAAGGAACGATTCTTTGCTTAAAAATCCGGTCGGTACAAATTCACGTTCCAGTAAAGGCAAAACAACATGCCCCCCGCCAAACACTAACGAACCGGAGCGATAAAAACTGTCAAACATTGCAAGCCAATGAAAAGGTGCCAGTTCTCTTATTACAGGGAGGATGATTAAAAGTGCAAAAAACAAAAATAAGCAACTGGCAGCAAAGCCTCTTGAAATCGGAACATTTATTTTCGAAACCTCTGTTTCTTTTTCTGATTTAAAAAATAAAAGTCCAACCAGTCCTGAGAGAAGGATAATTCCAACCTGCGTCAATGTTGATTGCCACATCAAGCTTGCGATAACGGCAAACAGAGCTATCGTTTTTCGTTGTAAATCAGGTGTCAGCTTTTGCGCCATGCCGATAATTGCATGGGCCACAACCGCTACAGCTACAATTTTTAGACCGTGGATCCAACCGGCTTTCACGATATCATAGTTTTTTATAAAAAGCGCAAATAGTATGAGTGCAATAACAGAAGGAAAAGTAAATCCCAAAAATGCCAACAGGCCGCCTAATAATCCGCCGCGCATAAAACCAATTCCAATTCCAACCTGGCTGCTCGCCGGACCGGGCAAAAACTGGCAGAGTGCAACTAAATCTGCATATGTTTTTTCATCCATCCATTTTCTTCTTCGGATATACTCTTCATGAAAATATCCTAAATGGGCAATTGGCCCCCCGAAAGAAGTCATTCCCAACCTTGTTGAAACAAGCAAAATTTCCAATAACGTTTTGAATCTATTATTTTGTATTTTTTTTGCCAAGAACAATCCTCCAATCCAATCTTTACTATTACAGCAATAGGATAACAAACTATAAAAGGGAATGATCTATATTTACAAAAAATTAAAATTTAACATCGGAAAGAGTAATTCCGAAAATTAAAATTACAGAATATTTACTAAATAATTGATGTAAATAAATAAATGCAATATATTTGTTTTATGGACATAAGGCAGTTTTACGGAAAAGTTTTAAATCGCTTATGATTGTGAGGTGAAGCCGTTTGCGCCCATTTTTATTAGGAATTTGTGCGGCTTTCTTTTTTGCGTTTACTTTTGTTCTTAATCGGGCAATGGATCTTTCAGGCGGGAGCTGGATATGGAGTGCTTCACTCCGATATTTTTTTATGGTTCCACTACTTTTATTCATCGTTGTATGGAGAAAAGGCTTGTTTTCTCTTTTTCGAGAAATGAAAAAAGAATTTCATAACTGGCTTTTATGGAGTTTTATCGGCTTTGTGCTGTTTTATGCTCCTTTATGTTTTGCTTCTGCTTATGGGCCTGGCTGGCTGATTGCAGGCACTTGGCAAATGACTATTATTTCCGGTTCTCTCCTTGTCCCATTATTCTACGAAACAATTCAAACGGAAAATGGACAGATCCGAGTAAGAGGCCAAATTCCGTATAAAGGCCTTGCAATGTCGTTCATTATTTTAATCGGCGTTGCCATTATGCAATTGGAACATGCTACCAAACTTTCCATCAAAGATGCTTTGTTATGTGTTATACCGATATTGATCGCTTCATTTGCTTACCCGTTAGGAAACCGAAAAATGATGGAAGTCTGTAATGGCAAACTGGATGCATACCAAAGGGTTCTAGGAATGACGATAGCAAGCCTTCCATTTTGGTTTCTTTTGTCGATTTTCGGTTTTTTGACTTCAGGATTGCCAAGTAGAGGGCAAGTTGTACAATCAGGCTTAGTTGCGGTTTTTTCAGGTGTATGCGCAACCGTTTTATTTTTTGCTGCTACGGATCTCGTGAAAGGTAATATGAAAAAATTAGGAGCTGTTGAAGCGACCCAATCGATGGAAGTTCTTTTTGCTGTTGCCGGCGAGGTAATCTTTCTATCGTCTCCACTTCCTTCAGCTGTCTCACTTTCCGGAATGATGCTCGTTATGATTGGGATGGTCTTGCATAGCTGGATTTCGGCCAGAAAAGAAAGTATAAAGAGCGAGGCTGCCAGTGCTTGAACGAAAAGAAATTTAATTAGTCTGTTCAAAATCATCCACAGTTCTGCTAATCAAGCAGGGCTGTTTTTTTAAAAATTTTTATAAAAAAGATGTAGTCATTTGGAAAGGAATGTAATATAATCTAACTGTATTAATACTCATAGTACACTTAATACAGATAGGAGGGGAGTTATGTTCGAATTAGATCTAAGGAGCCGGAAACCTATTTATGAACAGCTCGTGGATAAATTTAAAGAATTGATCATAAATGAAGTGTTAAAGCCTGATGAACAGCTGCCGTCAGTCAGGACGTTAGCCCAGCAATTAATGATAAATCCAAACACGATACAAAAGGCATACAGGGAACTGGAAAGCCAAAAATATATCTACTCTGTGAAAGGGAAAGGAAGCTTTGTGAACCCTTCAAGTCATATACAAAACTCAGAAAAGATTAAAAGTATAAAAAAAGAACTTATGAAACTAATAACGGAAGCACTGTATTTAGGAATAACATCAAATGAGCTCTTTTCAATGATAAAAGAAATTGAAACTTCGACAGGAGGAGGTAAATCCTCATGATTCAATTAAAAAATGTATCGAAATCATTTGAAGGCACTGAAGCTATTCACCGTGTTAATATCACTGTACAGAAAGGATCCATATACGGTTTGCTAGGTTCAAACGGAGCCGGAAAAACGACCATTTTAAAAATTTTGTCCGGTATCATGAAACAGGATCATGGCCAAGTCTTGATCAAAGATGAACCTGTTTTTGAAAATCCAAGGATAAAAGAGAGACTATTTTTTATTCCGGATTTTCCTTACTTTTTCCATCAATACACGGTGAAACAAATGGCCGATTTTTATAAAAGCATTTACAGCCATTGGAGCGAAAGCCGTTTTTCCGAGTTAGCTGATGTTTTCGAAATGGACATTAATAAAAAAATCCATAAATTTTCAAAAGGAGTTCAGCGGCAGATTGCATTTTGGCTGGCGCTTTCGACAATGCCGGAAATTCTTATCCTTGATGAACCGATGGACGGGCTGGATCCGGTCATCCGAAAAAAGGTCAAAAGCTTGATCATACAGGATGTAGCTGACCGAGAAATGACAGTCTTAATTTCTTCCCATAATTTACGGGAAGTGGAGGACATTTGTGACCATGTCGGGATTCTTCACAACGGATCGCTGCTTCTTGAAAAAGAGCTGGATGATTTAAAAACGGATATACACAAAATTCAAATTGCGTTCAAGAATGATGTTCCTAAAGGATTGTTCCGTGATATCAGCGTCTTACATAAAGAAAAACGGGGAAGCGTCCTGTTATGTATTGTAAGAGGAAGAGAAGAAGACATCGCCTCTCATATTGAAAAGTTCAGTCCGGTTATTTTTGATTTGCTTCCTCTTACACTTGAAGAAATCTTTATTTATGAAATGGGGGATGCGGGCTATGCAATCAAAAATATTTTGGTTTAATAGAGAACTAGTTTTTCAAATTTTAAGAAGTATCGGCTGGATAGGAATAGTTTATTTCTTGGCACTATTGTTTGCCCTTCCTCTTAAAATTTTGATGAGAGCGAGCAATGACGAATATTTGAGTTACGCAAAGGTTAAAAATTTATTTGAATTCTATTTCGATATCCAATTAATCTTAATGATTGTTTTGCCTGTGCTGCTGGCTGTATTTTTATTCCGCTTCTTACAAGTAAAGCAGGCGACTGACTTTGTTCATAGTTTGCCATTAAAAAGGGAAAAGATTTTTCACCATTACGCCCTTACAGGAGCCATTTTATTATTGCTACCTGTTGTCTTGACGTCGGTTGTTCTCCTCATTATCCAAAAGGTTATGGGTTTGGAACATTTATATGGATTGAAAGAAATTACCTACTGGACTAGTGTAACTGTATTACTAAACTTTGTTTTTTATACAGCAGGAATTTTTGTCGGGATGTTTACGGGGATTTCCGCCGTGCAGGGAGTGCTGACATACATCTTTTTATTGTTTCCTGCAGGAATATCCGTGTTGCTTGTTTTTAACTTGAAATACTTACTGTTTGGTTTTCCGACAGAATATTTTCTTAATAGACTAAGTGAAAAAATTTCGCCGTTATTAATTGCGATAAATTTAAATTACACGCCGTTAGGTACACGCATTGTTTCCGTATTAATAGCGATTATCATTCTTCTTTATTGGCTTTCATTATTTGTATATAAAAAGCGAAAACTTGAAGCTGCCTCCCAGGCGATCGCTTTTCGAAAGCTAGTTCCAATTTTTAAATACGGAACAACAGCGTGCTTTATGCTGCTCGGAGGATTATATTTTGGTGTGATCCAGCACCATTTCGGCTGGGTTTTGTTCGGTTATGCTGCTGGTTCGATCTTTGGATATTTTGTTGCAGAAATGGTGTTGCAAAAATCGTGGAGGGTTTTTGGTAACATCAAAGGATATTTCTTTTATGCAGCTGCAGCCGCTCTAATAATTGCTGTCTTCCAGCTTGATTTTACGAATTATGAGAAGTCGGTTCCTGAACTTGAAGAGATCGAACGTGTTCATTTTAGTCCGTTTGTCTATCAGTATACAGATAAAAACCACCATTCCCAGTTTTATTTAAAAGACCGATCAAATTTGAACGCTGTCCGAACTCTCCATGAACAAATAACGAAGAATCGAAAAAGGATCGCAGATAACAACACGACCGAACCAATTTTTGTTGTGTATGAATTGAAAAATGGTGATAAACTCATACGCCAATACGAAATCGTAAAAGAAGACTACTCGGCGTATTTGAAACCGATCATGGAATCTGAAGAATATAAAATGGCAACGTATGAGTTATTACGATTAGATGAAAATGACGCAGATAAAATAACAATCATGCCGAAAGGACTAGTTAATAAACGTGCTGTTATAACAGATCCTGCTGACTTGAATGAAGCGATAAGGATCCTACAAAAAGAAATAGTCCAAGAATCATATGAAGAAATCAATTCAAGCAAGGAAGCCTTTTCCGATATAGAGATTCTTCTGCAAGACAATAAGAGGATCCATTTTGAGTGGAAACCATCCTATCAAGATTTTGAAAAATGGCTTCGAGACAAAGGATTGTTCGAGAATGCCAGAATCATGCCTGATGAAATATCTCACATTCTCGTGATAAAGCAGAAAGATCTACCAGATAGCTATAATATGGAAACTGAAGAACTCTTACGAAAATTGGAAAGAAAAGGTGAAGCATTGAGGATCACCGATAAAAAACAAATAGAAGAGTGCATCAAAAATACGAGTTTGGATAAAGGGGAATATGTAGCTGCCTTCTTTTTTGAAAACGAACAGTATCCAGAAATCCACAATATATATGATCAACAGGTGCCTGAAGTTATCAAAGAATTTTTCGAAAAATAATAGACCAAACGCAATGAGAAAGTGGGGGTCGGCTCAAAAAGCAAAGGGGCAGACCCCTTCAATACAATATATAGGCAAACTCTGATAAAACAATTGTCATTTCCGGAGGATGTCAGACCCTTATGAGCCAGTCCTTTTTCTTAGTTAATATGTGGATAATATACTCTTCCTTTTTTGGAACCGGAATAGGGCAAATTCATCGCTTTCAGTAGTCTGGTTGCTGTAAAAGAAGAGGATAGGTGAAGAAAATTGCGAAGTTCTGGATTTGTAATTGAAGGTTGAAAAAGGAGGAAATAATCTTCGATCGCTTCTAAATGTGCATCTTTAGACTCGCAATGACAAACCGGGCATTGCCATCTTCCTTTTATTCGTGCCATTGGAATGCTGGAACAATTTGGGCAACTGACGCCTGTTAATAATTCAGACCTTGAAATTTCGAATGTTTGAAAAAGATCATAATTTGGGGGAGTATGATTTTTCAATAGGCATTTGTTCAATTTTTTCATCGTTTTAGGGCAAATCTTTTCCACTTTATATTTATCTTGAATGTTTTCTATTTTTTCTAATAATCGGTGAACATTTATGACCTTTTGATTGATGTTTTGATTTTCCGGCGGCGTTTTTAAAAACGTAGAGGTATTGGGTATGATGACAAGAAATTCTACCGGCATGTCAGGAAATTGTTGAACACTTAACCATTTTCTAAATTGAATTTGAAGACGTCTTGCCTGTATGATTGGATCCAGAAAAACTTCTTCCTTATCATTATAGGTACGGATTAGCTGATGAAAAGACGGGTCGAAGAATAATGTTCCGGCCATATTTTTAACTTCAAGAATTAATGCGAAATGAGTTGAGAGGATGAGAGTATCAATTTGAAAATATTGTTGACCGAATGGTAGGCGAAGATCATGAAAAATGTAATACATTTTTTCGTCGAGGAAACCAATATGGTAGTCAAGTGCCTGCTCACCGTAAAAACCTGCACGTCTTTTTGCCAAGTCATCTTTAATGGCATCTTGTTTTGGATGATTTTTAGGAAGGCGTCTCAAAATTGCTTCACATTTTCTAATTCTTAATGGAATTGTTCGAGGTTTAACAATCAACATATATCACTCCTTCAATAAATTCACTTCATATTTCTCTATTAATCTGCAAAATCCCTTTAAACTTAGCGGACTTTTTTTATTATTGCGATTATTTCTAGATAACAGCGATTATTTTAAGATAATTGCGATTTTTTTGATATTATTGCGATTTTTTGAATATAACAGCGATTTTTTCGATATTACTGCGATTTTTCAAAATAACAGCAACTCGCATCTCCCCACACAAAAATTTCCAAAAAAATCTAAATTTAAAGAAAAATAACCCCCATTTTGTTAACAAAAATGGTATCATTAGGTATATAAGGAAGAGGGGTTATCAATGGAAAAAAAGAAGAAAAAAGTGTTCGTGCAGTTCAGGATCAATCTATTATTCTTTTTTGTTTTTTTACTATTTTCATTGCTTATTGTGCGGCTCGGTGTTGTGCAAATTGTCTATGGAAATGAGTATAAGAAAGAAATAGAAAGAACGGTAGATGTTACCGTAAGCCATCCGGTTCCACGCGGAAAAATGTTTGACCGCACCGGCAAAATCGTTGTTGATAATACTCCAAAAAATGCAATTATCTTTATCAACGAAGGCTATGACCAGGATAAAATGATGACCATTGCCAAAAAACTGTCAACTCTAATCGAAATGAAAGATGATAAAATCCCTGAGAGAGACAAAAAAGACTATTGGATTATTAACAATCCTAAAAGAGCTGATAAAAAAATAACAGCAAAGGAATGGAATCTTTATAAGAACAAAAAGCTTACGGACAAACAAATTTATCAATTAAAGCTTGATAGGATTACTGAAAAGGAACTTAGCGAGTTAACGAAAAAAGATCTTGAGATTCTTGCAATTTACCGAAAATTTAACAGCGGTTATGCGTTTACTCCTCAAATTGTTAAAAACGAAAATGTAACTGACGAGGAAATCGCAAGAGTGAATGAAAATCTGAAATATTTGCCGGGAGTTGATACGATTACAGATTGGGATCGATCGTACACTTTTGGCGATACGCTTAAAACCGTTCTAGGAAACATTACGACCTCTGAGGAAGGCCTTCCGAAAGAACAGCTTGATTACTACTTATCAAGAGGCTACAACCGCAATGACCGGGTAGGAAAAAGTTATCTCGAAATGCAATATGAAGACGTGCTTCACGGACAGAAGAAAAAAGTAAAAAACATTACCGACAAAGCTGGAAATCTATTGAAATCAGAAATTGTCTCGGAAGGCAAGCCGGGAAATGACCTTGTTTTGACAATAGATATGGATTTGCAAATTGCAGTTGAAAAGATCATCGAAGAAGAATTGCTAAGAGCGAGATCGATGCCAAGAACCGGATTGTTGGACCGGGCGTTTGTCGTCTTAATGGATCCGAATACGGGCGAAGTGCTCACAATGGCAGGGAAAGTTTTTGCCAGAGATGAAAAGACAGGCGAACGAATTATTCAAGATTACGCATTAGGGAATATTTCTTCATCTTACAATGTCGGGTCTGCGGTAAAAGGTGCAACAGTATTAACAGGCTATAAAACGGGGGCGATCCACCCTTGGTCAACTTTCTATGACTCTCCTTTGTATATTAAAGGCACAAAGGAAAAAAGTTCATGGAGAAACTTTAACGCTTACCTTAATGATATACGGGCACTTAGAGTTTCCTCAAACGTCTATATGTTTAAAACAGCGATTGAAATTGGCAAGGGAACATATATACCAAATCAGCCGCTAATATTAAAAAATAAGGAAGCATTTCAAACAATAAGAGACTCATTCAGCGAATTCGGACTTGGAGTGCGAACAGGGATTGACCTTCCGAACGAACAAATCGGGTATAAAGGCCCGCAAACAATTGGCGGATTTTTGCTTGACCTTGTAATCGGACAGTATGATACGTATACACCGATGCAGCTTGCCCAATATGTGTCCACGATCGCCAATGGCGGTTATAGGATAAAGCCCCATCTTGTGAAAGAAATTCGCCAACCATCCGCAAACGGTGAACCCGGGCCGTTAGTAACTGAAATTCATCCTGCAATTTTAAATAGGATCGACTTAAAGGAAGACTGGTTAAGACAAGTGAAAGAAGGCTTCCGCCAGGTTATGCAGCATAGTGAAGGAACAGCTTATAGAAGATTTGGAGATGCACCATATTCTCCTGCAGGGAAAACCGGTACTGCTCAAGCATTTTACGATGGTCCGCAACGAAAAAATTATAACCTGCCGCCTGAAGTGATGAATTTAAGCTTGGTTGCATATGCACCACATGACAATCCGGAAATTGCGATGGCTGTTGTGGTTCCGTGGGCATATCAGGGCAATTCGGGACATACCGCAAATTATGAAATTGGACGAAGAGTGCTGGATACGTATTTTGAGTTGAAAAAGCAGCGCTCAAAACAATAAGCAGTGGAAGGCAGTGGAATGAAATTGAAACGTTGCCTTTTGCATAAGAACATTAATAATTGACAAAACGGTCAAATTCACTTATATTTAAAGTTAACTAATTGAATATATATTAATATTCTTATCCAGAGAGGTGGAGGGACTTGGCCCATTGAAACCTCGGCAACAGACTCCATGTGAGAACTGTGCCAATTCCAACAAGCAAAATTTTGCTTGAAAGATAAGAAGAGCGGATGTTAATCATTCAACCCCTTCTTGTCGTTGGAAGAAAACGATAAGAAGGGGTTTTTAAGTTTTATAAATCCGATAAATATGATAGGTTTAATTGAAAAAAAGAAAGGAGAACGCTATGAATCTAGACCGTTTAAAACATCTCGAAGAGAAAAAGGAGAAAATAATTGATTTTCTTATCCTTTCAGGTGTTTATAAAAAAGGGAATTTTCAACTATTTGAACTTTCACTGCGTGAACTTGAGGAAGAGTACGAAAAGTTAACGAAAAACAAACCGAGAGATTAATAATTCTTTGATTTTAGTTACGTGTTTCCGGTTTTGCTTACTGTGAAACTGGACGCACAAATTTATAAACCAAAGAAAAGGAGAAACAGCATATGGGAACATATGTAAAGATTCCATGGAAACAACAATTTCTGGCAGCTACGATTGATTTTCCGGCTATGTATGAAAAAACGAATGGGGAATGCGCTTATCCATTGGTTATTATTTGCCACGGATTTACAAGCAGCCGCATTGGGGTAGACCGGCTATTTGTAAAAACGGCGCATGCATTAACATTGGACGGATTTGTTGTTGTAAGATTCGATTATGAAGGATGCGGGGAGAGTCCGGGCGTTTATGGAAACAGTGGGTTGGATGAATTAATTGAACAAACAAAAGCTGTTATCGATTTTGGAATTAAGTTAAAAAATATTGACTACAACCAAGTTGTGCTTTTAGGTCACAGTCTCGGTGGTGCAACTGCTCTCCTGACTGCAGTTGAAGATGGACGTGTAAACAAACTTATTCTTTGGTCAGCTGTAGCCCATCCATACGAGGACATTCGAAAGATCGTAGGCAGAGAGAAAGTGATGAACTTGAAAAAAGTTTCAGCAATAGACCATTTAGGATACTCGTTTACAGCGAAATTTTTTCAATCGCTCGAGAAATATCATCCTCTCATCGCTGCACGAAATTTTTCAAAAGATGTCTTGCTTATTCATGGTACAAATGATGAAGAAATTCCTGCAAAATACAGCGCTGATTTTGAACAAGTTTTTCTTAGAAGAGAAACGGGAACTTGCACAAGAAATGAAGTTATCGGAGCCAATCATACGTTTTCTTGCGGGGAACATTTTCAAGACCTTATATCGAAAACACTTGAATGGATCACAAAAAACGTTACCGTCAAAACCTATCAAAATACAAGAACAAAATCTGTTAAAGAATCAATCATTTAGAAATTCTTTGAAAATAGAATTTGACGAACCTAATCGGAAGTGGTAATCTTAGCACAATGGTTTTTTCTCAGAATATTACGACCACTATTCTTTATTAGCGGACAGGATGGACGCAGCTTTTTTGGTCATTTGAGGAATTTCTGATAGATTAGAAAATTTCCTAGTAAACTGTTTCTAAAGGTATCGTATGAAAAGCTTTTCTCTTTCCGGAGTAATGGCTTTTACATAAATAACAACTCCATAAAGAAGGAATCAGGTTCCTTGAATCAAAAGCATTCAAGGATTAAAAGGGAAGATCGGTGAAAATCCGACACGGTCCCGCCACTGTAAGAGAGGAGTCAGCACAACGAATTGCCACTGGTCCATAAGGATTGGGAAGGTATGTTGCTGATGATGAGACTTAAGTCAGGAGACCTGCCTGGTTCAACAACACTGCTGGACCTACGGGAGATAGGGAGGTGTCAAAATTTTGATCAAGAGTAGAATTGATCGTCTACTCCTGCTTATTTAGGCATTTCTAACTATCTATTTGGTCGTTAGAGATGCCTTTTTATTTTTGTGTTTTTATATCAATATTGGAGGTATGGAGATGAGTGGAATCAAAAGCAGTCATTTAGGTTATCCACGCATAGGTGAAAGGCGTGAATGGAAAAAGGCTTTAGAAGCTTTTTGGGCAGGCAAAATAGGAGAAACCGACTTTCTTGATCAAATGGAGCAGATCCGTCTTTCCCATTTACAAAAACAAAAAGAGAAAGGGATCGATCTCATTCCAGTTGGCGATTTTTCATTTTATGATCATATGTTGGATACGGCTGTTATGTTTGGGATGATACCCGAACGTTTCAACTATAAAGGTGGAGTCGTTCCACTTCATACTTATTTTTCAATGGCGAGAGGGAATCAAACAGCGGTAGCATGTGAAATGACAAAATGGTTCAACACGAATTATCACTACATTGTTCCGGAGTATGAAGGAGCGAAACTAACCTTAACAGAAAATAAACCACTTAACGCTTATCGCGAGGCAAAAGAAATGTTGGGAATTGAAGGAAAACCTGTTCTTGTTGGACCTTATACGTTTATTAAACTTTCTAAAGGATATGCACGTACGCAATTACCTGCTTTTATTTTGCAGCTGGTTCCACTGTACGTGCAAATTTTACAAGAATTAGAGAAAGAAGGAGTCGAATGGGTCCAATTGGATGAACCGATCCTAGTTGCTTCAATCACTAAAGAAGAGATGGAAACAGTCGCTTACATTTATAAACAACTTCACGAAGCAGCACCAAAACTTCGTATCATGCTGCAAACTTATTTTGATTCTGTCGAATGGTACTCAGAGTTGATGAAGCTTCCTGTACAAGGAATTGGATTAGATTTTGTTCATGGCTTAGAGGAGAATCTGCAACATCTTAAAACGGTCGGATTTCCTCATGATAAAATACTTGGTGTTGGACTTGTTGATGGACGGAATGTATGGCGTTCTAATTTATATGAAAAATTGGATCTAATAAAAACCATCACGAATTTTGTTCCACAAGATCGTTTATGGCTTCAATCATCCTGCAGCTTACTGCATGTTCCTGTTACGACAAAATATGAAACGAAGCTGGAACCAGAATTGAAAAATGCTTTAGCATTTGCAGATGAAAAGTTAGATGAAATTATATCCTTAGTCAAAGGTTTTCATTATGGTGAAAGCGACGTTAAAGAGACGTTTGCCAACAATGAGACAATTCTCAATCGTTTAGATAAGTCCAAAGCAAGAAATCGTTCTGAAGTCCATCGGTCTGTTAATCAAATCCAAGCACATCATTTTCATCGAAATGCACCTTTTAAAGAGCGATACGAGAAACAACAATCATTGCTCGAATTGCCTTTATTGCCAACTACAACAATAGGAAGCTTTCCGCAAACTTCAGAAGTGAGACAAGCTAGACTGAAGTGGAAAAAAGGCGAGTGGACGACAGAACGCTATGATGTGTTTATCAAAGAGCAAATTAAAAAATGGATTCATATACAAGAAGAGATTGGTCTCGATGTCTTTGTCCATGGAGAATTTGAACGGACAGATATGGTGGAGTTTTTTGGTGAAAAGTTAGGGGGATTTGCTTTTACACAGAATGGATGGGTTCAATCATACGGCTCACGATGTGTTAGACCTCCAATTATTTATGGTGATGTAGATTTTCTTGAGCCCATGACTGTAAAGGAAAGTGTATATGCCCAATCACTAACAAATAAGCCTGTGAAAGGAATGATTACGGGCCCGGTGACCATTTTAAACTGGTCATTCGTTCGCGACGATTTATCAAGGCAGCAAGTAGCCTATCAAATTGCTCTTGCATTACGAAAAGAGGTGGAAGCGTTAGAGGCTGCAGGAATAAAAATGATTCAAGTAGACGAACCGGCACTCGGTGAAGGATTGCCCCTTAAAAAAGCAGCTTGGAATGACTATTTAGATTGGGCTGTTAAGGCATTTCGCTTAACGACTTCTTCGGTGAAAGAGACGACACAAATTCATACTCATATGTGTTACTGTGAGTTCCAGGAATTTATGGACTCGATTAGCGATTTGGATGCAGATGTGATTTCGATTGAAACATCGCGCAGTCATGGAGAATTGGTTTCTTCATTTACAAATCATTCGTATAATAAAGGAATCGGACTTGGTGTATATGATATTCACAGTCCTCGAATTCCATCTATTGAGGAAATCACAAGCATGATCGAACGTGGTTTGAAAGTGCTTGAACCGACTCTGTTTTGGATTAACCCGGATTGTGGATTAAAAACACGTGGCATTGAAGAAACAATCGCTTCTCTGAAAAATATGGTTGCCGCAGCTGCGATCGCCCGCGAACAGTTAATACCTGCACCTAAAAGCGGAATTAAACAAATTAAAATGAAAAAGTAAACCTGCATAGCCTTACCTGACGTCGATCAAATTTAACTACAAAAACCCGATCATTTGCCCTCAACGTGGTAGAAAATCGGGTTTTTGGTTTTTTGGTAATGTCCGAACATGCTTGTTCTTTTTTTAATTTCATTCAATTACAATAGAATATAAATAGTACATATATATTAATAGAGAGAAGAGGTCTAAGAATGGACAAAACATTGAGAGGGCATCATCTTTTGTGTGTGCACGGATTCCGCGGAATGGGCTACAGCCCTGAATTTGTCGAGAGAATGGCTGATATTGTTAAAGATATAAGAAATGAAGAGAAAGATTTTTCAATAATAGTAGTTGCGGCACTTGATGATGCCTGTATGGCATGTCCCCATCGAGGGATGATAAAGTGTGAAGCTGATGAAAATTCAAATGAACACGTTCTTTCTATGGATGAAAAGGTCATCCGTCATTTAGGCATAGAGAAGGAAAAAAGCTATTCAAAATCAATGTTAGTTTCTTTAACAGCCTCAAAAGTACAACCTGAAGACTTGGATTATTTATGTAAAGGATGTTCGTGGCTTCCATACGGAGTGTGCAAAGAAGGCATAAGAGATCTAAAAGAAAAAAGTAAATGATAATGTTAATCACGAAAGCTTTCTTCGCTTGTTTTTTCCCGATATGGTATAAACTATAGAAGTAATATACAAGACAGAAGGAGATTTTACATCATGGAAAATTCAAAGTGTTGTAGAGAATCATTTGTAGTTAAAACAAGCATTGTCTTACCTCCGGATACAAATACTTATGGGACAATGTTCGGGGGGAAGTTGATGGCTTACATAGATGAAATCGCCGCTATGGCTGCAATGCGCCATGCGCGCAAACCAGTAGTAACAGCTTCTACCGATTCAATCGACTTTTTGCATCCTATTTATGAAGGAAATGCTGTCTGCCTGGAGGCGTTTGTCACTTATACCGGGCGAACATCGATGGAAGTGTTTGTAAAGGTGATTGCCGAAGATTTGATCACAGGTGATCGAAATGTTTGTGCACTATCCTTTTTAACGCTAGTTGCGGTCGATGAAAATGGAAATCCTTCTCCTGTACCACAAGTTATTCCTGAAACAGAAGAGGAAAAGAGCTTATTCGAGACAGCAAAAGAAAGAGCGGAAATACGAAAAAAACGGAAAATTGAAAGCGAAATCGTCGCGAGTCGATTTGGTACTAAATTGCCGTGGTAATAGCTTTCCTGATGAGTCGTATTTGGGGGAATAATCATGATGACAAAGGATGAAATCCGCCATCAAATATGGAACAAGCTTGAAGAAGAAAAACTGGGCCGTTTTCCGTTTCCATTAAGGCATCGAATTCCGTCTATCCGATGGCAGAACAATTGGGTGTTCATATCGTCTTGCCGAACGTATCGCCACAGCCTTATACTCATTTAGCATTTGAAGGATATCAATATGCAAAAGAAAAAGGAAAAGGCAACGAATATAATGATCGAATGTTTAGAGCCTTCTTCCAAGAAGAACAGGATATTGGAGATCTTGATGTTTTAACGAAATTAGCAGGTGAAATCGGCTTGGATGAGAAAGAGTACCGGGAAGCTCTTGAAACACGCAAATACAAAGAGGCTCACAAAAAAGCATTAGATCATGCATATCACGAAGCGAAAATTCAAGCAGTTCCTACTTTTGTAATTGGTGATACAAAGGTGGTCGGTGTTCGCTCAAAAGAAACTTTTGAACAAATCATTGATGAGGAATTAAATAAACAAAAGTCTGATATGTTCATGGAAGGAATGGCTTGTGGAATAGATGGCTGCTAACACGTTTCCCCTTGTCAAGCAAAAAAATCGGCTAAAAAAGCCGATTTTTTTATGTCATTAATAAATTTTTCGAATCTTTAGGATTTCTTTCCATGACAATTGCTTCTACTTCCCAGCCTTCAAGCGTTTCTTTTTTCAGCAAAGCTTCAACGAGCTGCTCAAATACTTTTCGGTACGTGCGAATCAAAGTTTCCGATTTTTCCAATGCTTCATTAAAAAGAGCCTGCATTTTCGCTTCTTTTTCCGTCTTATTAAATGTTAATGTAAAACCATCTTGAAGAAGCCCGGTGTCAACCATTTGCTCAAGAATTTGTTTTGCTTGCATAACATCGCCGCTGACCCCGATGCTATGTTCCCCAAGGATGATTCGTTCTGCTACGCCTCCGGCAAGGATCATCGAAACTTGATCAATTAGCTCACTTGTTGTTGATAAATGAAGTTCTTTCGGAATAGGTGCGACATAACCGAGAGCTTGGCCGCGCGGAATAATCGTTGCTTTTCTTACTGAACCGGGTTTTGTTACAGCCGCGACAAGGGCGTGCCCGGCTTCATGAATAGCTACTCTTCGTTTCGTAGCAGGATCTTGAAGGTTGCGGGAAGTGCTGCCGAGAATGATTCGGTCGAGCGCATAGTCAAGGTCACTCTTTTGAATTACGTTCTGTCCGTTTCGAAGAGCTCTTCTGCTGGCTATTTCAAAAAGTGACTGAATTTCTGCGCCGGAAAAGCCGGATGTGCTTTCCGAAAGCTCGTCCAAACAAGCGGATACATCAGCTGCAAGGCGCTTTCCTTTTGTATGAATGTCAATGATTTCTCTTCTTCCTTTTCGATCCGGCAGAGGAACATGGAAAGAGAAATCAATCCGCCCGGGGCGCAAAAATGCTTCATCAAGCATATCCTTCCGGTTTGTTGCTGCAATAAATAGGATACCGTCATTCGAATGGCCGCCATCAAGCTGAACAAGAAGTTCTGTAAGAGTTTTTTCAGCTTCTTCACCGCCATATTGTTTCCGTTTTCCTGCCAAGGCATCTACTTCATCGATAAAAATAACAGCGGGGGTTTGTTTTCTGGCATTTTGAAATAAACTCCGGACACGGGATGCTCCGACTCCGACAAATAATTCGTTAAACGAAGAACCGCTTGTAGAGAAGAAATTGGCTCCAAGTTCATGGGCGATTGCCTGGGCAAGAAGGGTCTTGCCGGTACCGGGCGGCCCGTACAGCAAAATTCCTTTCGGTGCTTTCAAACCCATTTTTTCCGACCGTTCAGGGTCTTTGAGAATCGACAACGTTTGTAAAATTTCTTCCTTCATTTCTTCCGGCAGTCCGCCTACATCATTGAGAGTGATATCAGGAAGCGACTTTGCTTTCGAAACGCTGTTTTTCATTGAATTCGTAATTCCAATTCCGCCCTTTGTCTTTCTTTGAATTAAGAGTGCCGAAGCTATAAGCACTATTATGATTCCGCCTAATAACCATTTTCCGTACTGGCTGTTATTGGAATAAGAATAATGAACATTATATGTTTCCACAAGTTTAGCTGCCATTTGACTGCCAGGGGGTATATGGGTAACGTACATACCGTCTTTTGTCGAAACATAGATCGTACCATCACTCTGTTCCTTCAATGTAACAGGTTTTCCGTTTTGTTTTTGGAGGATATCTTCCAGTGATGAAAAGGGGATCACTGTTTCACTGCTTCTATTTATCGTTAACAAGATGGAACTTGAGATTAAGATAACAATTGCCGCAATCAGCGGAATGAACTTTGCAATCTTTTTTGACCGTAATTTCAATTAGCGACAACTCCTTATTTAGACTTACTTCCATTATAAAAAAGATAGAAGGGCATTAATAGATTAATAGAAGGAATAATACGTGGTGGTTTATGGAAAGCCAGGGGTTGTTTTTTAAATAGGTACAAAGTAACAAATTTAAGATAATAAAAGGCATGAGCGACAAACACTCATGCCTTTTATAGAATTATTGATCTATGTTTGTTTCTATATCACTTTCCATCTTAGTTATTGTTTAGTACATTAAAGTACCTTGCCTCCGGATGGGCGAATACCATTGCTGAAACCGAGGCCTCCGGATCCATCATAAAGCCGTCGGTTAAATAAATGCCAATGTCCTCAGGCTGAATAAGTTTGAATAGCTTGCTTTGGTCCTCGAGATCCGGGCATGCCGGATATCCGAACGAATAACGCTGGCCTTGGTACTTGGCAGAAAAGCGGTCTTTCATAGTCATGTTGACTGGATCAGGAAAGCCCCAGCGGTCCCGCATTTGCCGATGAATGAGTTCGGCAAATCCTTCAGCTGTTTCTAACGCTAATGCCTGCAATGCATGGCTTTCTAAAAATCGGCCTTGTTGTTTTAATTGTTCTGCCACCTCGCGAATTCCCCGTCCAGCTGTAACTGCAAAGAAGCCTACATAGTCCATTTGTCCGCTATCGACCGGTTTTAAATAATCAGCCAAACAAAGGAACGGAGAAAATTCTTGCCTTGGAAACTCAAACACTTCTAATATTTGATTTTGCTCAACCGGATCGTAAATATATATTTTATTGCCGTCAGACTGGGCAGGGAAAAACTGATAAACAGCAGCTGGAGTTATCCAATGATTTTTCTTCGCTTCAACAATCAACCCATCGACAATTTCTTTTACCTTGATTGCTTTTTCATTACCTGCTTCCAGAAGCTTTGCAATGTTGCCTTTCACGCCAAGATGGTGTCCCAGTAGCATTTGCTGATTAATATACGGCTCAATATGAGAAAGGGAATAAGATGTTAATAAATGCCGTTTTGTATCTTTTGGTACAAATACCGGAACTTCCGTTGACACGGCTGAAAAAGTCTTGACAGCTGTTGCGACAGCAGACCTTTCTTGGTAACTCGACTGCAAAGGCTTGGAAACTGCTTTTTCTTGTTTTTCTGCAAGAAGCTTTTCATACTCTTCCGGGCTTTGGAGCTTGTTAGCCAGAGAAAGACCGTTCATGGCATCTTTCGCATACAATACGATTCCATCATATTCTTTTGAAATTTTTGTTTCTGTAAATTTTCTTGAAAGAGCCGCTCCTCCTACTAAAATTGGAACGGAAATTCCTGCTTTTTTCAAATCATGGGCTGTAATCACCATTTGCTGCGCCGATTTCACAAGGAGACCCGATAGCCCAACTATATCAGGCTTTTCGTTTCTGATCGCTTCAATCAATTCGTTCGGTGCAACTTTGATGCCAAGATCGATGACCTTGTAGCCGTTATTGCTCAAGATTATGTCCACAAGGTTTTTTCCGATGTCATGAACATCACCTTTTACCGTAGCAAGAATAATTTTTCCTTTTGTGGAAGTAGAAGTGTTTTTCTCCATAAAAGGCTCTAAAAAAGACACTGCTGTTTTCATAACTTCTGCACTTTGCAGTACCTCTGCAACAATTAATTGGTTGTCATTAAAGAGCCTGCCGACTTCCTTCATCCCTTCCATTAATGGTCCATTGATAATGTCGAGGGGGGATGGATAGGAATCAAGCGCCAGCTCCAAATCCGGAAGCAATCCTTCCTTCGTTCCTTCAACAATGTAGTAGGAAAGGCGCTCCTCAAGTGTCATGTCGGGAAGAGTACTTTTTGTTTCTTTCTTTTTGTCACGGTAATATTCAGTGAATGCTGCTAATGACTCGTCTGTTGTTTCAAAAAGTAGCTTTTCTGCCATCGCTACTTCTTCTTTTGAAATGGAAGCGAATCGTTCAAGTTTTTCCGTATTGACAATCGCATAGTCCAAGCCCGCCTGTGTACAATGATAGAGAAACACGGAGTTTAAAATTTCTCTTCCGACAGGGGGGAGGCCAAACGATACGTTACTGATCCCAAGAATTGTTTGTGTTTCAGGTAAATTCTCCTTAATCAATCGAATCCCTTCAACGGTTGCTTTAGCGGAACCGATATACTGCTCATCACCAGTGCCAACCGGAAAGACAAGGGGATCAAAAATAATATCTTGCGGTGCAATTTTGTATTTGTTGACTAGCAGTTCGTATGAACGTTTGGCAATTTCAAGCTTTCGTTCAGCCGTCACACCCATTCCTTTTTCATCAATCGTTCCGACGACAACGGCTGCACCATACCGATGGATGAGTGGAGCAATTGCTTCAAACCGTTCCTCACCGTCTTCAAGGTTTATTGAATTAATAATTGTTTTTCCTTGCGTATAAGTTAGTGCTTTCTCAATTACCCTTTCATCGGTTGAATCGATAACGAGAGGAACTTTGACTTTCTTGACAACTTCCTTTATAAAATTTTCCATATCCGCAAGCTCATCCCGATCCGGATCTGCAAGACAAATATCGATAACATGGGCACCACTTTTTACCTGCGCTCTCGCAATCTCGGCCGCTTCCTCATATTTGCCTTCTCTGATCAAACGTTTAAACTTTCGCGACCCGATCACATTCGTCCGTTCACCGACCATAATCGGTCTTAAGGAAGGATCGTCGTAAATAAACGGTTCAATTCCTGATAATTTGTGTGTGTTGTCCTCTTTAAGCGATCGCGGTTTATAGTTTTTCATGACATCCGCGATTGCTCGAATATGATCAGGAGTTGTTCCGCAGCAGCCGCCGACAATGTTCAGCCATCCCTGTTCTGCAAATCCCGCCAATTTTTGTGCTAATGTTTCGGGAGTTTCATGGTATTGTCCTTCTTCATCAGGCAATCCGGCATTCGGATAACAACTTACAGCCGTCGTTGCAAGGTTTGCCAACGAACGGATGTGATCCTGCATAAACTCTGGTCCTGTTGCACAATTTAATCCGACAGCTATAGGCTTCATATGCTCGACTGAAATATAAAATGCCTCGATGGACTGACCGGCAAGGGTTGTACCCATTGGTTCAATCGTTCCGGAAATCATTAACGGGAGAATTTTTCCTGTTTTTTCAAAAGCTCTTTGAATTCCGATAAACCCCGCCTTTACATTAAGCAAATCCTGGCTTGTTTCCAATAATAATAAATCAACATTTCCATCAACTAAACCGATCGCCTGTTCTTCATATGAATCAGCAAGAGCTTCAAAAGTCGTACCGCCTGTCACACTCAATGTCTTCGTGGTGGGGCCCATCGAGCCGGCAACAAAGCGGGGCCATTCCGGAGTTGAAAACCGGTCTGCTGCTTTCCGTGCAATCCGTGCGGCAGCTTTATTGATTTCATAGGCTTTATGTTCAAGTTGATATTCAGAAAGTACAATACTTGTGGCACCAAATGTGTTTGTTTCAATAATATCCGCTCCGGCTTTTAAATATTCTGTATGAATGGATTCAATCACTTCGGGAGCGGTTAAATTGAGATGTTCATTACAACCATCATAAAGCTCTCCGCCAAAGTCATCTGCTGTTAGGTTGGCTTGTTGCAGCATCGTTCCCATAGCGCCGTCCATGATAAGAATTCGTTTATTTAATTGATCAGTGAAAGATGCTTTGGACATAGTTGTTCCTCCTGACTAAATTTGTACTTTGACTTCGGGTATATTCCGCTAACTCCACAGTCAGCTCATATCGTAAAAATGGGGTAATCAGATAGATTCCGTTAAAAAGATCCAGCGCTGCATCGATCAGCGATTTTGCAATCTTAAGGCCTTCAAGGATAGCTTGTTGAGGGTCATCCTTGAATTTGGCCATCCTGTCTCTTATCGTATCAGTTATTTTTATACCGGGCACTTCATGATGAAGGAATTCAGCATTTTTGCTGCTTATTAACGGCATAATTCCAACATAAATCGGTGCCTTAATATGTTTAGTAGCTTCATAAACTTCTACTAGTTTTTCTTCTGAAAAAATAGGCTGAGAAATAAAATAATCCGCTCCAAACTTTATTTTCTTTTCAAGGCGGTTTACTGCTTTTTCCAAAGACCGCACATTCGGGTTAAAAGCCGCAGCAACCGAAAAAGCTGCCTTCTGGCCAAGGTCCTTCCCGGAAATGGACAATCCCTCATTCAATTGTTTAATCATTTGAATTAATTCAAATGAAGACACATCATAAACGGACGATGCTCCCGGGAAATCACCCACCCGTGCCGGATCCCCTGTTACAGCGAGGATATCATGCAAACCCAA
The DNA here is from genome assembly GCF_028888695.1 of Bacillus methanolicus. Classification (NCBI taxonomy): domain Bacteria; kingdom Bacillati; phylum Bacillota; class Bacilli; order Caryophanales; family Bacillaceae; genus Bacillus; species Bacillus methanolicus. The sequence continues at coordinate 1,247,257 of NZ_PNFF01000001.1, read as the reverse complement.
TGTATGCAGTCCCATCAGATGTGATTGCAGACCGATAATATTCCGGTCACGGCAAGTAATATGAATGACCGAACGCAAGCCGATTTGTGTTTTTGTCAAATATCCTAAAGCAGAATTTGAGATGCGGGGAGAGGCAAGGGAGTTGTCAGCCAGTGTAATGGCGTCTATGCCCGTTTCTTTCAGTGCCTTAGCCCCTTGAAAAAATTTTGTCGCATCCAATTTTTTTGGCGGATCCAGTTCAACGATAATGGATTTTCTCTCCTTTACGATATCCTGCAGGGGCGGATATTCTCTTTTTGCCTCTTCCGGCTGAATGATGATTTTCTTCGGTTTCTGTTTCACTGCTTTTTCCGTTACAGGCGGAGTATCGTGAAGTTCCGCTGCAAAGGCGCGGATATGTTCAGGTGTTGTTCCGCAGCAGCCTCCAAGCAATCTGACTCCTTGTTCTCTGAAAGATCGAGCCGATTTTTGAAAATAATCCGCATCCCCCTCATAATGGAATTTTCCATCAGTATATGTCGGTAAGCTGGCGTTTGGGTATGCCGACAAGAAAGCACTCTTTGGAAGGGGGACTTCTTCAAGAGTTACAAGCATATGATGAGGGCCAAGACGGCAATTAAGCCCGATGACATCTGCTCCTAAGTCCTCTAATCGATTGAATGCTTCTGTTATTGGTGTCCGGTCCTGCATAATTCCAACCTCTTGGAGGGAAACCTGGGCGATAATCGGCAGGTCCGTTTCTTTTCTCGCAATCTGCAAAACAGTTTCTAATTCCTCAAGATCATAATAGGTTTCTAGTAAAATTCCATCGACTCCTTCTAACAAGAGGCAATATAATTGTTCACGAAAGCTTCTTTTTATTTCTTCTATTGGTATAGTATTAGGTTTTATGCCGCGATTGCCTCCAATTGTTCCAAGTATGTAAGCCCGGTTTTGTGCTGCTTTTTTGGCATTTTTTACAGCAGCGCTGTTGATTTCTTTTACAAAATCCTCAAGACCGTATCGCTTCAGCTTTAAATAATTGGCTGCATAAGTGTTTGTTTGAATCACATCAGCGCCTGCATCAATATAAGCCTGGTGTATATTTGTGATTTGCTCGGCCTGGGAAAGGTTCAGCTCTTCGAAACAGCAGTCTGTTCCATATGAATAAAGAAGAGTTCCCATTGCACCGTCGGCGATTAATATTTGATCTTCTAGTTTTTTCAGGAAGCTCATTTCCTTCCTCCTCGTTTTACGTATATTTCCTTTTCTTCGTAACAATGTTCATTTAAAGCAACAGTAAAGTCATGAATTAGATCATCCGGGTTTTCAAGCCCTACTGATAAACGAAGAAGAGTATCGCTGATTCCCCGTTTTTCTCTTTCATCTTGCGGCATTGCCGCATGAGACATTTTCGCGGGATAGGAAAGAATTGATTCGACCGCCCCGAGACTTACGGCGAATACAGGGATATGAACCTTTGATAAAAATGAACGAAGCACTTGTTCATTGATTAATTCAAAGGAAAGAACGGCTCCCGGCCCTTTTGCCTGCTCTGCTTGCAAAGCATATTGCGGGTGGTTTTTCAGTCCGGGATAATAAACCTTTTTCACTAATGGTTGATCTTCCAAAAATGACGCAATCTTTTTTGCTGATTTGATGGATTGTTCAAGGCGGACATGAAGCGTTTTTAAACCACGCAAAACCAACCATGCATCTTGAACACCGAGAACTGCACCAAATGAATTTTGTAAAAAGGCAAGCTTTTCGGCCAGAATTTCATCTTTAACCACTGCTAAACCTGCTACGACATCACTATGCCCCGACAAAAATTTGGTTGCACTGTGGAGTACAACATCTGCTCCTAATGTAAGGGGTTTTTGCAGGGCAGGGGTTAAAAATGTGTTATCAACAAAGGTTAATGCATCATTTTCCTTCGCGATTTGACTGATTGCTTTAATATCCGTCACTTTTAGCAGAGGATTTGACGGTGTTTCAATATAAAAAACTTTTGTATTAGGGCGTACCGCTTGACGCACGGCTGAAAGATTCGTCATATCGACAAATGTGTGCTCGATTCCATATCTGGTCAAGACTTGTGTTACGACCCTGAAAGTACCCCCGTATACATCTTCAGAAAGGATGACATGATCTCCTTTGGAAAGAAGGAGAAAAGCGGTGGATATAGCTGCCATTCCCGATGAAAAAGCAAATCCTCTCGTTCCTTCTTCCAATTCCGCAATGACTTCCTCGAGCGCTTCGCGAGTTGGATTTAAGCTGCGGCTGTAATCATATTTTCCGAACTGGTCGATGTGAAACTGATGAAAAGTAGATGCATGCTGAATAGGCACACTTACCGCACCTGTCACTGGATCGATTTTTTGCCGATTGTGAAGAAGCAATGTTTCAAAAGAAAAAGTTCCTTGTTCATTCATACTGCAACCACCTTCCGGGCATGGACAAATGCCTGCTCCAAATCTTCTATTAAATCGTGAACATCTTCAATTCCTACCGAAAACCTTAATAGACGATTACAGACTCCGTTTTCCAGCCGGATTTCTTCAGGAATATCTGCATGAGTCTGCGTGGCAGGGTAGGTGATAAAACTTTCTACTCCTCCGAGGCTTTCGGCAAAAGTGATAAGGGAAAGACTTTGCAAAAAAGGATTTACCCATGATTCATCTTTCAATCGGAATGAAACCATTCCGCCTTTTCCGGGATAAAGAACGTCAATGACTGCTTCATGTTCAGAAAGATAAGATACAATTGCTTTCGCATTTTCTTCATGTTTCTTCATCCGAAGAGACAAGGTTTTCATTCCGCGCATTAACAGCCATGAATCGAATGGACTAAGAACAGCCCCTGCAGCGTTATGATAAAGTGCAAGGGATTCGCACAGTTCTTTTCCTTTTGCAACAATGAGTCCGGCAAGTACGTCATTATGCCCTCCAAGGTATTTTGTCGCACTGTGAATGACGATGTCCGCACCAAGTGCTAAAGGCTGCTGCAGCAGCGGAGTGTAGAACGTATTGTCCACAATCAGCAATAAATCGTGCTTTTTCGCAATCTTTGAAACTGATGAAATATCGGTTTGTTCCATGAGGGGATTTGTCGGAGTTTCCAGGAAGATAGCTTTTGTTTGAGGAGTAATATGACTCTCAAGCTCTTCCGGACAACACGTATTTACATATTTGCAGCTTAATCCCCATTTTTTAAAGCCCTGTTCCAATAGCCGGTATGTTCCTCCATACAAATCTTTGCTCACAATCCATTCATCACCGGATTGAAATAAAGACAAAATCGTAAATATGGCTGCCATTCCGGAACTGCAGGCAAAGCCTTGATCACCTTTTTCTAAATCGGCAATTGCATTTTCAAGAATCTGTCTTGTCGGATTTCCTGTGCGGATATAGTCATATCCGGTTGATTGTCCAATGCCTTCGTGCCGATAAGCTGTAGAAAAATAAACTGGCGGGTTTACGGTTCCTGTTGCTTTTTCACTTCGATTGCCGATTTGTGCAAGTTTTGTGTCTACTTTATACATGACCGTCACTCCTTTTATGTAGGAAAAATAAAAAAAGTCTTCTATGATAAGAAGACTTTTGTAATCAGTGAACACAAGCGCCTTCTTATCTTTCAAGTTCAAATGAACTTGCTGGAATTAGCACCTTTTCAATGTTGTAGAAACATTGAAGGTTGCTGAGGCTTCATCGGGCCAGTCCCTCGACCTCTCTTGATAAGAAATCATCAATATTAAATTTTATTTAAACTTACTATACGAAATTGTATTCTGTCAATTCCTTTTTTGCATAATTTTCGAAACTTTTTAATTTTATAAGGTTGAATTTTTGAACAAAGTATATTAAACTTACTAACAACCAATTAATCACACTAATTTGATAGGAATTTAATGAAATTAATCAGCCGAGGTGAAAGGAAGGTTAAGCGAAAATTGGATCATTCTGTAATTATTAAAGTTGATCGTGTCAGTAAAAGTTTTTCGAACAAAGGGCAAACAGAACAAGTATTACATAAAGTCTCGTTTGAATTAAAAAAGGGGGAGATTATTTCTATACTCGGTGAGAGCGGATGCGGAAAAAGCACTCTTTTAAATGTGATCGGAGGTTTTGAAAAAGCTGACAGCGGCAGGGTTCTTTTGGATGGACATATAGTGGAGCGGCCAAGCAGGCGGTGTGTGATGTTATTTCAAAATTATGGACTGCTGCCTTGGCGGTCGGTTCTTAAAAATGTGGAGTTAGGATTAGAAGATCAAGCAAATATACCCGCAAACGAACGAAGAGAGCGGGCTTTTCATTATTTAAGATTAGTCGGACTAAATGATAAAGCCAATCTCTTTCCCCATCAGTTGTCTGGAGGGATGCAGCAGCGGGTTGCGCTTGCCAGAGCGCTGGTCATTCAACCGGAGCTAATCTTAATGGACGAACCATTTGCAGCTTTGGATACGTTTAACCGTTATTATTTACAAGATGAACTATTACGTCTTCAGGACAAAGAAAAAACAACCATTATTCTTGTAACGCATGATATTGATGAAGCAATCTATTTATCTGATCGGATTCTGATCATGAGCGCAAATCCGGGACGTATCCGCAAAGAAATAAAAATCAACACATCAAGACCGAGAGATCGAAGTCATCAAGACTTTCAGCATTTCCGAAAAATTATCTTCGAAGAGTTTCATTTTAACCGTCCAGCACAGCCAATGGAATACAGTATTTAATTTTTTCAGTAAGAAAATATGCCATACAGATAAATTTAATTTACAGAAAGTTATTGCGAGTTGAATTTTTCTGTTATTTTATTTATTTATCTTTTTAAAAATAATTAGGGGGTTAATTCAATGAGGAAAAAAATTAGGAGAGCTTTTACTTTATCATTGCTCATAATGAACCTTATTATTCTTTCAGCCTGCGGGTCAAGTCAAGTATCTACACATAGCAGCGGAGGCGGAAAACGCACAATTAAAATAGGGTACTTGCCAATCACTCATGCAGTGCCATTGTACATAGAAGAAGAGATCGGCAAGAAAAACTTTAAAAATATCAAGCTTGAACTTGTGAAATTTGGATCGTGGCCTGAATTAATGGACGCTCTCAATACAGGAAGGATTGATGGAGCTTCCGTCCTTGTACAACTAGCTATGAAAGCAAAAGAACAAGGAATCGATTTAAAAGCGGTCGCATTAGGCCATCGAGATGGAAATGTAATCGTATCTTCAAAAGAAATAAACCGTGTGGAGGCCTTAAAAGGGAAAAATTTTGCCATCCCACACAAATTTTCTACTCATAATATGCTGCTTTATCAAATGTTAAAAAAAGAAGGGCTTCCATATGATGATGTGAATGTGATTGAACTTCCTCCTGCTGAAATGCCGGCAGCACTTTCTGAAGGCAGAATTTCCGGCTATGTGGTGGCGGAGCCTTTTGGAGCTGTGTCCGTTGCGATGGATAAAGGAAAAGTATTATTCCAGTCTGAAGAGCTATGGGTAAATTCCGTGTGCTGCGCACTCGTTCTAAGAAATGAATTTATTCGAAAAGAGAATGAAGCTGCTCAAGAGTTAGTGAATGAATATGTAAAAGGCGGAGAAATGGCAGAGTTGAAAGATGAACACACTCATCAAGTTTCTTCAAAATACATGAAAGTGGACAAAAAAGTGATGGATCTGTCATTTCAATGGATTTCATATGATGAATTAAGATTAAACGAAAGCTCGTATGAGGAATTGAGACAGTACATGATTGAAATGGGGCTATCAGAAAATCCTCCAACCTATGAGGAGTTTGTAGATAATTCATTAATTGACAAAGCGATGTGATCAAATGAAGAAATTTTCAAATGTTCTAATAGGATTTGTTTTGTTAATCGCAGTATGGCAATCGTTAATTATTATTGGAAAATATGACGAGGCTCTCTTTCCATCTCCTTTAAAAGTATGGGAAGGCATTATGACACTCATTAAAGATGGAACGATCTTCATTCATTTTAAAGTTAGTTTAATGAGATTTTTGATTGGATATCTTTTGGCTGTTGTTGCAGCAGTTGTATTAGGGTTAATTTTAGGACGGTTAACGAAATTGTGGGATATCCTTGATCCGATTGCGCAAGTATTGAGGCCTGTTTCGCCGATTGCATGGTCTCCGTTTATTGTTCTGTGGTTTGGAATCGGTGATATCCCGGCAATTGTCATCATCTTTATCGCCGCATTTTTTCCGGTTTTGCTTTCGACTGTATCAGCTGTCAGGAAAGTAGATAAAATGTATTTGAAAGTTGCACAAAATTTTGAAATTAAACAATCTCAATTATTGAGAAAAATCATTTTTCCTGCTTCATTTCCGTATATTGCGAATGGTCTTCATCTTGCAGTGGGTACAGCATGGATATTCCTTGTTGCCGGAGAAATGGTTGGTGCACAGTCGGGGCTCGGTTATCTGATTGTTGATTCCAGAAATTCTTTAAGACTGGATCTTGTATTAGCAGGTATTATCTTTATCGGTGTTTCCGGATTGATTCTGGACAAGGGAATCGGATTATTTGAGAAATGGATCCAAAAGCAATGGGGAAGGTCAAGTTCGGCGTCGCATTAATAGCATACTCTCTGTTTTTTTAAATAATGATATGAGTTAAACACTAATAAGGAACAAGCGATTTTGCTTGTTCCAAATACACGTAATCCTTTCTTAAGATGAAAGCGGCTTGCGATCATTGAATTCAATCTCGACAACAGAGAGATCGTCCACATTTTTTTCGCAATGCGGGCAATAATAGGCGATTTCTATTTCATGCTGGCACGATTGGTGCACGATTTTCTTGTAGCATTTTTTCAAATGGTTTCTTCCCCAAAGAATCAAAGCGTTAAAGACATCCTCAAGATCCTTGCCGCTTTCTGTCAATGTGTAACTGTATCTTGGCGGGTGTTCAGAGTAAAGAGTGGAAGTGACAAGTCCGGTTTCCTCCAAATATTTTAAACGGTCTGATAAAAGATTGGAGGAAATACCGTCCAATGACTTTTTTATTTCGTTAAAAGTCGTATGACCCAATAATATTTCGTGAACAATTAACAAAGTCCAACGATCACCAATTATGTTCAGTGTTTGGGCAATATTACATGGTAAATGATACGTTTTTTTCATAAAGAAAACCTCCAATTATCGCATTTTTTAAAATAATAACATATTTCTTATTTTAAAGGTTGTTTTTTTGAACTTAGTATAATAAAATTACTAACAATAACAAAATTCCATTAATTCGGTCGGAAAAGTAAGGAAGTCCACACAACTCTTAGGACAATCCCGATCGATTAATCGGAAGGTCAAAATGTGATTTGAAAAGGAGGAAATCAAAATGGCGCTTTACTTAGTGGAATCTATTTTAAACGGTGCAGTAAAGGATAAGGAGAGTTTTGAAAAAAAGGTATCTGACATTCAAGAAGCAGTCAGCAAGAAAAATGCGAGTATTATTGAAATCCAAGTATCAAAAGACTTTTCTAGAGCTTTTTTCATTTTCGAGAGTGAAGATCGAAATACTGTCAATGATAGTTTAAGAGAGTTAGGGATTCCGATTACTCTTATTAAACAAGTACGACTTGTCGGCCAAGATTTAGAAGAAGTAAAGAAACAAAAAGATGTAGTGAATTACCTTGTAGAATGGAATCTTCCTGAAAATTTGACAATGGATCAATATTTGGACAGAAAGAAAACGAACTCCGTACACTATGCTGAAGTACCTGAGGTTTCATTCGCGAGAACATATGTATGCGAAGATATGACAAAGTGCCTATGCTTCTACGATGCTCCCGATGAAACAACAGTCAAAAAAGCGCGCGAAGCAGTTAAAGCTCCAATCGATACAATTACAGAAATTTTGCCTCAAAAATAAGTTAGTTTGGAATCATAAAAAAGGTCTGTCGGTTATAGTCTGCAGGTTATTGCGAGAGTTCTGAAAGCTCCGGAACCACATTGCCGGAGCTTTCAATCGGGGTTAGAGTTTTCATTGATAAAATGAAACCTCCAGTATGTTATTGTGAAGGTGATCCAATAAAGTGTTAGAGAGGAGGATTGAAAGTTGGAAATAAAGGAATTGAAAGAAATAAAGGTTTTGGAAGATTTAATCGCAAATCAATTGAAGCCTTTTGTAAGAAAAGTTGATTGTGAAGCCTATTATCCTCGCGATTTCTTAAAAGCACTTGGAAAATCCGGTCTTTTTCACTCACAAGGATTGCGTGAAAAAGAAATCCGTTTCCGGGAAGTGCGTGTAGTCGAGGAGATCGCGAAAGTATGTATGACGACAGCGTTTAATTTATGGTGCCACTTAGCTTCTTTAACTTATATACGGAAAAGTGACAATCCTTTTTTGAAAAATAAACTCTTACCTTCGCTTGAAAACGGAGAATTGCTCGGAGGAACTGGTTTGTCTAACCCGATGAAATACTATGCCGGCATTGAATCCCTTCATTTAAGAGCGAAACGTACTGCCGGAGGTTATATTGTTTCCGGCCAATTGCCGTCCGTGTCCAATTTAGGACATGATCATTGGTTCGGAATCATAGCATCGGTTAATGAGCAAGAACGGATCATGGCGTATGTTCCATGTCATGCAGAAGGTTTAAAGTTAAAAGAAAAGCTCGAGTATTTAGGAGTGAATGGAAGTGCTACTTACGCATGCTCATTTCATGATGTGTTTATCCCTGATGAATGGATTATTGCGCAACAGGCAGACGAATTTGTCCAAAAAATCCGTCCTGTTTTTGTTCTCTATCAAATTCCTTTAGGACTTGGCGTAACAGAAGCTTCCATCCAGACGATTGAAAAAGTGTACAACAAACAAGGCGCATGCAATCAATTTTTAGCCATTCAACCAGATGAGTTATTGAGTGAATTAAAACCTCTTCGGGAAAAAGTGTATCATTTATCTGAATCTTCCGATCTGACGAAACATTGGAAAGAATTATTGCAGGTTCGATTAGATGTTGTCTATTTAACTTTAAAAGCTGTTCAAGCCGGAATGCTGCATCATGGCGGTGCAGGTTATTTACAAAAAAGTGATCCATCCCGAAGATTAAGAGAATCATATTTCCTTGCTAATTTAACTCCTACCGTAAAACACTTGGAAAAAATGATACAGAGCTTTGTCCCTGTGAATTAAATTAGCTTGTTTGCATTCAATATTCCATAGACTTGAAAACTTTTATAAAACAACAAACTGTTTCAAAATTTTTTTATTTTAAAACTTATTAAAACGCTCGATTTACTTTGTCTTAAAACTCAATGAAAAAGAATGCAAACAAAGATCAAAAGGCAGCGAAAGGAGAAAGAGTTCTGTGTGGAAGAAGATAAAAAATAACAATCTGATATCCTGGATTGTACCTGTGATATTTCTCGTGAGCTGGCAAGTTTTAGGTTCGATTGGCTTCATTTCTTCAAAGATTTTGCCTACACCAATGGAGGTTATCGAGGGAACGATGCGGTTAATTGAAGATGGAAGCCTGTTTGATTACGTTTGGGTAAGCACGAAGCGAGCATTTATTGGGTTTTTTATTGGAGGAGTAATTGGCTTTTTGCTTGGTTTAATCAATGGACTTTTTCCTTTTTCCGAAAAGCTGTTGGATACGTCTGTTCAGATGATTCGTACAATCCCGCATTTAGCATTAATTCCATTGGTGATCCTTTGGTTTGGGATTGGAGAAGAAGCAAAATTGTTTCTTGTTGCACTAGGTGTTGCATTTCCCATTTATATTAATACGTTTCACGGAATTCGCAACGTGGATCCCGGGCTTATTGAGATGGGAAAAGTTTATGGCTTAAAAGGAATAACTTTATATTGGAAAGTCATTCTGCCCGGTGCTCTGCCCTCGATTCTTGTTGGAGTAAGATATGCACTTGGAATTATGTGGATGTCTTTAATTGTTGCCGAAACAATCGCTTCTGATTCCGGTATCGGTTATATGGCTACATTTGCAAGAGAATTTATGCAAATGGACATTGTTTTGCTGAGTATTATTTTGTATGCCTTGTTAGGAAAATTATCAGATGTCCTTGCGGGATTATTAGAAAAAAAATGGCTTCAATGGCATCCAAATTTTAGTAAACATAAATCATAACATAAGGTGAGAACATGACAGGAATTTATGTAAAGGTTGAAGATGTTCATAAACGTTTTGGAAGCCTCGAAGTGATCAATGGCTTAAATTTAGAAATCAAACCGGGTGAATTTTTGGCAATTGTCGGGCGCAGCGGCTGTGGAAAAAGTACGCTATTAAGGCTAATTTCAGGATTAGAAGATCCAACCGCTGGCAAAATCCTGTTTAATGAAAAAGCGATAAAAGGCATTCATCCGGATTTGAGAATTATGTTTCAAGATGCAAGGCTGCTTCCATGGCAAACCGTCATCCAAAATGTCGAACTCGGTACAAAGTTTACTTCGAAGAAAAAAGCCGAAGAATCATTAAAACTTGTAGGTCTCGCAGAAAAAAGCAACGAATGGCCAAGTGTTCTATCCGGGGGGCAGCGTCAACGTGTAGCTTTAGCTCGTGCTCTTGCCGGAGAACCTAAGTTGCTGTTATTGGACGAACCGCTCGGTGCACTGGATGCATTAACCCGGATTGAAATGCAGCAGCTAATCGAGGAATTGTGGTTGAAACAACGATTTACGGCAATCCTCGTCACTCACGATGTAAGTGAAGCAATCACACTTGCAGATAGGGTAGTTCTTATTGAAAAAGGCAAAATTACAATGAATGTTGTCATCGAACTTTCGCGGCCGCGGGTAAAAGATAGTAAATTTGCCTCATATGAAAGAATGATTCTGGAAAAGTTGATGGGGAAAAAAAGCAGTAATATTGAATTACAAAATGCCGCTTCAACCAAGTAAATATTAATAAAAAAATCATGGAGGAGGAAGTTGGAAAATGAAAAGAAATCCATTTAAACTTGTTTTTATTTTCATTTCACTGCTTGTATTATTAGCGGGATGCGGAAGTGAAAGCAGCGGATCTAAACCTGAAGAGGAAAAACAAAACAGTCAAGCATCAACAGAAGAATCTGAAACGAAAGTTGTAAGAATAGGGTATCAAAAAGGTAATACGCTAAATATTTTAAAAGCAAAAGGCAACCTTGAAGAAAGATTCAAAGAGAAGGGAATTAAAGTAGAGTGGTCGCCATTTCCTACGGGTTCTGTATTATTGGAAGCTCTCAATGCGGGAAGTATTGATTTTGGCCATGCTTCTGATGGTAATAGTGTATTCGCACAAGCAAGCGGAAAGCCAATCGTATATATTGCCTCAGAGTCTCCATATCCAAAGGGTGTTGCCATTGTAGTCAAAAAGGACTCTCCGATACAGTCAATTAGAGACTTAAAAGGGAAAAAAGTAGCGGTTACCAAGGGAGGCAATCAACAATATTTGCTTGTTAAAGCTTTAGAAAAGGAAGGCTTAAAATACGAAGATGTTACGCCTGTTTATTATAAAGATGCCGCAGAAGGAAGAGTTGCATTCGAATCCGGTAAAATCGATGCATTAGGAATATGGGATCCTTTCCTCGCCGTGATTGAAAATGATCTTGACGTAAGAGAGATTACGAATGGTGAAGGCTTAACTGAAAATCGTACTTATTATTTCGCCTCTGAAAAGTTTTCAAAAGAAAAACCAGACCTTATAAAAATTATTCTTGAAGAACTTGAGAAATCGAACCAATGGGCAAATGAAAACCCTAATGAGGTCGCAAAGATTCTTTCTGATGAGTTAAAGATTGATGAAAAAGCAATTGAAATTGCGACAAAAAGAAGAGAATACGGTATCCTTAAAATTGATGAACAAGCAATTAAAAGTCAGCAGGAACTAGCAGATACATTTTTTGAACTTGGTCTTATGCCAAACGATGTAAATGTTGAAGAATCAATTGAAAAAGATCCGGATTGGCTGCCAGATATTATCAAATAAAGGTTAATTAATTGGCGAGTGGGTCGAAACTCACTCGCCTTTTCATTGAGTTAACAATACAACTAGACGATTAAATAATGATATTAAAGCAGCTGCCGAAGCTCCTCAGTCATTTGCTCGACTAACTCCGGTCTTCCGTGAAACTGAGCCGGTGTATTCTGAAAGAGCACGACTTGCCACTTGCCATCTCGCTTCACAGCAACGAGTGTGTGATGCGTGTTGACTTTCGGATCAATGTCTGACTTTCCAGGCGGCACCATGCCTGCGATCGCGCGCAGGACGGCAACTTCCGGACTCAAAAAATGTATGTTTTTGATTTTTGCCACGAATGGGGCAGTGGGGTGATCGGCAAAAATTGGTTGAAGATGCGAAACGATCTCTGCTCTCCCAATGACTTGGCTTCCATCGAATCCGATCATTTCACCATCCTCAGCGAACGGCTCGGCCATAGCATTGGCACTTCGCTTGTTCCAGCCATCTATCACCAGTTGATAGAGCTCACGTACTTCGGTCTCTTGTCCTTTTGAACTGCTTTTTGATACTTCCATCTCTAAGCACTCACTTTCATAAATTTTGTAAATTGAATTATAGCTATTTTTTGGGAGAACGAAAACCGGCTAAAGCTGCTTCTTTTTCCGAACAGAACCAAACTTCCGGCTTCGTTTGTTCATACCATGGCGAATCAGGGGTATGATAGATTTTTTCGCCATTTGAACTAATGTTCCCTTTTATTTTGCATCCTCGTTGTGATTTTGGAGAGTCATTATGTACCGCTTTGCCTTGCTTGTCACTATTTTCTTTAGTTTTACCAATCATTTCAGGATGAAACCCGTCTTCTTGTGAGTAGTTTTCAACCTTCCAAATCCCAATGCCTTCTTGTTGAGCTTTTTCTTGAATAGCTCGGAACTGATCGACATACCGTGTGTTAGGAGGGTACACATATGCCACTCTGGCTAATCCATTTTTTAATAACTCCTCTTGGATCATTTTTCCATCAACATACACATAAGCCAACAAGCGGCCGTACTTATCCCGATTCGGACCAATATCAAATTCAAGTTCGATTGTTTTGGCTTTTTCAACTAAATCTCTCGTGAACATCTTCGCTTCTTTTCCAAAAGGTTGTTCACCTAGTCGAGGATGGGATGTTTCGGGAGTATCAACAAGCAAAAAACGGACTTTTTCAGGTCTTCCATTATAAAAGACACCTATTGTATCTCCGTCATAAAGCTCATTAAATTCAACTTGAATTCTCTTAAATTCATGTGAATTTGAACAGGCCGCAATGATAAAAAATATTCCAATTATTGTAATAGTAAAGAGTATTTTTTTCATTTTTTCACTTTCCTCGAAAATAACTATAACTAGTTTAATACAAATTGATCATAACATATGTTGTTTCAAATACGTAAGTATGTTCGTGTTTTTCTTTTTCAAAACCAGCTGTTGTGATTTTTTTCTTTAATGAAAGGTTTGGCACATACAAAAAACCATCCTTTTCTTAAGAATGGTTCATTTTCGTTTAATACATTTTTATTTTTTTGAACTTATGAAACCGCACTTTCCCCTTTAAATGTCTGCTAATATGTCACGTTCATTGCGATTTTCATCGAACGTTAAAGCTTTATCAGCGGGCAAATACGACTCCCCGTACCATCTTTTATCTTTATACGTATGAATCATTTGATATGTTTTTTTCATTTTCTCGAAAATGCTTTCTTCACTTTCTTCCGTTGGCGACCAATACAAGATTTCCATTTGATTGACTTCGTTCGTCGCTAACGAACGGCGATGATATCCGATCGATTGGGCATGCTCAAACCCTTCTCGTTTATAAAAACGGAGTCTTTTTTCCGTATCACTGTCTTCATAATCAACCGGCTCCACTTCTAAAATAATCGGTTTGCCTTTTTTCTTGAGTTTGTCAATCAATTGATGGCCAAGCCCTTGTCCTCTTGATTTTTTGGATACAAATAAATAATCAATAAATATAAAATCATCAAACTCAGCGTACATCATCACGTGATTAGGACCTTCATTTTTATGGTAAATATCTCCTCGTTCTTTTAAGAGAGCCACGATATGCTCCTTTGATTTCATCTCTTCTATCGGAAAATATTGACTCAGTTTTTCGTACCAGTTCATCTTTTCCTCCTAAAAATGTTTATTTGAACAGTTATGTTAAAGGAATTTGGTGTTATTGTCAAACTATCCCAAGATTCGGCGTAAAATTTTTTGACCTTTGTTCAAACTGCGGCTTAATCCTATCAATGAAAGTTGAGAATCCCGAAAAATTCAAATAATCTGCAAATTATTTCTTGGGAAAGCGCAGAATCAGACAAACTCAAACTTTGGCAATATCATATTTTGTAAAAAGAAGTTAGACAGATTCAAAGTTTGTCGGAAATTCCGGCTCAAATTGTCGGTCATTGTCACATTCTCCATAATGAATCATCTATTTTTGTCAAAATCCCAATGGTTAATTGGCGGAAATAACAAATTCCTATAAAAATTGAGCAATTTTGGAGGAAATAATCACTTTGTTCGGGCAATAGAAGTATACGAATTGTCGAAAGAAACAATCGTTATCCGTTTAAGCGAAAAATTATACGGTCGAATTAGCCGAGTATTTTCGAGGACAGCGCAAGACCTTTTTATTGCCTGTTGATTTAAACGGTACGCCGTTTCAATTATCAGTGTGGAACACATTAAGTGAAATTCCGTACGGACAAACGAAATCTTACTCGGAAATCGCGGCTCATATTCAAAAACCGGCTTCGGTCCGCGCTGTTGGAGCAGCTATTGGTGCTAATCCAGTATTAATTATGGTACCATGTCATCGAGTTATCGGTAAAAATGGAACACTGACAGGTTATCGGGGCGGATTGGAGATGAAGAAGTACTTGCTGCAGCTAGAAAGTGAAAGCTCACTTATAGAAGGGAGACACTTGTATGCCTAATAGTATCACGGAGCGTATTGTTTCTTATGATTTGAATTATTGCAATATCAAACATTTGAGCGTGAAGAGCCTATGAACTCATTATGTATAATACCTTGCGGAAAAAGAAAGATTTGGGATAAAGAGCCCGAAGCAGGACCTACAAAGGCGGATCAAGCATATATTGGTGCTTTTCATAACTTGTGCCAGCAGTACTCGAGAATGTTTTTTCAAAAATGGGTGATAATTTCAGCAAAACACGGATTTCTCTTGCCTGAGGATATTGTTCCCAAAAACTATGATTTGTCCTTTAGTATGAGAAAAGCGGAAGTAGTCAGTACAGAAGTTTTACAAAAACAAATTGTAAAGAAAAAGCTTGAATCTTATCAAAAGATTGTCATTCTCGGAGGAAAAAAATTTCAGCCGATTATAGAAAATGCATTTGGAAATAACCATAGATATGAGTATCCGCTTTGGGATTGCAAAGGAATAGGATATATGCAGCAAAAATTAAAAAATGCCATCGAGAAACGAAAGCCTATTCATGGGTATGATGGAATGTAAAATAAAAGAAACAAAAATTGAATATGTATAAAAATGTAAGTAAAAAAACGGTTTTGAATCCATATTTAAAATTGATCCTATTCAAATAAAAGATTTATACTCCATAAAAATTATGAAATTGGAGAAAGAAATAGTTAAGCTCAAAAATCATAGCTGATCCGAATTCACGTAAAAATTTGGATCAGCTTTTTTCATGTGTATCATTTTAATCATTTTTTCAGAAAGAAGAAATATATGTTGCATTAAACTAATAATATTAGTTATTATTAAACTAATGTTATTAGTTTAAAAGGAGCGGGGAGTGGCTATGAAAGTAACAAAGGAAAATACTGTTTATCAATTGACATTTTTACCAGGCTTGTTTCCGGTAAATTGTTATTTGGTTGAGGAGGAAGAAGATTTAACGCTTATTGACGCAGCGCTTCCTTTCAGCGTGAAAGGCATTTTGAAAACAGCTGCGTTAATTGGCAAGCCGATTGCGCGAATTCTTCTGACCCATGCTCATGAAGACCATGTTGGTGCACTTGATGGACTAAAAAATGCTCTTCCAAATGCAAAAGTATATATTTCTAAAAGAGATGCCCGTTTACTGGCAGGGGATAAATCTTTAGATCCCGCAGAACCGAATACTCCCATCCGTGGCGGAATTCCACAAAAGTTGAAGACAACTCATGCAGATGTTCTCCTTGAAAACGGAGATCAAATAGGATCACTATTAGCGATCAGCTCTCCCGGGCACACACCCGGTTCCATGGCTTTCTCAGACACAAGAAATAACAGCCTGATTGCAGGTGATGCGTTTCAAACAAAAGGAGGAATTGCCGTTGCTGGGAAGATTCAGCCGCTTTTTCCGTTTCCGGCGATGGGCACATGGAATAAAATGGTTTCTCTCGAAAGTGCCCGTAAGCTGCTAAAATTACAGCCAACTCTGCTGGCAACAGGCCATGGCCGAATGATCGTTCATCCGGGAGAAGCAATGAAAAAAGCGATAACAGAAGCAGAAAAAAGTTTCAATTAATGTAAATCGAGATAGTGGAAAACCGGCAAACATTAAGTGTTCATAAGAAATCGAAAGGAGAAAGAAACTATGTCACCGAGAACAGGCCTTGACATGCCGACTATATTGCAGAATGCAGCAGAAATAGCGGATCAGGAAGGAATAGAGGCGGTAACACTTGCATCACTG
Source organism: Bacillus methanolicus (assembly GCF_028888695.1). Taxonomy (NCBI): domain Bacteria; kingdom Bacillati; phylum Bacillota; class Bacilli; order Caryophanales; family Bacillaceae; genus Bacillus; species Bacillus methanolicus. The sequence goes on along the minus strand of NZ_PNFF01000001.1, from coordinate 1,230,636 downwards.
GCAAAAAAACTGAACATACGACCACCGTCATTATATAACCATTTTGACGGATTAACAGGTCTGCGAAAACATTTAGCTATATACGGTTTAGAACGTCTTTACGAAAAATTGTCATATGCAGCCATTGGAAGATCCGGAGATGAAGCGGTCTATCAACTAGGGATCACTTATGTCGATTTTGCACGGACACATCCCGGTTTATATGAAGCAACCTTGCTGGCACCTGATCCGGCTGATCTAGAAGTTCAGAAGGCCGGACAAAAAATTGTTGATCTCGCCACGCGTGTGTTAAGTGTTTATGGCTTGAAAGATGATGCAGCTATTCATGCTGTAAGGGGGCTGCGGAGTATTCTGCATGGATTTGCTTCTTTGGAACAAAGAGGGGGCTTTGGCCTTCCAATCAGTCTGGATAAAAGCTTGAGCCTGCTGATTCAAGCCTTTCTTGCCGGAATTCATGTCATGAAGCAAAAAGGAGAGGAATAGACAAAGGGATGTGATTCGAATGGCCGTAATAAAATTATTAAATCTTGCGCTTAGATTTGTACTTGAACTATGCGCGCTGGCTGCATTGGCATATTGGGGATATCAAGCAGGGAAAGGTCCAATTTCAAAAATTGGGCTTGGTGCAAGTATTCCTCTTTTGGCAGCCTTAATTTGAGCAGCATTTGGCGCTCCCGGTTCTTCAATGGAGCTTTCTAAACCATTACGATTTATGTTGGAGTTCGTCATTTACGCTATAGCAGCTGCAGCATTATTTGCAATCGGCCATATTAAATTGGCACGTACATTCATTTTGTTAGTCATCATTAATAGCGTATTAATGTTTTTCTGGGAACAATAAACAAAAACTCGCTGCCTCCAGCGAGTTTTTTATTAATTTAAAGGTTCATTTTTCGAAACAGAAAAATGTCTTCGGATTCGTTACAGTGTATTAATGACGAGTTTTCGTAAAAAAAGCCGTTTTTTGGACATAAACCCTATTCATATTACTTCTGAATTAAATTTAAAAACTGTTTTGTCCGTTCTTCTTTCGGGTTCGCAAAAATTTCTTCCGGTTTTCCTCTTTCAATGACAACACCGCCGTCCATGAAAATGACTTCATCAGCAACCTCTTGGGCAAACCGCATTTCATGTGTAACGACTACCATTGTCATTCCTTCGTTGGCAAGGTCCTTCATAACTTTCAAAACTTCACCGACAAGTTCCGGGTCGAGAGCCGAGGTAGGTTCATCAAAAAGCATTACCTTTGGCTCCATGGCAAGTGCTCTGGCAATGCCGACGCGCTGCTGCTGGCCGCCTGAAAGCTGGTAAGGGTAAACATCCAATTTATCTCCAAGACCAACCTTTGTTAACAATTGAGCTGCTTTTTTTCTGGCAGATTCTTTCGATTGTTTTTTGACGGTGATTGGCCCTTCCATCACATTTTCCAAAGCCGTCATATGTGGAAAGAGATTATAGCTTTGAAAAACCATTCCGGTTAACCGCCTAAATGCGGCAATCATTCTTTTCGAAGCAGGCTTGGAAAAATCTATTTTCTGATTTTCAATTGTGATTGTACCTTTTGTCGGCATTTCTAAAATATTTAAACAACGAAGGAGCGTCGTTTTTCCTGAACCGGATGGACCAATAACCACTACAACTTTCCCTTTTTCAACCACAAGATCAATACCTTTTAACACTTCAAGCTTGTCGAATTGTTTGTTTAAGCCGTTTATTACAATCATTTCATAATCTCCCTCCCTAGTTACCTTGATACATAGCGGTCAAGCCGAGCTTCAATTTTTCCTTGTATTATCGAGAGGAAGAAGCAGATGACCCAATAAATAATGGCGGCTTCTGTGTAAAGAAGCAAAAATTCATAGTTCGTTGAAGCGATTTCCTGGGCTTTTCTAAACATCTCCGTTACTAGGATTAAAGATGCGAGAGATGTATCTTTCACCAAACTAATAAAAGTATTGGACAAAGGCGGTATCGAAACCCTTGAGGCCTGAGGGAGGATAATCCTCTTTAATGCTTGGGAATATGTCATCCCAATTGAATATGCCGCTTCCCATTGTCCTTTTGGAATCGATAAGATGGCGGCTCGTATGATTTCCGAAGCATAAGCTCCGACATTTAATGAAAACCCGATCACTGCAGCAGGGAAAGGATCAATTATAATCTTAATTGTCGGAAGACCATAAAAAATAATAAATAATTGAACCAACAAAGGAGTTCCTCGTATGGCAGAAACATATACTCCGGCAATCAGCTGCAGCGGTTTTATATTCGAAATACGTGCAAGAGCTGTTAGGATGGCTAAAACTAACCCAATGACAAAACTAATCAGTGTAAGCGGAACGGTATAATAAATAGCTCCCTTCAGTAGAGGCTGAAGGGAACTTTGGGCAATTTCAATCAATCTTGATGTTCTGTCCGGGTCCTCAATAATTCTATTTAAGTACATTTTCGCCAAACCATTTCTCAGAAATTTTTAAGTATGTGCCATCATTAATCATCTCTTGCAACGCTTTGTTTACTTCTTTTACTAGTGTATCGCTGCCCTTTCTGAACATTAATCCGCTCTGTGAGGCATCTTTATGTGTCGCAACAATTTTGATCGGTGCATTTGGTTTTTGCTTTTTAAAATCTAAAAAGGAGAGCTTGTCATTGATTGTAACATCGACCCGTTTGGAATTCAGCAATTCAATTGCCTGATTGAATCCTTCAACCCCTACAAGTTCGGCTCCATATGACTTGGCAAGGTCTGCATAGTTGCTGGTTAAGGACTGCGCTGACTTTAATCCTTTTATATCTTCAAATCTTTTTACTTTATTATTGTCCTGATGAACAATAAGCACAGCAGCGGATGTAATATACGGATCTGAGAAATCATATTTTTCTTGACGGTCAGGACGAATTCCGACTTGATTAGCAATCATATCAAATCGTTTTGAGTCTAATCCTGCAAACATGGCATCCCAACGAAAAAAGCTCACTTTTCCAGGTGAGCTTTTCATTGTAATGGTTCGCTTAAATAAGGGGTTAGTTTTTCCATCGTTTTTTTTAGTTTTTCAGCATTTTTCCTGTACATTTTTTTTGCCTTTTCAGAATCGGTTTCAAGAGCGAAAAGTTCGAGATCAGCCTGGGATTTTTTGATCATGGCAAGTAATAGAGGACGCGCTTGAGGGGAGGGTACGTTGATTTTGTCATCAAAAATATCAACAGTTAATTCCCCGTAAGAATCAACTTGAGCCATAAAAACATTTTCAAGAAGGACTCCCAATTTCTCTAATTCAATGTTAAGCCATCTTCGTGTTTTACCTGCAGCCGAAAGAGCGTCATCCAGTATTTGACCGTCCATAATAACCGTTTGCGGCTCTTTTTCTTGAGCAACCTGTAGATTTAAATCTTTCGGTGTAAGCGGCTGATTTTCTTTTTTCAATAGTACACTTAATTCCCCATTTGGTTCTAATAAAGCAAATTCAACATCAGCGACATTAAATACATCTTTCTGCCGAAGCAAAGCCGACATATCGTCAATCGTATATTTTTCTTTCTTTAGATTATCTTCGAGTATTTTTCCGTCTTGGATAAGAACAGTGCTTTTTCCTTCAAAAATGTCGCGAAATTTTTTGCTTTTTAATGAGATAAAATCCGCTGTAAATGTTGTGATACCAAAAGTGAGGATACCTATTATTCCATGAAACAAGCTATCTTCAAGACCCATAATGACTTCTCCGGCAATGCTTCCGATCGTAATGCCGGAGATATATTCAAAAACCGACAGTTCTGAAATTTGCTTTTTTCCGATTATTTTTGTCATTAAAAATAAGATACTTAAGAATAAGATAGACCTTATAATTATATGCAGCCACTCCGGCACTGTTTTTACCTCCCGGATCAGGAATTTTTGTATTGAGGCTCTTCAAATTCAATTTCATATTTTCGGATCTCCAAATCGTTTTTTACTTCCTGCATTACTAACATGCATTCATGAAACAACCGCTGTGCCTTTTCGTCTTGAGAATTTAACGCAAAATTTGATAATTGGGTTTCAATGCCTCGTATCGTTGCGAGCAATTGGTTAACGTTTGAAGCGATAGTCATCATTTCATCTTCCTATCTATTTCATGATTACTTAAGATCACAAATTTAAAATGAAAAGGGAGGCTGACTCATAAGGGTCTGACTCCCTCCGAAAATGACAATATATAGAGTGGTTTTATTTATGTTTCTCTAAATGATGTATTGGAGGGGTCTAACCCTTTTTTTGAGTCAGCCTCAATCTTTTACTGATTATATTGAGGCTCTTCCTGGATAATTTCCTGAAGGCGCGGTTCAATACTGTCAATGATGGATTGGGTTTGTTTTGCGGCACTTTGATACAATTGCTTTGCAGCTTTATTATCTGTACCGAGGGCAAATGTTTCAAAACTTGCTTGCGCACTTTTTAATCCTGCTATTGTTTGCTTTATTTGATTTCCAACTGTCATATAGCAACCCTACTTTCTTTGTTGATAAATTTTTGTTACACAACGTAGTATTTCATTTATTAAATTTCTTATGTATTTTTTAAAACAAAATTTCCGGCATTCAGAAAATGCGGGGAAAAAAAGAATAGAAACCGCGTTTTAAAGAAAAGTTTCATTATTTTTAAGAAAGTAATCATAATATTATTATGTTAACTAAAATCAAAATTTTAAAAGTTACTTGTATATAAAAGGATCTGACTCCCTCCAATAGGAGGGGTCTGACCCCTTAAAACAATAACTCATATACTTCATTTAACTGGCGAACCCTTTCATTGTCTTTCTCATCTTTTGCATAACGGATTTCTTGGGGAAGTATCTCATTCAGATAATTGATTTCTTTTTGGCTTAGTTTTCGAACAAAGTCCTCTTCGGAGGAATCAAGATTTTTTTCAATCTTTTCATATATCTTTTTGCATAATGAGCTTTGCTCTGTATAATTGGATACGATTTCGCGTAAATACCCCAAAGTTTTATCCATTGATCTACTCCTCAAAATAGTTCCTGAAAGCTTTTGTATCAGTTCTCGAATTATTTTTGTAATATGGATTGTCTTCTGTAGAGTCTTTTGGGTCTAAATTTGTTTTTATAACCAGCATGGGTTCTGAAGAATGTGTAACAATAATTCGGTCGTTCAAACTGTCAAAGTCCGGAAGCTTTTTGTTCCCTGGTTTGGTTGGCTCCATGTCAGCACCTCCTAAAAAATAGCATGCCAAACGGAATCAGATATTATGTATGAATGCTTTTCCATTTTTGGTGTGACAGTACTTGTTCATATAAATAAAGCCGTGTCATCTGAAAAAGTTCTTTAAATTGCCATATGAAAATTCGGAAAATTTGTATTATAATAAAGATATCCAATTCTTTCGGAGGGATCACTTTCATGATCGAGGTGAAAAACTGCAAGCATCTTTTTTCTAATAGTAATGAGAATTATGTTTTTACGACAGATGACGGAATTGAAGTATTTGTTACAGGTGCCGCTTATCAGAAATGCATGAGCTGCGGCCATGCCGAATTCCCGCTTGAAACGAAAGAACTGATTGAATCTTCGTTAAAAGAAAAACGGATCTCAAAATCCAATCAAAAATTATATATAAATTTAATAGATTTACTGTAAGCCGGGTTATCCCGGCTTTTCATTTTGGGGGCAGTTTCTTATCTCTTTAACGTGATAAAGGATGATCCCTTTAATTATTTTTTTAATATAAATAAATAAAGAGTTCTGAAAATATAAAATCCTCACTATGTTCAGGTTAAATTCTTTGTAGAACAGGCTTTTTCGTGATAGAATTAGATTGAAAACGTTTTATCCTTTGAAAAATAAAATTATTTTGTAAATTAAAATGTTACTTCATTAGGGGAAAGGATATAAAGAGGATTATAAAACGGTCAAATTTGGTTTTAAAAAACAAGTGGGGGTAATTTTGCCATGAAAAAGCCATCAACCGGTCATGACCCTGCATGGTATGGGTTCCATGGACCAAACCTTGGCTATGTTATTGATCTTTATGAAAAATATTTAGAGGATCCGGAATTAGTAGATCCGGAAATGAGAGCATATTTCGAGCAATGGGGTCCGCCAGTTTCTGCAAAAGTGGAACCGCAAACAATCTATACCGAGGAAATAAGCGCACCGCCTTCCTTGCCGGATATGGAGAAAGTGCTTTCGGCCATTCGCTTAGCCGATCGGATCCGGTCATATGGTCATTTGGCTGCAAATATTTATCCATTAAATGACCATGTACAAAATAACGAGATTGTCGATCCTGCTAATTACGGTTTAAGCGAACAAGACTTATTAACAATTCCCGCAAGCATGATCTGTCCTGATGCACCGGAAGAAATTCGAAATGGCTTTGAAGCGATTAACTATTTGAAAAAAGTTTACACTGGTTCAATTGCATTTGAATATCATCACGTAGCAAATCTTGAAGAAAAAAAATGGCTCCGCCAAAAAATTGAAACAGGAGGAATCCTCCCTGCTTTTAAAAAGGAAAAACGCATTTCAGTTTTAAAAAGACTGATTCAAGTAGAAGAATTTGAAAAATTTCTCCACCGGACGTTCGCAGGACAAAAGCGTTTTTCAATTGAAGGTCTTGATTCGATGGTTCCGCTCCTTGATGAACTAATTTCAGAAGCAGTTAAAGAAGGAGCAAAAACGATAAATATCGGTATGGCGCACCGCGGGAGATTGAATGTCCTGGCGCATGTTCTGGGGAAACCATACGAAATGATTTTCGCCGAGTTCCAGCATGCTCCGAACAAAGAATTAGTGCCATCTGAAGGCTCAATCGGGATCAACTACGGCTGGACAGGGGATGTTAAGTATCACCTTGGACTTGATCGGCAAATTAAAGAAGAAAATACCATAAAAGCTAGATTTACGCTTGCAAACAACCCGAGCCATCTTGAATTTGTCGGAGCTGTTGTTGAAGGATTTACCCGCGCAGCGCAAGAAAAACGCACGAAAAAAGGATTTCCTGAACATACTCCAACATCAGCATTGTCGATTTTAATTCACGGAGATGCTGCATTTCCCGGGCAGGGTATTGTTGCGGAGACTTTAAACCTTAGCCGATTAAAAGGTTATCAAACAGGCGGCACAATCCACATTATCGCAAATAATACGATCGGGTTTACGACTGAATCCGCTGATTCGCGTTCGACAAGATATGCCAGCGACTTAGCGAAAGGATATGAGATTCCAATATTGCATGTGAATGCAGATGATCCGGAAGCAGTTCTTGCGGCTGCTTTGCTTGCGATCGAATACCGCACGATATTCAACAAAGACATTTTAATTGATTTAATTGGATACCGGCGGTTTGGCCACAATGAAATGGACGAGCCAATGACAACCAATCCGCTGATGTATAAAAAGATTCACCATCATCCAACCGTTAAAGAATTATATGGAAAACGTTTGATTGCGGAAGGTATGATTTCTGAAGAAGACATGAAACAGTTTGCCGAGGATGTTTATGAACGCCTCCAAAAAGCTTATGAAAAAGTTCCTAAAGAAAAACTACACCATGATTTAAGAGAAACAGAACCACCGGTAACTGTCGAAAAAGATTTGCCTAAAATAAATACGGGAGTTCCATACGATCTATTAAAACAAATAAATGAAGAATTATTAAAATGGCCTGAAGACTTTAACGTCTTTGGAAAATTAGCGAAAATTTTAAAACGAAGAATTGACGCTTTCGATGAAAATGGAAAAATTGATTGGGCATTAGCCGAAACACTTGCTTTTGCATCAATCATTTCTGACGGCACACCTGTCCGGATGACAGGCCAAGATTCTGAACGGGGTACATTTGCCCATCGCCACCTTGTTCTGCATGATAGTGAAAACGGAAAAGTCTATTTGCCACTGCATCAATTGTCAACCGCAAAAGCATCCTTTTCCGTACACAATAGCCCTCTTTCTGAGGCTGCGGTTGTAGGGTTTGAATATGGCTACAATGTATTTGCACCTGAAACCCTTGTAATCTGGGAAGCGCAGTACGGTGATTTTGCGAATGCAGCCCAAGTGATGTTTGACCAATTTATTTCAGCAAGCCGGGCGAAATGGGGACAAAAATCAGGATTAGTTATGCTTCTGCCGCACGGTTATGAAGGCCAGGGACCCGAACATTCCAGCGCTCGGCTGGAACGTTTCTTGACACTGGCCGCCGAAAATAACTGGACAGTTGCCAACTTAACAACAGCTGCCCAATATTTTCATATTTTAAGAAGGCAAGCAGCCATTTTACAAAAAGAGGAAGTACGCCCGCTCGTCATTATGACACCGAAAAGTCTTTTGCGAAACCCGCTCGTTGCATCAAGCGGCAACGAACTCAGTGAAGGTGAATTTAAATCGTTGATTGAACAAAATGGTCTTGGCATGGAAACGGAAAAAGTAGAGCGGATCCTGTTATGCAGCGGAAAAATCTGCATTGATCTTGCTGAAAAATTGAAATCAGCTGAAAAAAAGGAATGGCTTCATATTATTAGGGTGGAGGAAATTTATCCGTTTCCTATTCAGCAGCTGAAAAAATTATTCGGCCGTTATCCAAACGTAAAGGAAATCATTTGGGTTCAGGAGGAACCGAAAAACATGGGCGCATGGAGCTTTGTTGAACCACTCATTAAAGAAATTGCGCCTCTCGGGGCAGAAGTTTCTTATATTGGCCGTCGTCGACGTTCAAGTCCGGCTGAGGGAGATCCATATGTCCATAAACTTGAACAAGCACGAATTATAAATGAAGCACTAACCAGGAAAGAACTAGGGGGTTTTTAAGGTGGCAGAAATCAAGGTTCCAGAATTAGCAGAATCAATAACGGAAGGTACAATCGCGCAATGGCTGAAAAGACCCGGTGATTTTGTAAATAAGGGCGAGTATATTGTAGAACTTGAAACAGACAAAGTGAACATTGAAATAATTTCTGATTATGAAGGTGTCTTGAAAGAGCTACGAGCAAAAGAAGGAGATACCGTAAAAGTCGGTGAAACAATTGCTGTTGTCGATGTGAATGAAAAAGCTTCACAACCAGCATTGCAAGAGCGGCAACAAGTAAATGAACAAGCACTAGTTGAAAAGCAGTTTGCCACTCCTGTACAGGAAAAACAGCAGGCAGAAAGCAATCCGGCAGAGCCTGAAATGCAAGAAAAGAAAGACAGGCCAATCGCTTCCCCTGCCGCCCGAAAATTGGCAAGGGAGAAAGGAATTGATTTAAGCAGTGTACCTACAATTGATCCACTTGGAAGAATAAGAAAACAAGATGTAGAATTCTTTCATTCGAACCCGGGAATAAACAGCGTTGAACAGCCGCAACCGCAAACATTTGAACAGCCGGCCACACATCATGCAGAAACCGGCAAACCGGTAGAACGGATTCGCATGTCGAGGCGCCGTCAAACAATTGCCAATCGCCTTGTCGAAGTCCAGCAAACAGCAGCCATGCTTACAACCTTTAATGAAGTTGACATGACCGCAGTTATAAACTTAAGGAAACGCCGTAAGGATAAATTTTTCGAAGAACATGATGTACGCTTAGGCTTTATGTCATTTTTTACAAAAGCGGTTGTCGCTGCTTTAAAGAAACAGCCTTATTTAAATGCTGAAATTCAAGGTGATGAAATCCTTCTTAAGAAGTATTATGACATCGGAATAGCCGTCGCGGCTCCGGAAGGATTAGTTGTACCGGTTGTAAGGGATGCAGACCGTAAAAATTTTGCGGAGATTGAATCTGATATTCTGGAACTAGCTGAAAAAGCAAGAACAAACAAATTGACATTAAAAGATCTTCAAGGCGGAACATTTACAATTACAAACGGCGGCGTGTTTGGATCATTGCTGTCTACACCAATTTTGAATGGTCCGCAAGTTGGAATTTTAGGAATGCATAAAATACAGCTCCGTCCGGTAGCAATTGATGAGGAACGCATTGAGAACCGTCCAATGATGTACATTGCATTATCATATGACCATCGCATTGTGGACGGAAAAGAAGCTGTTACGTTCCTTGCTAAAGTAAAAGAACTGATCGAGGATCCGGAATCACTTCTATTAGAAGGGTAATAAAAACCAAAATAAATTAGAGCGGTTCAGCAAATGCTAACCGCTCTGAATTTTTTCATCGTTGTTTCTTAAAAGGGTTTAATCCGCGTCTTTTAATTTCATCTTTTAAAATCTTTGCCCATTCCTTATCCTTATCCGACTTCAGTGCATCACGATACGAGACAATCAACAATTCATTACTCATAATTTTCATTTTGCATTCCTCCTCGGAAAGTGAATGGATATTAATAATATTCAATTATTAATTTATTGTAAACGTTTTTTAAGGTTTTGAAAACCCATTTTCAAAATATTTTAAAAAATTAATTTCCTTTGTAAAAAAGATTATTTATTAGAATTTACAAGAAGCAATTATAATGAAAGTAATGATAAAGGAATTTGGAGGGATCAAAATGAAACTTGAACTTGACCACGTTGTTCATTTTCTTAACAGGCATCCGCTGGAAGCTGTAAAGCTATTAAAAAATCATGGATATCATGCCGTGATGGGCGGTCGACATGAACATTGGGGCACACATAACAGCCTTTTTTATAACGGATTGTCATATGTAGAATTTCTGGCGATAGAAGATCGGCAAAAAGCGAACGAAGCGGATAATCCCCTTGTTCAACAGCTAATAAATGACATCGGGAAAGGTGAAGGGGTGGGGCAAATTTGTCTGCGGACAGATAATATTTCTGTTTTACAATCCACGATTAGAAAAAGAGGCTTTAATACTTCCGATATTTTTGATGGCAGCCGTAAGAGGGAGGATGGATCAGTTATTCGTTGGAAAATGCTTTTTATACTTGAGAAAACTTTTATGCCATTTCCTTTTTTCATTGAATGGGAGCAAACAGATGAAGAACGGTTACATGATTTAAAAAAACTGCGAATGATAACTGAGGATCAGGAAAATCGTTCCATTAAATCCGTAACCTACACTGTACATAATGCTGAAAAAGCAGCGAAAGAATGGTCAAAACTTTTTGATGTTCCGATACTTGATATTACAGATTCAGAAGATAAAACTGCAAGTGTCCAAGTCGGAGAATTAGAAGTTGTTTTTGTACAGCCTGCAACTAAAGAAAGCGATCTCTATAAAGTTTTGCACCAACGCGGAGAAAGACCTTTTTTAGTAACATTCGAACCAAAACTTCAAAAACAGGGTTTTGAGCTGTTTGGAACCCGATATCAGTAAGGAGGTTTTTTCTATGTTGAAAAAATTTTCGATTCGTACAAATAAACGCGATGAATTTTATGAGGTCACGGCTGAAGTGGAAAAAGCAGTAAAAGAATTCGGAATCAAGGAAGGTGTGGCAATCGTCTATTGCCCTCATACTACGGCCGGTATTACCATTAATGAAAATGCGGACCCGGATGTAAAACGCGACATGATTCGCCGGTTTGATGAAATTTACCCTTGGCACCATTCTTTGGACCGGCATATGGAAGGAAACACTGCAGCCCATATGAAAGCCAGTACAGTCGGTACTTCCCAGCAGATCATAATTTCAAACGGAAAGCTGTTATTAGGAATATGGCAAGGAATTTATTTTTGTGAATTTGATGGGCCGCGTACACGAACATTTTATGTGAAAATTTTACGCTCAGAATAAAGGGGCTGACCCCACAATTAGTTTTTCAGATCTGGAACCGGCTTACAAAAGGGCGGGGACATGCTTACATGCAAGCATATTTTTTATAAATCAATCTGGCACTATTGCGATATTCCAATCCCTTTCATTATACTTAGAAGAAGATATTCATTGAAGGAGTGGCAAAAATGATACATCAAACATGGCAAGACAGAGATACAGTGAAAAAAATAAAATGTGTTCATACCGATGCGAAAAAATACATTGTTAACCGTGTCTTAACACCTGGAAAAGTTTACGAAGTTAAAAATGAAACCGAAGAATTTTATTTTATCATCGATAATTCAGGAAAAGTTGGCGGCTATTATAAAGACTATTTTGTCGACGCATAACAACTTCTAAAAGGGGCTGACTCATGATGGTATGATTCCCTCCGGCAATAACAATACATAGAGTAGATTTTTCGGAATTGGTCTCTATGATGTATTGGAGGGGTCTGACCTTTTTACATATGAGTCAGCCTTTCTTTTGGCACCGCCGATGAGACCATAATACTTCTCAGACTTCAAAGAAAAATTAGAGATAAAATCTAGTTATGTATATAAGAAGGTGGTTTATTGTCATATGTAACGGTCGGTCTTGGAGGAATCATTGGAAGTCTGCTTCGATACTTCCTTTCCGTTGCTGCTTTATCACTATGGGGAAAAGGTTTTCCTATCGGTACATTGCTTGCTAATTTATTAGGTGCATTCGCACTTGGGTGGCTGACTAAAAATATGTATGTAGCCCGTAAACTTCCTCCGTACATTGTAAGCGGTATCGGAACAGGAATCATCGGTTCATTTACAACATTTTCAACATTTAGTTTAGAAACCATACAGCTTGTTGAGCAAAACAGCATGTTTCTCGCATTAATATATGTAATCGCAAGTTTTATTGGGGGCCTTTTTTTTGCATGGCTGGGGTCTTTCATCGCTCAAAAAGCAACATATACGGAGATAGAAAGTTTATGAAGAATATTTTACTTGTTGCTCTCGGCGGTTTTTTTGGGGCAGTATCCCGATACGTCATTTCAAGGAAATGGAATGGCCATAAATCCAAAATTCCCTTTGGAACATTAACAGTTAATTTGCTCGGCTCGTTTTTGCTTGGTATTCTCATAGGAAAAAATATTGGGGGAGCCGTATACGCACTTTTTGGAATTGGATTTATGGGAGCTTTTACGACCTTTTCAACACTGAAATCAGAAATACTTCAGCTATTTGAACAAAAAGAAACCATCAAAGCCGTTTTTTATTTAGCAATTACATACATTGGCGGCATAACAGCCGGCTTTCTTGGTTTACTATTAGGAAGATTGTGAGCATAAAATAGAAGCCTGTTAGAACGAACTCTAACAGGCTTGATTTGTTTCAATCAATTGGATTGTTCATGACGCTTTTCAGTTGAATACAATTTTCTGGCAACGATCGTCTGAAGGATTAAAAACAGTCCTCCGACTGTCCAGTAAAGCGGCAATGCTGCAGGAGCTTTTATTGAGACAAATACAATCATAATCGGAGAAAGTAATCCGAAAAATTTCATTTGATTCTGCTGGTCAGCAGGCAGATTCGATTGGGAAACTTTGAACTGCAAATAATAGACGATTCCTGCTGCAGCGGTAATAAATAGATCAGGATGTCCAAGATTAAACCACAAAAATGAATGGGTTGCAATCTCTTCAGAACTTCGAATCGCATAATAAAACCCAAGTAAAATCGGCATTTGAATAATAGCGGGGAGGCAACCTACCGATAGTGGATTAACTCCGTGTTTTCGATATAAGCTAAACATCTCTTGCTGCAATTTTTGTTGTTCCTCAGGTTTCTTTGCGCTTTTTAATTTCTTTTGAATTTCATCCAACTCCGGTTTTAGCAATTCCATTTTTTCTTTCATTGCCAACTGGCTTTTATATTGTTTTAACAGGAAGGGCATTAAAATTAATCGAATGAAAATTGTAATTACAATAATTGACAATCCGAAATTACCCCCGAAAAGGCCTGCAACATAATGAATGGCCTGAGCGAAAGGTTCAACAAACATCGTATGAAAAAATCCTTTATCGTTTGCTCCGGAAGCCTGGCAAGCAGTAAGCAATCCAGTACTGATGAATAAGATAATAAGCGATAGCAATATACGGTTATTTTTCATTTTATTTCCTCCTATTTTTTTATTAATAAGAGAAAATAAAATGATCACCTTCATCATCGGCAGATTCTTTCTTTCGAATATATTTTACAATCCACGTTAAAAGTAAATTTGTAATTATCCGGCTTTTAGCTATATAGGATGTGATGCATGTTTGTGATTTGATGTCTATGCGGTCAATAATAGAATCAATAGGAACATCAACGGACAAAAAGAAAAAATATTGAATCGAAAGACCCAGAAAAACACTAATATAAAAAGTCGTAAGCTGAGAAACGTCCGAGATGTTAAATAATAATTCTAACAACAAATTTCACCTCTATTTAAAAAGCCGATGATATGAGTATATTCACTCAAATAATATAAATCAATGGCATCCTATTTCCATGTACACAAGAAATACGTATAAACATAAAGAAAGTTTCCTATAAAAGAAATGATCTATAAAAATATTTTTCCTCATAACAAACAAAAAAGAGCATTCGCAAAGAATGCTCTATTAAATGGAATTAAGCCGATTTTATTGTAGTTGTATTTGATGTTAACAATAAGTTGGCAGATATGAGCCTGTTTCTGACTAAGATTCCAATCCATGATGCAAGGATAGCTTTGATTATTCCTACAATTATAAAAGGAGTAAATCCAAGTGTGAAGGCTTTTGTCCAAGAAAGTTCCGCAGCGACTTTCAGCCATGCAGTTCCGATTGATAACGTGATCAGCATACCGATTATATTTGCAATTACGGCGTTTTTTATCGTAAAGGATGTTTTTTCAAGAAACCATCCAATAAAGAAAGTAGTAGGAATAAAGCTAAATAAATAGCCTCCAGTCGGACCGACAAGAACTGAGACACCGGCTTTCATCTCAGCATATACAGGTACCCCTGCTGCACCGATGATTACATATAAAATAACTGCAAGCGTTCCGTATCTTGCTCCTAGAATTGTTGCGGCAAGGCCGATTGCCAGTGTTTGTCCGGTGATCGGAACGTACGGAAGCGGAATCGTAATCTGTGCCATTACCCCGATAATCGCCGCAAATAAAGCCGTAATTATCATCATTCTTAGTCTTCGCTGTTGATTGTTCATTCGTTTCTCCCCTTTATGTAAACAAATAAACCGATTTGGTTTACAATAATACTTTAATATTAGCCAATTAACTTTGTCAATACATGACTTTACAATTTATTAAAAAAGGGGCTGCCCCCTTCAATACAACATATAGACAAACGCTAAAAAAGCAGTCTATCTATTGCCATACTAGGAGGGAGTCAGACCCTTATGAATCAGCCCCTAAAGTAAAGAAGACATTTAACGTATTTTAAGAAATTCTATTTTTGGTCAGTATTTGATATGCTGTATTAATTTGTTCATCACTTGGAGGATCAATATTTTTTAATGGATATTCATACCCGAGGGCTTCCCATTTATAAACACCCAGTTTATGGTAGGGGAGAATTTCAACTTTTTCGACATTTGTTAATTCTCCGATAAAATCACCGAGACGATTTAAGTCATTATGGTCATCGGTTATTCCGGGAACGAGAACGTGCCGAATCCATATCGGAATTTTTTGTTCGGAAAGAAAACGAGCAAACTCCAATATATGATCATTTGTCATCCCGGTAAGCTTAAGATGTTTTTTTCTGTCGATTTGTTTAAGATCCAATAATATGAGATCTGTATACTGCAATAACTCTTTAAGCTGTGATTGAAAGAGAGGTGCAGAAGAAAAACATCCTCCAGAAGAGTCAATGGCCGTATGAATGCCGAGTTTTTTGCATTCTTTAAAAAGCTCAAGAAGGAAGGGGATCTGAAGGAGCGGCTCTCCGCCGCTAACGGTAATTCCTCCACCTGCTGATTCAATAAAAGGCAAATATGACTTTAAATCTTCAACAATTTCGAATACAGACATTTGTTTCCCTGAACCGATCTCCCACGTATCAGCGTTATGACAGTACTGGCAGCGGAGAAGGCAACCTTGTGTAAATACGACATAGCGAACTCCCGGACCGTCAACTGTTCCAAATGTTTCAATAGAATGAATATTTCCGTACATGATGAAGAACTCCTTTTATAATAAAGAAGGCGGACTTCCCCGAGGGGAGGGGGGAAGGGCCTTACAAAAATTAGTTACATTGTTTCGTGGAAGGTACGGTTTATAACATCTAATTGCTGTTCACGAGTTAGTTTAATAAAGTTGACTGCATATCCGGAAACACGTATCGTTAATTGCGGATACAATTCCGGATGTTCCATCGCATCCAGCAAAGTTTCACGGTTAAAGACGTTAACGTTTAGATGGTGGCCTTCCTTCATTGCATATCCGTCTAATATTGCTACAAGGTTGTTAACGCGGCTTTCATCGTCTTTTCCCAATGCTTTTGGAACGATTGAGAAAGTATTTGAAATACCATCCATTGCATAACTGAATGGCAGTTTAGCCACTGAAGAGAGAGACGCAAGCGTTCCTTTTGTATCGCGACCGTGCATTGGGTTCGCTCCGGGAGCAAATGGTTCTCCGGCACGGCGCCCATCAGGAGTGTTGCCGGTTTTCTTTCCATATACCACGTTAGAAGTAATGGTTAATATCGACAGGGAATGGACTGAATCGCGGTATGTTTTATGCTTGCGAAGCTTTTTCATGAACCGCTTCACGATATCAACGGCGATGCTGTCAACACGGTCATCATTGTTTCCGTATTTAGGGAAATCACCTTCAATTTCAAAATCGACAGCTAGACCGTTTTCATCGCGAATAACTCTTACATTGGCATGTTTAATGGCACTTAACGAATCAGCAACAACACTTAAGCCGGCAAGTCCAGTCGCCATCGTGCGCAAAATCTTAGTATCATGCAGGGCCATTTCAATTCGTTCATAGCAATATTTGTCATGCATATAGTGGATGATATTCAGAGTATTGATATACAATTCTGCGAGCCATTCCATCATATTATCAAATTTTTCCATGACTTCATCATAGTCTAGAACATTAGACATGATCGGTGTGTACTTAGGACCAACCTGAATTTTAAGCTTTTCATCTTTACCGCCGTTAATGGCGTAGAGCAGGGCTTTTGCAAGATTTGCACGCGCTCCGAAAAATTGCATTTGCTTACCGATTTTCATTGGTGATACGCAGCAAGCGATTCCATAGTCATCACCGTATTCAGGCCTCATAATATCATCATTTTCATACTGGATGGAGCTTGTTTTAATCGACATTTTCGCACAATACTTTTTGAATTCTTCCGGAAGCTGTGTAGACCATAATACCGTTAAGTTTGGCTCCGGAGCAGGACCTAGGTTATCAAGGGTATGCAGGAATCGGAATGAATTTTTTGTGACAAGTGCGCGTCCGTCTAATGCCATGCCGCCGATCGCTTCAGTAACCCATGTAGGGTCGCCGCTAAATAATTCATTATATTCCGGAGTTCGGGCAAATTTTACAAGCCGAAGCTTCATGACAAAATGGTCGACCAACTCCTGAGCTTCTTTTTCAGTAATAATGCCTTTCTCTAAATCTCTTTCAATATAAATATCTAAGAAAGTTGATACGCGGCCGAGGCTCATGGCAGCGCCGTTTTGTTCCTTGATTGCTGCCAAGTAAGCAAAGTACAGCCATTGAAACGCTTCGGATGCATTTGAAGCAGGCTTTGAAATGTCATATCCGTAACTTTCAGCAAGCTTCTTTAATTCTTCCAGCGCTCTGATCTGCTCAGAAATCTCTTCACGTAGACGAATATTGTCTTCAGTCATAATACGGCTTGTTTGTTTTAAATCTTTTTTCTTCTCACTGATCAGGAAGTCAACTCCATAAAGGGGAACACGGCGATAGTCTCCGATAATCCGTCCGCGACCGTATGCATCCGGAAGACCGGTAATGATTCCGGCTTTGCGGGCAAGCTTCATTTCATCTGTATAAGCATCATAGACTCCTTGGTTATGAGTCTTCCGATATTCTGTAAAAATTTTCACAATTTCTTCGTTTACCTTGAATCCATACGCTTCACAAGACTGTACGGCCATGCGGATTCCGCCGAACGGCTGCAGTGACCGCTTGAAAGGTTTGTCAGTTTGAAAGCCAACAACTTTTTCTAAATCCTTATTCAAATACCCGGGTCCGTGTGAGGTAATCGTAGAGACGATTTCAGTGTCCATATCAAGGACACCGCCATTATCCCGTTCTTGTTTCGATAAATCCATAACTTGCTTCCATAATTTTGTTGTAGCTTCAGTCGGACCTTCAAGGAAACTGTCAGAACCGTTATACTGTTTAAAGTTTTTTAAAATAAAGTCACGAACATTTACTTCAGTTTGCCAAGTTCCGCCAGTAAAACCTTCCCACTGTTTCATGATTTTCACCTCTCAAAATATATAACAGATTTTACATTTTTATTATAACAGATAACATGTGATCATTTTTATATAAATTGTGAAATATTGAGCATAAATGGTTAATTTTTTGTGAACACCTTGTTTTAAAAGGTTTATCTTTAGGGTGTATAGGTGTATAAATGATCAATAAAGTTTTTAAAATCAAATAAAACCTGATATTTTCAAAACTGTATTATAATTAATTAGCGATGATGAGAATCTGTTATATAAAAATCTATTCTATTAACACCATTTATTACCGGTTTCATCGTGTAGAATAGTTTGGTTAAATAAAACTATGAAAACATTAAAATCTCTATCAGTATCTTTATTGTTGTCTGTCGCTCTAGTCTTTGGAATAAGCAGCAATGCCGAAGCTGCGACTATACATACGGTTCAGCACGGTGACACAATGTGGAAAATTGCGGTTCGCTATCATGTTGGCGTTTCTGAAATTATTCAGGCAAACCCGCAAATTTCAAATCCGAACTTCATCTATCCAGGACAAAAAATTACTATTCCATGTTTGGATGAAGTTAAAAGCTATGAAAACCAAGTTGTCCAGCTTGTGAATCAGGAGAGGGCAAAATACGGTTTAAAACCGTTAAAAACAAACTGGGAACTTGCGAGAGTAGCAAGATATAAATCCCAAGACATGATCAATCGAAATTATTTTGACCATACTTCTCCAACATACGGAAGCCCGTTCCAAATGATGAAAAATTTCGGAATTACATACCGTACAGCCGGTGAAAATATTGCTGCCGGACAACGGACTCCTAAGGATGTAGTAACAGCCTGGATGAACAGTGACGGCCATCGAAAAAATATTTTATCAAGCAGTTTTACTGAAATTGGTGTAGGTTATGCAAAAGGAGGGGCATACGGTCATTACTGGACGCAAATGTTCATCGGGAGATAATAAGGGCAAAAAGCACTGGAATTGACGATATCCAGTGCTTACCATTGTTATTAATCTACTACAATGTATGCAATCATCGGGCCATTACGATCTTTGTTAGGATGCGTTAGGCAAATAAGCCTGTATATTCCTTCTTTTTTAAATTGCAGTGGTACTGTCGTTTCCTCACCTTGTTTAACAACGCCTTTTATGTCAGTTCCTTCGATAATATATGGATGTTCTTTTCCGTTTACACCTAAAATAGTAAGGCGGACTTTTTCCCCTTTGTTAACAAACACAGTACTTGGATCCCAGCGATATGCCTCAATTTCTTTCCCATCTCTTGTTTTTGCTGAAAATTCACCGGTAACCATATGAATCTCTCTTATTTGTTCGTCTTGATTCTGCTCCCGGCTGGTAACAGGAACCGAGCCAGATGTTCCAAAAAACCAAACACCGGCGGCCGCAAGCGTAATTATAAATAAAAGAAAAATCATCATAGTCCCTTTCTTAAGCACTATAAATCGCAATTTTTTCACCTCCAATCACTTGTCCATTACAATCATATGCAGGTAAGGGTTTAATACTTGTCTGTTTTTATTTATTATTTGATTTCAATCTTCACCAACCTAATATTTAAAAATACCAATTTGGATAAGGAAAACTTTATCATACTTTGATAGTCATTCTGTTGAATGATTGCTAAAATGAAATTTAAAGAGTTGTTTCTGCATATAGCGAAGCTGTCCCAAATAAAGGCACAGCTGCTTTTTTGTTGTTTGACTTTTCAACTTGAAGGAAGTGATGGCGGTGTCTAAACCTTTCGTTTATCTATTATTGAATGTGATTATGATGATCTGGGGATTAAACGTGATTGCCCTCAAAATTTTAGTCGAACATTTTTCTCCGGTGACGTTAACGTCGTTTCGGATATTTACTGCAGGAATCGTAGTGATTCTGACTTTATTATTCATCGGTCAGCTGCGGAAATTAACTTGGAAGGACATTATGTATATTTGTTCGGCAGCTTTATTTGGCGTCGTTGCACACCACCTTTTTCTTGCAGTCGGATTAACAAAAACGACAGCCTCTAACGCCGGATTAATTTTAGCTCTTGTTCCGTTAGTGACATCGGTGTTTGCGGTCGTCTTTTTAGGTCATCGGTTTACGGTGTTCAGATTTGTCGGGATATTGCTCGGATTTACCGGCGTGATGTTTGTCGTGTTAAACGGCAAAAGCGGAATTCACCTTGTGTCGATCGGTGATTTTTATATATTCTTGGCCGTATTAACTCAAGGAATTAGTTTTATTATTATTAAAAAAGCAACACAAACGCTGGATACGAGAATGATGACAGGATGGATGTTGTTGTTCGGGTCATTGCTGTTATTTTTCATTAGTTTGTGGATGGAACCGAACGGATTATTAAGCATGGCAAACGGTACGACACCCATATGGATGATCTTCCTTGCGTCAGCTGTACTTGCTACTGCACTTGGTCATATGATTTACAACAAAGCAATTCAACAAATTGGTGCAGCAGAATCGGCAATTTTCATTAACTTAAATCCGCTATTTTCACTACTCGGGGCTTATTTATTTTTAGGAGAATCTATTTCTCTTTCTCAAATTATGGGGTTTATTTTGATCGTGATCGGTGTCATTTTAGGAAGCGGTATGCTGGATGAAAGCGGGGTATTTTCTCGACGTTCAAAAGTTCTGGGGAAATAATGTATCTCGCATTACCCGAATGACTACCCGGTGTTCTTTGACTGTTGCTTCAAAATTTTAATTCCATTTGTTTATCGAAAAGTTACCCGTATAGCCTTAAAGAAAAAAGCAGTCTATCCGATGTTAAGAATAGTAGTGTCTTTTTTTGCCTGATTCATAGAATAAACGTTTCGTTCGTTGACATAGATAGAGGGGGAAAAACGGTGAGAGATCCAGTGAAAAAGCTCATCGTCGGTTCCACGTTTGCTTCGGCGCTTTTCATGCTGCCATCGATAAGTGATGCAGCCTTGGGAGACTCGGAGTTAAAACTCGGGATGAAAAACGATGATGTGAAACAGCTTCAACAATTATTAAAAAATAAAGGATATTTTACATACCATACAGCTACAGGCTATTATGGGTCCATCACGGAAAAAGCTGTGAAAATCTTTCAATCTTCTGTTGGATTGCCTCAAACAGGTGTGTTTGACCGGAAAACGTATGAAAGATTAACGGGGGTTCCACACAAGGCAATAGCTGCCCAGCCAAGTGCCAACAGTACATTAAAAATCGGTGCCCGCGGTAAAGAAGTCGGCCAATTGCAGTCACAATTGAAGTCGCTAGGATATTTCACTTATCCGTCCATCACCCAATACTTTGGAACAATTACGGCCGACGCGGTTCGAAAATTCCAACAAAATTATGGGTTGACGGCCGATGGGATCGCAGATTCCAAAACACTGATCAAGCTGAAAAAAGTACTGAACCAAAAAGGAAAATCTACACCAATTAATAATAAAACTGAACCGACGCAGGCCGAGATGCGTTTAACGATCGGTTCAACCGGTGAAGAAGTTAAAAAAGTTCAAACGAAGTTGAAAGAGCTTGGATATTTTACATACCCCACTATTACGGGATATTTTGGCATGGCCACCTATGACGCAGTGAAAGAGTACCAAATCGCCAATAAACTTTCGGCAACAGGTACGGTCGATTTCACAACTTATACGCGATTGATGCAGGCAAAACCTTCCCGGAAGGAAAAACAATTTAACGTGATTAATTTAATCGGAGATGCGGCTGAACTGCTTGGAACACGCTACCAATGGGGAGGAACGACACCAGAAAAAGGATTTGACTGCAGCGGATTTCTTGTTTATGTATTTGAAAAACAAGGTGTTTCTTTACCGCGTACAGTCGCATTAATTTGGAACGCCGGAAAACAAGTGGACAAGCCTTCAGTCGGCGACCTTGTCTTTTTCGAAACTTACCGACCGGGAGCGTCTCATGTTGGGATTTATATAGGAAACAATCAATTCATCCATTGCGGAAGTTCTACAGGAGTTACCATCAGCAATTTGACAAGCAAATATTGGAGCGAACGTTATCTCGGGGCGAAGAGATATTATTGATACTCCTGTGCCTTTCCTAGTTGGAATTTTTCCAAACCGTTACATAGTGGATCATACGTTAAAATAGACATAAGAATAAAATAAATTATAAGAACAGGATTATTTTCAATAAAGGAGGGATGTCGCGTTGGAATTTTTGATTGTTATCCTTATATTGGGATTCATACTATGGATTATTTCAGCCCAGAGAAAAAATCGGAAGCGAAGACCGGCATTATTGCATGTCGAACCACCATTAAAACTGGGTATTCACTTAAAACAAGCCGAACCTTTAGTAAACAAGCTTGAATCATCAATTCCTCGGAAGTACGAAGAAAATTTGCGGATTCGATTATTAAAATCCAACCCTTCTTGGACAGAATTTGACTTTAAATGGAGATTTTTTGAACTAAAAAGATATTTTGTACTGAATAGTTTATTGAAAACGGTGCCGATGTTTAGCGACAAAGTTGACGAAGTTTGGCATGAAATGCTTATGTTTACAAAAGAATACGAGCGATTCTCCCATTCTTTTTATAATGGATTTTTGCATCACACTCCAAATATGGAAGTAACTCCTATACCAGGAGAAAGAGCTTTTTTTGATTGGGTTTATTTATGTTTGTTTGAGCCGGCGCCTAACAGTAGACTGCTTTGGGGACCGTTCCTGAAGCACCCGATTAAAAAAGAAATTCTCGAAGATTTTCAGCAGCTTTCGGATGAGCAGCTTTTAGAAAAATACTTCCGGCAAGATGAAGAAGGGACAGAGATTAAAGATTACTTAATAAAAAAACTAAGATCTGAAATCGACCAAGCAAAATTAGTAAACCAAAATAAACAAAAGCCTCCGTTCAGCCGGATTTCAAATGAAAACCAAATTCATCATCTTTTACCTGCAATGGTTTTCTTTTCAATTTTTCATCCCGATGATTACGAAAATCAAATGGCTTTGTTCATTCCCCAACAGCTTTCGAAGGTTAGTGTTTCAAGTTCAGGATGTTCAGGATTTGCTTGTGCAAGTTCATCCGACAGCCACGACGGAGGAAATTCAAGTTGTTCCGGTTCAAGCTGTGGAGGAGGCTGCAGTTAATACCATTTTTTCTTCTTATTGTTTGATCGAAAATTTTTCTCTATGAAAGAAAAGCCATGGAATAACAAACTTTTTCCATGGCTCATTTCAATTATTTTAAAAATGCAGTACATAATAGCATGAAAAATGATATGACAATCATAGCTCCAACTAGGAGCCAGGCCATCTCCATATTTCCCGACTCAAATGCTACATAGATGGCTGTTGATGCCGTCTGTGTTTTTCCAGGAATATTACCGGCAAACATTAATGTAGCTCCAAATTCCCCCAGCGCCCTGGCAAAGCTTAAAATACCGCCTGTAAGTATTGCCCGAAACGAAAGGGGGAGAGTAACAAATAAGAAAACTTTCCATTCATCTGCACCATCAACTCGTGCAGCATCTTCTACACCTGTATCAACCAACTGAAATCCTGTTTTTGCCGATTGGTACATAAGCGGAAAGGCGACGACAGTTGAAGCAATAACCGCTGCCAAAGGGGTAAACATAATTTGTTGCCGAAAAATAGATTCAATAATCGTTCCCAGAAAGCCGTTATTTCCAAATATGATAATTAATAAGAATCCAATAACGGTCGGCGGCAAAACTAAAGGTAGCAATATTGCCGTTTCAAGGATTATTTTTCCGCGAAACTGCCTTTTTGCCATTAGTTTGGCAAATAATAATCCGATGATTAAAACAATTACCGTTGAAATGCCGGCAACCTGTAAAGAGAGTGATACAGGCATCCAAAAATCAATGTTCATACATGAATCAGTCCAATACGTATTTCCTCTAATAATAAAGTCTAAACTAAATAGACTACCAACCAAAACAAGGTTCATACGTATTATAACGAAAAATTTGCCATCATTCAGCACTAAGATTTATTAAAAAGCAAAAAGACTAAAGAAAAGATCTCTTTAGCCTTGATGATGGTTAACGAAGCTTTTCTTCAACTTGCTGGCAAACTTCATCAGCAGACAGCCCATTCGCATCGATCACAGAGGCATTTGTAGATGTATCCTGCATGCCCATCACATTTGAATCCAGGCCGGAAACGACGCAGCAAGAGCAGTCCTTTGCATCCGACTCCTGCTTTAATTCAACTACATCGTGTCCTCTTTGCCGAAGGGCTTCGGAAATGTTGGTTAAAGATTGTTCAACTCCAATTTTCGCCACAAAAAACACCTCCTCACATAAAATATCATCTCTAACTTTTCTCAAAATATTCTTTCATAAAGCTGTATAAATCGCCCGGCACTTTGCAAAAAGTAAACGTGGAGGTGTTAACAGTGTCTAAACGTAAACAAGACCCGTCCAAGACAGGACTTAGTTCATCGCATGTTGAGGGACAAGGAACAACAACTACAGAAACTGGTGAACGGCAAGCCTCTTCATCGCGCCGAAAACAAAAGCGGTCTTAAAAATTTTTCAAAAATCATGCAATTGAGGCAAACTCATAATGGGCTGGCTCCTTAGACAAATACAATATACAGAAAGGTTTTATTCATTTTTGTCGGAGAGAGTCAGACCCTTCAGCCTCGTATATTTTCTAAAAAAATGTGTCAATTATTAAAGAGAGAAGGGAGAAATTTTATTTACTCAACTTTCGCAGAGTAATATCTTATTGCAACTCTTGATATGACTGTTTTATATCGTCTTTCATTATTTCTCTTGTTTTTTATTGATTTTATTTTTTTAAAAGAAAAAGACACCTATCTTTTGGTAAAATTATGGTGATCAAACCAAATACCAAAGAAGGTGTCACCATTATGATAACGAAAAAAGATACTTTTGCACAACTACCAAAAGAACTTGAACGAAGATTTTCTGAATTAAATATAGGCAAACATTTGAGAAAAGCGAGAATTACTAAGGGATTTGGTTATTCATGCTTATCTATTTTCCGTCTTATTTTTTTGCTTGTTTTCCAATATAAAAATTGGTTTCAAGCACTTCAAAGTAAGAAAGCCGTGGACTTACCTAAAAAAGATACGATCTACCGTTTTCTAAATTCATCTACTTATGCTTGGCGAACTTTTTTACTTTCCTTATGTCAAGATCTTACTGGACGTATAAAAAAGCTTACATCAAACAACAGAGTGAAGGTGTTTATTGTTGATGATTCACTCTTTTCACGCAACCGAAGCAAGTCTGTTGAACTTCTTTCACGAGTATTTGATCATACAGAGAAACGATTCTATAAGGGGTTTCAGTTGCTTACTCTTGGTTGGTCTGATGGATATTCTTTTCTACCTGTAGACTTTGCTTTATTGAGTTCAGCGAAAAAGGAAAATCAACTTAACGGGGTCGATGAATCCATTGATAAACGCACTTCCGGCTACAAGCGTCGTCTTGAAGCACAACAAGATAAGCCGAGCGTTGTCTCTGCTTTATTGGATCATGCCTTAAATGCAGGAATTACAGCTGATTATGTGTTAATGGATACTTGGTTTACGCATGAGCCTTTGATTGAAAAAATCACGGATAAAGGTTTATTTGTCATTGGTATGGTCAAGCAGCTAAAACAACGTTATTTCATAGATGGTGAAGCCCATACGCTGGATGAACTCTTTAAAAAAGCAAAGCGTACCATGGAAAAGAAAGACCTACTCGGTTCGATCCATGTTCATCTTGCAAAAGGACGACAAGTCAAGATTGTATTCGTGCGTAACCGCAATAAAAAGAGTGAATGGTTAGCCATTTTGAGTACAGATACCACACTTTCAGATGAAGAAATTGTGCGTATTTACGGGATGCGCTGGGACATCGAAACATTTTTCAAGTGTACCAAATCATTGCTTAACCTAGCAAAAGAATTTCAAGGTCGTTCGTATGATCTGTTGATTAGTCATACAACGATTGTGTTTACTCGCTTTATACTCTTAGAGTGGGAGCGTAGACAAAACAACGATCCTAAAACGATTGGAAATCTCTTTTTTCTATTATGTGAAGATGTAAAAGATATGAATCTAGAGAGTGCATTGAATCAATTACTAGCGATCTTCCAAACATTAGCAGAAGCTAATGTTTGTTTGAACATGGAATTATTTAAAAGTAAAGTACAAGAATGGATTGCGTCTTTACCCAATTACATCAAGAGATGTCTGACAATATCTGTGTGCGAAAGTTGAGTTATTTAATAATTGACGAAATATTTTAGGAGAAAAACAGGATTTTAGATTTCAACAGCGAATAGATAATATAGAAAAGAAAATACGAGTGCTAAAGAACAAATTTTCCGAAAAATAGTAATGGTCAATAATTGGTTTTAACGCCGGAAAAGAAAGGGTATGAGAAATTTTCAAATATTTTTATCAAATTTTTCATTGTTTGTTCATATTCAGGATGTAGTATAAAGGTATTGAATCGCTCTTAAAAAGGAGTTTTTAGAATGGCAACAAAAAAACTCATTGAGTTTGTCAATCGGTTAAGAAAGTCCGGCATTAATGTAAGCTTCACAAAACCAAAATCTGAATTTTTTTCATTGCAGAATAATAACAAGCAATCCTCGACCGTGAATTAAAAGGATAGATATGAAGGGATTCATCAAAAAAGCGGTGATCAAATGATTCACCGCTTTTTTTTGTGGTAAAGGGGCGGAGCTGCGCCAACAAAGATAGAAATGGCAATTTATCTTTAGCAAGATACTTGTTTAGCTTTATAAATATTTAGAGCTTGGCTTCGCTCACACCGCCTTATTATGTTGGTTCTGTTTTATAATGAAAGTTATTTCCATTTTTGGATGGTAGTTTAATACTTATGCACGTTTTTTGAACTGAGCATCAAATTTCCTTCATAATTTTCTTAAAAACTTCATCTTTATTAAAATCTTCTCCCATTGGGAATTTTTTTATGAATTTATTATTTTCATCTAATAAATAAGTAAAGGAAGAATGAACGTAAAAACCGTTTCCAGGATCACGGTATTGGAATTGGAACGTATCAGCAATTTTCTTAATTTCTTGACGATCTTTTTCAAAGTTTTTCGGATCGGCTGTCAGCAGAATCCAGTTGCCGTCATTTTCAATTTCAAACATTTCCATATACTTTTTTAATACTTCAGGTGTGTCGCGGTAAGGGTCAAACGTAATTGTAATAAATTGTATGTCCTTGCCGTATACCCCTGCTTTTTGAAGATCTTTCTTTAATAAATTCATTTTTTGTGTAGTTGTCGGACAAATATCAGGGCATTGTGTATACATAAATTCAACTAATTTCAGCTTTTTATCGGCTTTTCCAAATGCATATTCCTCTTCATTCATCGTTATTAACGAAATATCATCTGGTATTTTTGCAGTTACATCTCGAAGAATAAAATAAGAAATTCCCGCAACGGTTCCGATTATAATAAGTATTGTGCTGATTATATACAATCTTTTCATTATTGTCCCACCTCAACATTTTGATGAATAAATACAAGATTTTTCATAGAACTATTCACATTTAAGATATATAATTTCTATGAAAAATCCTATGGAAATTGTGTGAACATTGCTTACTAACAGCATTTATTTAGTGCATTTTTGCTGCGTCTTTAGTCCTATCACATTCAATTATCATATAAAATATTTAATAATTTAGGTAAGATAAAGGTAATCAAAATTATTAAGGAGCTTTAAAATTGAAAATTTCTATATTTGTTAAATTTATTTTTCAGCTTTTCTTTTTGATTTCGCTTAATTATGCAGGTTCGTTTATCGCAGAATTTCTCCATATACCAATATCTGGTAATGTAATAGGGATGATTTTGCTATTTATTTTATTAACTACGGGCATTATCCGCATAGATTGGATTGAGACAGCAGCCAATGTACTTATTAAACACCTAGGTTTCTTTTTTATTCCCATTTCGGTTGGGTTAATGACTCTCGGAAAAGTTTTTATAAATAATGGTCTGGCTTTAATGATTATCTTATTTGCAAGTGCATTTATCGGAATAGCTTTTTCCGGATTAGCTGCTCAAACACTTCTCAAAAGGAAAGAAGGGATTCAAACTGAATATCGTCGTCACACTTTATAGTATTTTTCTAACAATAGGAGTCTATCTATTAACTCGAAAAGTAGCAATGAAATATCCTTCTCCTTTTACAACGCCAGTGTTTTTAAGTACTTTTATCATTATTATTGTTTTAGTCGTTTCAAATATTTCTTATAAGGAATATGGAACAGCCAAAGAAATTTTAACGTATTTATTAAACCCTGCAACAATCGCATTAGCTGTTCCGTTATATAAGCATCGCCGCATTTTATTTAGATATTTTTTGCCGGCTCTTGCCGGATTATTTGTCGGCACGGCGTCGACAATCATATCTGCACTTTTTCTGGCTAAATTGTTCAAATTAACTTCTATGGCTGCATCCATAAGCATTAAATCGATCACAATTGCGTTTGCTACTGAAGTGTCAAAAATAATTGGGGCTGATGGGATTCTAGTTGCCGCTTTTGTCATGATTACAGGGATGATCGGGGCTATGTTCGGACCTTGGCTCCTGAACAAGTTACACGTAACCCATCCTATGGCAAGGGGCCTTTCGATTGGTACGGTTGCCCACGGTATCGGAACAGCGGAAATTGCTCGCGAGGGGGAATTGCAGGGAGCTGTTGCCGGAGTAGCAATGGGCCTTGCCGGTATTCTTACATCAGTGTTGATCCCATTTTTGCTGCCTTAGGAAAACCTTTGGATGAAGTGTGAGGAGTAGAGAAGGGCGGCCTTCTTGGAAAAACTCTTTAATTACACAAAAAAGAGACTTAAATAAGTCTCTTAATTTTTATACAAAAAGGGAAATTTTACTGCAAAAGCGCCGAAATGGACAATCTTTTTTCTGATTATTCATATATTATTGACAATTATGAATTTTTGTACTAAAATAATCACAAAGCTCCACAGATCCTTCCTTCGTATTTAAAATGAATCTTTCCTTCAGCAATATTTAACCAATCTTAGTCCCGGCACAGTTAATCTACGAAATTTAATACTGTAAAGGAGGTAATCGATTGGATTGAAATGTCTGTTTAATTAGAAAACTGTTTGATGCAAATAACTTCGTATCTTGCTTTGAAAAAACATATTCAATTTACTTCCGCCTATAAATGTAACCGCTTTCTTATTTTGTTATCAGTTCTGCCAATCTCGCCGTCCAACTGTATGGATTCAATGCCTCATGAAGACGTGTTGAGTCGGGCGTTTGATGCAAGGCTGTGTTTGATATAGACATGAGACAACTTTACTCAGATATGTGGTGGAAGGTACTTATGAAGGTGCGGATAAGTTGTTGAACACCTTCGATAAAACAAAGGATCATCGCCCAGGTTTGAAACATTTATTTGTAGGTTGCTTTCAATTAGTTTGAAAAAAAGAGAATTTGTTTGCAAGCTGAATTAAAGAGATTTCGTATGGTATAGACGCAGCAAGGCTCGAACCAGAAAATTTCCACGAAAGAGTAGTGTTGAGAACATTGAGACCCAAAGAGTGAGAAAAATCGTTAATCTGTCCTTTTATTCAGTTAGAATGACCCGGGTCAACTATCATAACTTAAAGGCTGTACAAATAGAATAAGTAATAGTTAAAAAATTGAAGCGAATGCTTAGGCAGGCGAGAAATTGGTGAAAGTGGATCCAACAATATGGAAGTGCACGAAATGCACGCACCTAAAGAATACCTGTTCACAATGCTCTCGCCATCTAGACATAAGGGGGTTTCTAAATGTTTCCCAATGCATTCAAATATGAAGCACCGACATCTGTCGACGAAGCGATCCGCCTAATGGATGAGTATGGATACGACGGCAAAGTATTGGCGGGCGGCCAAAGTTTGTTGCCAATGATGAAGCTACGCGTCGCTGCTCCAGCCGTAATAATTGATATTAATAATCTTGATGAACTTAAAGGATGGAGTGAAGTCAACGGTAAATTGCGGATCGGTGCTGTGACACGCCAAGCCGAGTTGGAACAAGCGAAAGAACTCCGTGACAAATTTCCGCTTCTGTTCCGCACTGCCCGCTGGGTTGCAGATCCATTGATTCGCAATCTCGGGACGGTTGTCGGTTCGCTCGTTCATGCAGATCCTGCCTCAGATTGGGGGACTGCGATGATTGCCTTAAATGCTGTAGTGGAAGCACGAGGACCGTCGGGAAATCGGTTTATTCCCATTGACGAGTTTTTTGTGGATACATTTGCCTCATCGCTGGATGAAAATGAACTTGCCGTTGCGGTGCACTTGCCCATTCCAACCAGTCCCGTTGCCGCCCGCTATATGAAGCTCAAGCGTAAAGCCGGCGATTTCGCCATTGCAGGGCTGGCTGTGCAGGTTGCTGTTGACAGTCAAGGCCGAGTTACTGAGGCAGGCATCGGCATATGCGCTTGCGGGCCGATCCCATTGCGAGCTGCTAAGGCAGAGGAGGCACTCATAGGACAACGTCTGACAGTGAAGACGATTGAAGACGTTTCAAAACTTGTGCCGGAAAATGCGGATCCCGTTGATGACCTACGGGGCAGCGCGGACTATAAGAAGGATCTTTTACGTGTATTTGCTGCACGCGCACTACGCGAAATCGCGGAAGAGTTGCATGGAAAGGTGGGGGTTCAATGAAGATCCGTGTCAAGGTCAATGGGCAGTTGTTTGAATCAAAGGTTGAGCCACGTACATTGTTGGTCTATTACCTGCGTGATGAACTGAAACTGACGGGTGCGCATGTCGGTTGTGATACAACAAGCTGCGGTGCTTGCTCAGTGTTATTGGACGGGAAAGCCGTCAAGTCTTGCACCGTATTGGCTGCGCAAGCGGATGGGCGTGAGGTATTGACGGTCGAAGCGCTGGATCAAGAAGGACAAATGCATCCGCTGCAGACAGCGTTTTGGCAAGATCATGCTTTGCAATGCGGATACTGCACGCCAGGAATGCTGATGGCTTCCTATGCACTGCTTCAGGAGAATCCTTTGCCGACAGAGGAGGAAATTCGCGAAGGACTTTCCGGAAACATTTGCCGCTGTACAGGATATATGAATATCGTGAAGGCCGTCAAGTCCGCTGCCCGCAAAATGGCGAATGAAACTCAAGAATCATTAGAGGAGGTGGCCACTAGTGGCACTTCAACAGAATGAGTTGCGCCCAATGGGCAAATCGATAGCCCGTAAAGAGGATCCGCGTTTTCTTCGCGGTAAGGGTCGCTATGTAGATGATGTGATTCTGCCGAATATGCTCTATATGAGCATTTTACGCAGTCCATACGCGCATGCGCGCATTCGTCGAATTGATACGTCAGCTGCACTAGCCGCACCCGGCGTCAAATTAGTGCTCACTGGTGAGGATCTGGCCAAAATGAACCTTGCATGGATGCCGACTTTGAATGGCGACCAACAGATGGTACTGGCCGTGGACAAGGTTTTGTTTCAGTACCAAGAAGTTGCCGCCGTCGTTGCGGAAACGCGCGCACAAGCGGAAGACGCTTTACAGTTGATCGAAGTCGATTACGAGTCATTGCCTGTTGTGGTGGATCCGTTTAAGGCGCTTGAGCCGGATGCTCCCATTCTCCGTGAAGATCGGGAGAAAAAATCGAACCACATCTGGCACTGGGAGTCGGGGGATCGAGAAGAAACCGAGACCGTCTTTCGCGAAGCACCGGTCGTCGTCAAGCAAGATATACGCTTCCAGCGTGTTCACCCTTCGCCGCTTGAGCCGTGTGGATGTGTTGCTGATCACAATACGGCAACAGGCAAGTTGACTTTTTATGTCACTTCCCAAGCGCCCCATGTCCTCCGGACAGTGACTGCGATGTTAAGCGGTATTCCCGAACATCAGATTCGAGTTATTTCGCCTGATGTTGGCGGCGGATTTGGGAACAAAGTAGGTGTCTATCCGGGATACGTCTGTGCGATTGCTGCTTCAGTGAAGTTAGGTGTGCCTGTTAAATGGATTGAAACGAGAACTGAAAATATCGCAAGCACTTCTTTCGCACGCGACTACCACATGACGTGCGAGATTGCTGCGCGCGAGGATGGCAAAGTGTTGGGACTTAGGGTGAAAACGATCGGCGACCACGGTGCTTTTGACGCTGCAGCCAATCCGACCAAATTCCCGGCTGGTCTGTTCAACATTGTGACAGGGTCGTATGATTTCAAGGCTGCGTTCGTCGAAGTGGATGGAGTTTATACTAACAAAGCTCCTGGAGGAGTTGCGTACCGCTGTTCATTCCGCGTCACAGAAGCAGCGTACCTGATTGAACGGACAATGGACATTTTAGCGCAAAGGCTAAAGATAGATCCTGCCGAACTGCGTTTCCGTAATTTCATTCGGAAGGAGCAATTTCCATATCATTCTCCGACCGGATGGGTGTACGACAGCGGAGACTATGAAAAAACGTTGAAACTCGCGCTTGAACGGATTGGGTATGACGATCTGCGCAAAGAACAAGCAGAGAAACGAGCCAGGGGTGAAATTATGGGAATTGGCATCTCCACTTTTACGGAGATTGTCGGTGGAGGGCCAAAAAATACATTCGACATTGTTGGAATCAAGATGTTCGACAGCGCAGAGATTCGCGTCCACCCAACTGGCAAGGTAATCGCGCGGCTCGGTGTGCGGCACCAAGGCCAGGGGCACGAGACGACATTCGCCCAAATCATCGCGGAAGAGCTCGGATTGACTGTGGATGACGTGTTGATTGAGGAAGGTGATACCGATACCGCTCCTTATGGATTAGGTACGTACGCCAGCCGCTCTACGCCGACGGCGGGTGCTGCTGCTGCTCTCTGCGGACGCAGGATTCGTGAAAAGGCTCACAAAATCGCTGCCCATCTGCTGGAGGTCGGTGAAGATGACGTCATATGGGATGGCACCGCCTTTACCGTAAAAGGTTTGCCTGGGAAATCGGTAACGATGAAAGATGTAGCTTTTGCTGCCTACACGAATGTGCCAGATGGCATGGAGCCTGGTTTGGAAGCGACATACTACTACGATCCACCGAACCTCACTTTCCCTCACGGGGCCTACATCGCGGTGGTCGATATCGATAAGGGAACAGGTGCTGTGAAAGTACGGCGGTTTTTAGCCGTTGACGATTGCGGAAACGTGATCAATCCGATGATCGTTGAGGGACAGATACACGGAGGACTCACGGAAGGGTTTGCCATTGCATTCATGCAAGAAATTCCGTACGATTCGAACGGCAACTGTCTGGCGCCTAACTTTATGGACTACTTAGTTCCGACGTCGCTCGACACGCCAACATGGGAAACGGATATGACGGTTACACCGTCGCCGCATCATCCGATTGGTGCAAAAGGCGTTGGAGAGTCGCCGAATGTCGGTTCTCCTGCCGCGTTTGTTAATGCGGTTGTGGATGCACTGTCGCCGCTTGGCGTAGAGCACATCGACATGCCGATTTTTCCGTGGAAGGTATGGAACATCTTGAGAGAGCACGGTATTAATGAATGATACAGTACCTAGCATGGATCTAGGATTAACATGAATTAAGGAGGGGAAAGGAGGCTGTCTCAAACTCAATGGGTCATAACCTTCAATACAATATATAGACAATCTGTAATAAAACCTTTCTATATATTTGTCATTGTTGGAAGGTGTCAGACCCTTTTGAGTCAGCCTCAGCATTCAAAATGGACCTTGTGTGGGAAACGGCAAAGGAGATGGATGAACGCGTTGAACCATATGTCATGGTGACTGTTGTCCGGCGTGTGCGGCCGAGTTCAGCTACAGTTGGTGATAAAGCGATTGTGACGGCGAATGGAGAAATGAAAGGTTTTGTCGGCGGGCATTGTACGCGAGAGTTGATTATCAATCAAGCACAGGAGTGTCTTCGCACTGGAGAAAAAAGACTCGTGCTTGTATCCCCACAGCCGCCGGTCAAAGTGGAAGAAGGAGTAACTGTTCTTTCAATGACATGTGCATCAGAAGGTACAGTTGAACTTTTTTTAGAACCGAAACATATTGATCCTTTGTTGATTATCGTGGGGGATTCACCGATAGCGCATGCTCTTAAAGATATGGCACCACGATTCGCATTTGTGCCTCGCCGGATTGCTTTGGAAGAAGCGGGAAGCAGCAGTTTGGAAGATACGTTGGAGATATTACGCAATCAACTTGCTGCTTTCAACTACACAACTGCTTATGGAGTCGTTGCTACGATGGGGTTGTATGATGGTGAAGCCTTGTTGGCTCTTTCCCGTTGGCCGATGCGGTATTTGGGTTTGGTCACCAGTCCGAAGCGTTGGAAAACCGTGCGCAGCGGATTGGAAGTGGCTGGGGCACCAAAAGAATTAATTGACTTTGTCACCGCTCCTGCTGGGTTAGATATAGGTGCTGTAGGAGCACAAGAGGTGGCCCTTAGTATCCTTGCTCAAATTGTGGAACGCCGTCGCCGAGATTTGAATGCGCAATGGGAAGGATTACCGGAAGTGAAGAGTTCGAAGTCCGATTCAGTGTCTGCTAATGACGATCGTGCCACAGTTTCTCAAAAAGTGGTCGATCCGGTTTGCGGAATGACTGTCGACTTGGAGAAGACCCAATTCCGATTTGAACTGGATGGCACTACCTACGGCTTCTGCTGCTCCGGCTGCCGAAACCGCTTTGCAAAAGATCCCGAATCATTTCTTAGTCACGCATGACGAATTAAAGCATTCGAATTAGTTTATATGGTGTTGCAATGGAAGTAAACTTGCGCTTTTCTCTGGATGATCAACGGCTGAGGTCTGATCTACTGAATTCTTACTCAAGGAGGAAGATGGATGCTTAAATATGGAGGAGAATATACGATCGAGTTACCGCGTGAAGAAGTCTGGGAGTTTATTACAGATCCGCAAAAAGTAGGGCCTTGTATTCCCGACTTGCTTGAATTTAACGTAGAAGGTGACAATCGTTTTCAAGCTATTGTAAAGGTTGGCATTGGACCTGTCCGCGGTAAGTTCAAACTCAATTGCGAATTGTCCGCTGTTGAACCACAAGTTGTGATGGCTCTGCCGATTAATGGTGGAGGAATGGGAAGCGGAGTTGATATGAAAGCAGTTGTAACACTTAGCGACATCGACAAAGGTACCCTCTTGAAATGGGAGTGTGACGGAGCCATCAGTGGACCAATCGCTGCACTTGGTGGTCGTTTGATTGATAACCAGGCGAAGAAAATCATACAGGACGTATTTGCAAATCTGGAGAAAGCATTCGCTTCTGTGTAGAAGGGAAGAATGACTGAATGAACGAACAAGTGCGCATGCTGCAAGAGGAATTGCATCGTTCTCACTATGTAGCAGATGAAGGGCTGGCAACTGTTGTTCACTTGGCACAGCGGCTAGCCCGTCCTCTGCTTTTAGAAGGTCCTGCAGGTGTAGGAAAGACGGCATTGGCGAAGGCGATCGCTGCTGTTCGTTCCGTAAACCTCGTTCGCTTGCAGTGCTATGAAGGACTTGATGCAAGTCAGGCGCTTTACGATTGGGATTACCCAAAACAGCTGCTGACGGCACGCACGGTCTTTACCGATGGTACCGTAGAACAAGATGCACTTTACAGCGAGTCGTTTCTCATTGAACGACCGATTTTACGTGCACTTCGAGAAAGGCCGGCGCCAGTACTACTGATTGACGAAGTTGATCGCGCCGACGAGGAATTCGAGGCATTATTGTTGGAATTTCTGTCAGAATTCCAAATCACTATTCCCGAGATAGGAACCTTTCGCGCCTCTGAACCACCTATAGTTATTTTAACGTCCAATCGCACGCGAGACTTGTCGGACGCCTTGCGCCGCCGTTGTCTGTATATTTGGGTCGATTATCCCACATTTGAACAGGAGGCGGCTATCATTTCACTGCATGTGCCGCAGATCGCACCAAAACTCGCGAAACAAATCGTGTATAGCGTGCGACGGATGCGCAAGTTGTCGCTATTCAAGCCGCCCGGGCTAGCAGAATCGATTGATTTTGCGCAGGCGCTGACGGAATTAGGCGCACAGGAGCTGAACGAAGAAGTGATTCAACATACCCTCGGGTGTTTATTGAAGACGCAGGAAGACATGGACTTGCTAAGGGAAAGGGGATTCGATCTTCTATGGAACATCTGAGGGTTGGCGAGATAGGCTGCTTGACAGGAAGCATCGTGAGGCAATTGACCGATTTTGCGCCTTGGCTGCGGAAACACGGATTTCGTGCAGGGGTTCCTGAAACGTTGACAGCAATTGCTGCCCTTGCTGAATTGAACCTTGCCTCCATTGATGAGGTTTGCAGCGCCCTTCGCTCAATCTATGCACGGACATCGGCGGAATGGGGGATCTTTCCGACTTTATTTGAGCAATATTTTGGCATAAGGGAAGCTCGTTTGCAAGAGAAACGCCGCCTGCAGCCAGATGAATTAATAGGCGGAACCGGTACCGGTGAAAATGTGAAGCCACCGCCGTTAGAGACAGCAAAGGGTGTCCTTGCCGGCTATCATCCCAACGATGGAGAGCGTTTTGCTATGCGGGCGGACGGACAGGTTTTAAAGGATGTTATTAAGCTGACCCAATTGGCAGTTCGTACGATGGCTGCTCCGCGCGGCCGCAAGTGGCAGTCACGAGGCAGAGAGAAAATTGACCTGCGTAAAACTATAAGAAGTGCATTGCGCCATTCAGGAGAACCATTTGAACTCAAAATGCGCCGACGCCGTCCAGACAAGCCGCGAATTGTCCTGGCTATTGATATATCCGGATCGATGAAACCTTATGCACCTTTCATTACTTCACTCGCCTGGTCATTTACTCGAGTGCGTGCACGTACACAAATCTTTCTTTTTTCCACACGCCTGTTGCGGGTGACGTCGCTTATTGGGCGTAAAGGGGTGACAGGTATTCCCTATAGCGATTTACCCGGATTGCGCGGTGGAACTCAGATTGGAGGTTCGTTGGCACAATTACTTCATCGTTACTCTAATCTTTTGCAACGGCATACGTGTGTCATTATCATTTCAGATGGTTTTGATGCCGGCCATCCGGAACAAATGCATACATCCATGCGCGACTTAGCTGCTCGCGTTGGACGAGTGGTGTGGATGAATCCGCTACTTGGTGAACCTGGCTATGAACCAACTTCGGTGGGCATGTCGATGGCATTGCCTTACATTGACGCGTTTGTCGATGTCCATGATGTAACAACTTGGAAAAAGGCAGTTCTTAGCGGGGCGCTGCGTTCAGCAGCACCCTAAGCCACCAATTGTAAACCTTTATTTTGGAGGGGAAGAAGTTGGATTCAATTCAATATTTAGACAAAGCTATCTTATTACTAACATTTTCCTTTCTTATCATATATATATTAATGCTTGTTAAGGTTGGTCAATTAAATAGAATGATAGTAAAAAGAATAATATGCTTTATTTTGGGACTTGTTTTGATTAATTTTTGTTTTGGCGGTGCCCTAAACTTCTATGGACATCTTCTGTTAAGTGTCCATATGTTACAAATGAGTCTTCTTTGCTTTTTTATTCCTGTGCTTATTCTATCCGGATTATCTGAAATTACGGAGCATCCTCGACTTCTGTTTTTTGTTAAGCTCCGCAGCAGCAAGATTTACCATAATGCTATATTAGGCTTCTTTGCTTTTATGTTCTCCTTTTACCATTTTCCAGTTGTATTTAACACGGTTATGAGTGATAAAACCTTGCATGATTTTTCGCAAGGCTTCTTAATGGTACTATCTTTTCTAGTATGGTGGCCGGTGGCAACATCTTCTTACAGCGAGAAATCAATTAAACTAAAACGTAATTATATTTATAAAATGATTTTATTGTTGTTGCCGGCCTGTTTATTTCTAATTATTGCAAACACGGGACTATATAAAGTTTATAGTGACCCAATGATATTAAACCAAACATTACGTGTATGTTTTTCGCCTGATATTGATGTAAAACAATATTTTATTAAGTTTAATTTTTTATCAACCATTGGAGATCAGAGATTAGGTGGTACGATAATGATTATTTCGCATAAGTTAGCTTCTTATTGGTTGTTGAGAGGGTAATTGTTCAAGGAGTAATTTAAACTTTGGTTTAATAAACAAACAAATCGTATGTTAACTCAGTACGGAGTGGAAGTATGATTCATTGCCGTACTTAGTAGAGTTGGCAACTTATTAGAATAATATACAATTTGAATTTCGTAATAGTAAACCAATCTCTAATAAAACGAAGGAGAGGTTTAGCGTGTCACGTATCGATGAAGCGCGTGAATTATTTGCCCGCATGGAACAAGCATGGTTAAATGGGGAAAAGACTGCCCTTTTGACGATTACTCAGGTACAAGGCTCTGCGTATCGCCTTCCAGGTGCTAAAATGATGATGACAGAAACAGGTAATATGCTGGGAACACTCAGCGGAGGCTGCCTTGAATCGGATCTTTACGGATGGGCGGAAATAGCAATAGAAGAAGGAGAACCCCGCCTCGTAAATTACGATCTCAGTGAGAATGAATTATGGTCTCTCGGTATTGGTTGCAAAGGTACGATGGAAGTCGCTATCTTTCCCATTTTTTCTGAAGACACATTCTGGCGATCGGTGAAGGAGATTATTACCCAAGATCGTGACATCTCTCTTGTTCTTGAATTACCAACCGGTATCCGCTGTGTTTTTGACGGAAAAAGTCCTGTGGCAGGGGATGTAAACGATCTGCCGGAACCTGTTGTACAGAAGTTGTTGAATCGTATCGAGAATCGAACAAGGGCAGAGATAGCCATTGCCGACGGCCGTCGATTTTATATCGACACGATGCGGCCTAATGAACAATTGATTATCTGTGGTGCGGGGCACGATGCCATACCTGTGGCGGAGCTCGCGGCTAAATGTGGATTCCGTGTAACCATTCTTGATCCACGCAATGAGTTTAATGGAAAGAAACGCTTTCCTAAAGCAGAACACTTGGTAATTGAACCCGACGAGGCAGATCCAAAGCAACTGGCTTCGAGCTGGTGGTTAATCATGAATCACTTGCAAGTAAGGGATGAAGCTGCACTTCGTCTCGCGCTAAAGGCACGACCTAAATACGTAGGTGTGCTTGGTCCCTTATCACGCACTCGGGAAATGCTTCAGAATATCGGTGCCGAGATGAATAGTGGTCCAATACGGGCACCAATTGGACTGGATGTTGGTGCAGAAACAATTGAGGAAGTTGCCGTTTCTATCGTGTCCGAATTACTTGCAGTGCGATCTGCCCGCCCTGGAAAGCCATTGCATGGGAAAGAAAAAATTCATAGTTAATCACTCTGAGCAACGCGACCATTTTAAAAGGCGGGAGAAGTGTATGTACGACATTGGCGCTGTCATTTTAGCTGCCGGCATGTCCAAACGAATGGGACAACCGAAACAATTTCTTAACCTGCACGGAAAGCCCCTGTTTCGATATTCTGTTGAAACAGCCGTGCACTCTGGACTCCGTCCTGTTGTTGTTGTAAGCGGTGAGCATACTGAGCTAGTCAAAGAATATATCCGTGATTTACCAGCAATGGTGATTCATAACCCAAATTTCGCTCAAGGCATGTCTTCTTCGTTAAAGGTAGGAGTGAAGGCTATTAGGGATCAAGTCTCGGCATGTTTTGTTTTCTTGGCCGATCAACCATTTATTCCTGTTTCGGTGGTAGATCGATTACGGGAAGTATTTGATGTTGCAAAATCAAAAAACATGAATATTATTCGTCCTCGCTATGGGTCTGTTCCTGGCCACCCAGTCTTGTTTGCTGCTAAAATTTTCCCGGAATTGATTCGGATTGAAGGAGATAGGGGGGCCCAACAAGTCATTCGTCAACATTTAACTGAATTAGCATATGTCGATTTTGATCATTCATTATGGGGCGTAGACATCGATACACCTGAAGATTGGAAAATCTACAGTAAAGAAAAATATGATAAAAATTCGACAGACGAAATCACTAACTAAGTGTAATTCTTTAGCACAATCTAAGGAGTAGACCTTATCTAAGATTATAGGAAGGGAGACGAATAATGAGATTTCAGCGGGAAATTGTTAATGTTTGGGATGCGCAAAAGCGTCTCGAGCCGTGGATTCGTTCACTCGGAACAGAACAAGTAAAGCTTGCGGACAGCATTGGCCGATACCTCGGCGAAAATGTGGTGGCAACGCACGACTTTCCCCACTTCCGCCGGTCGATGATGGACGGGTTTGCTGTCCGGTCGACTGATACAAAAGGGGCAACCGACGAACAGTCAGTTATATTGCAAGTCATTGAATCGATCCCCTGCGGTGCTGTTTCGACAAAAAAACTGACAGAAAATACGGCTGCACGTATTATGACTGGAGCGATGATGCCAGAAGGTGCCGACTCTGTCGCCATCATTGAATTGACGGAACAGTTTCAAAAAAATGGTCAAACGTATACGGCGGTCAAAAAGGAGACGACACCCAATGAAAACGTCATTCCCATTGGACTGGAAATGGCAAAAGGAACGTTGATCCTGGAAAAAGGGCGCAAAATAAATCCCGGGGAAGCTGCCCTACTTGCTGCTTTCGGTTACGATACAGTTACTGTTTCACGCCGTCCGACAGTGGCTATTTTTGCAACAGGGTCGGAACTGCTTGACGTCAGTGAGCCGCTCGAGTCTGGCAAAATTCGCAACAGCAACAGTTACATGGTTGCCGCGCAAGTGTTAAATGCCGGTGGACTTCCTGTTCTCCTCGAAAAGGTGCCTGATGACGTTGGACTGGCTAAATCAATGATTCTTGATGCAATGGAAAAAGTTGATCTCGTCATTTCAACCGGAGGAGCTTCCGTCGGGGATTACGATATTTTGGTCGACATCTTTGAACAGTGGGACGGTAAGATGTTGTTTAACAAAGTGGCCATGCGTCCCGGCAGCCCAACGACTGTCGGAATTTGGCGGGATAAATTTTTGTTCGCCCTTTCCGGGAACCCTGGAGCGTGTTTCGTCGGGTTTGAGCTGTTTGTTCGTCCAGTTATGTGGGGGATGCAAGGAAAAACTGATTACTATCTCCCTTCGTTTTCAGCGTTTCTCGCCGAGGAATACAAAAAAAAGGATTCGTTTTATCGCATCGTACGCGGAACAAGCGAAGTAAAAGACGGAAAGATTTACGTCCGTCCGGCTGGAATCGACCAGTCAAACGTCTTGTCGTCCATCAGGGATACGGATTGCTTAATTGTCATTCCTTCTGATAGGAAGATGATGAATAAGGGAGAAATAGTAAAGGTGCTAAAACTAAATGTTCCTGAGTGATCTCGACATATCAACTATTTACCCTTCTTACAGCCAGAACAAGTGAATGTACTTCGTGAGACGTTAAGTAAGCAATTTCCAGAGGCAGGGGACAATTTCTATAAATCTATACTAGCCGTTGATCAAAGATGATACTGGAGAAAATTTTACTAAGTGACGAAATAGCGTTTATCTCGCTTTTAAACGGAGGAAAATCGAAAATGGAGGCAATCTTAGATGAAAAAGAATCTTTACGATGAAAACAAACCGTTGACAGATTCATTTGGTCGACCGTTGAAAGATTTGCGCATTTCCGTCACGGATCGATGCAATTTCCGCTGCCGCTACTGCATGCCTGAAGAGGTATTTCCTTCCGATTATACCTTTCTTCCCAAACATAAATTGCTGACTTTTGAGGAAATCACTCGCCTTGCGGGCATTTTTGCATCACTTGGCGTTCAGAAAATTCGTATTACAGGTGGAGAGCCGCTGTTGCGAAAAGACCTTCCGTCCTTGATCCAAATGCTTCGTTCCGTACACGGCATTCAGGATATTGCCTTAACTACAAACGGGTCATTGCTTCCAAAATATGCTCGAAAACTTAAAGAGGCCGGGTTACAGCGCGTTAACGTTAGTTTGGACAGTCTGGACGATGCGTTGTTTTCTAAAATGAACGGCGGACGCTGTAACGTAAAGACTGTGCTCGCAGGCATAGAGGCCGCGGCAGAAGCAGGACTTAAAGTAAAAGTAAATATGGTAGTACAAAAAGGGATTAACGATCAAGACATTATACCGATGGCTCGACATTTTCGTGGTACCGGTCACATCCTGCGTTTTATCGAGTTTATGGATGTGGGAAACAGTAACGGCTGGAACTTAGAAAAAGTAGTTTCAAAACGTGAGATTGTTGAACGCATCAATACCGAAATGCCGTTGGAACCTTTGAAGCCTAATTACATCGGTGAAGTGGCTTCTCGTTACCACTACATCGGCACGAAGGAAGAGATTGGCGTCATATCCTCCGTTACAGACGCTTTTTGTTCAACGTGTACCCGCGCCCGCCTGGCGGCAGATGGTCATTTGTTCACTTGTCTGTTTGCATCAGAAGGGACAGACATGCGATCATTGTTACGGTCAGGAGCGGACAATGAAGAAATTAAGGAAGTGATCCACGATATTTGGACTCGCCGCAGGGATCGCTACTCTGAAGAGCGTTTGTTTCATACAAAAAAATCAGATTCTAAAAAAGTTGAGATGTTTTACATTGGAGGATAAAACCTTTTATATCAAGGAATTGGGTCCGAATCTTAAAAGCAATACTATTTTGCAAGCATTCTTTATAATTCGAATACATCGTCCATACTTTCAATATTTCGAAGCCCCTTTCCAAGGGGTTTTGTTATTTCACCAAGTAAATAGACACAAAAATCATTGACTACTGTCAATAACAAGTGAAAAGGTGATATAGAGAATGTAGAGGACACGTTTTTGGCAAAATACTACAAACTTGATTTGAACATGATAAAATAAATAATGGATTTTAATATGGAAGCATCATTAGGGGGTACATAAGTGAATAATCAAGTGCGAAAGAAAGTTTTAACCCTACAGGGGTTTTATTTGTTAACTTTTTTTGGAGTTGGAAGCCTTTATCCTTTATTAAGTGTTTATCTTAGTGAAACTGCCGGTTTAAATGGTTATCAGATCGGAACAATCATGTCGGCAGGACCAATTGTCATGATTTTTTTTCAGCCATTATGGGGCATGGTTTCAGATTCTACTAATTCTCCAATAAAAGTCTTAACGTTAACTACTCTTGTTTCAGGGTTATTTGGGTTGGGATTTCTATTTAGTAAAGACTATTTTATATTAATGATCGTTGCTGTTTTCGTTGCAATATTTCAAAGTGCGATTATCCCGGTTTCAGACAGTATTTCACTCAAATATACAAGCAGGGTAAAAGTCAATTATGGCAATATCCGATTGTTCGGATCTCTCGGTTTCGGTTTAGCTGTTTTTATAATGGGACGTTTATCCGAATATAATCCGGAGGTAATTTTTTATTCTTTCTTTTTCTCATTATTAGCGGCTTCTCTTTTAGGTTTACGAATTCCGAAAGAAAAAGGATCTCCAAATAAAAATCTTTTTTCCGGAATCAAAGAAATCTTGACTTATAGGAAATTTGTTGTTTTCTTAATCATTACGTTTATGGTTTTTGGTCCTAACCTGGCCAATAATACGTACTTTGGATTATTTGTTGAGGATAGCGGCGGCACTTATACCGGGATTGGAATTGCTTTTTTGATTGCTGTTCTATCTGAAATTCCTTTCATGAAGGCTGCGGGAAAATGGATCCAAAAAATTGGGATTTTAGAAGTTGCGTTGATTGCAGGAGCAGTATCTTTAGTCAGATGGATTTTGTATTTCACTCAGCCTAGTTTGTCGATTGTTTATATCACAACCTTCATTCAGGGATTTTCCATTGGTTTGTTTATACCTGCAGGCCTTCAATATATTAGAGACATAA
Source organism: Bacillus methanolicus (assembly GCF_028888695.1). NCBI lineage: Bacteria > Bacillati > Bacillota > Bacilli > Caryophanales > Bacillaceae > Bacillus > Bacillus methanolicus. The sequence continues at coordinate 1,186,621 of NZ_PNFF01000001.1, read as the reverse complement.
CCCCCGTGCATATTACGGCTACAGCTGTTACACTATATTCTGCAATTGGCAACGGGCTTGGGAATTGGTTCAGTACATTTTTAGGCGGAATTCTTTATGAGGAGTATAATGTTTATACTGTTTATTTATTTTTTGGGATTATGGCATTAATGGGAGTGTTGTTGATCGTTTGGTTAATAAAAGAAGAGAAAGCTGATTCAATTGTAAAAAAAGCAGCAGGATAATGAAAAAAGAAGTTGTCTTTTGGCAACTTCTTTTTTCATTATCTCGATCTGACTATTCATAAGTTTTCATTTTGCTGGCCGATTTCTTTTCCGCCAATAATCATATTGGCTGCTTCTAAATTTTTATGACTGTCAACTGAATCACCCGGATAATTTTTGCTATTTGGGAAGACATCATCCGTCCGGATCGTAAATTCACGATTTTTAGGGGCATCTGTCAGGTACTTTTCTTGCATCATTTTCAACTCCTTTACTAAAATTTTTCTCTTCATTGTCAAATGTTATTCCCTCAACTTTCGCAGAGTAATATCTTATTGCAACTCTTGATATGACTGTTTTATATCGTCTTTCATTATTTCTCTTGTTTTTTATTGATTTTATTTTTTTAAAAGAAAAAGACACCTATCTTTTGGTAAAATTATGGTGATCAAACCAAATACCAAAGAAGGTGTCACCATTATGATAACGAAAAAAGATACTTTTGCACAACTACCAAAAGAACTTGAACGAAGATTTTCTGAATTAAATATAGGCAAACATTTGAGAAAAGCGAGAATTACTAAGGGATTTGGTTATTCATGCTTATCTATTTTCCGTCTTATTTTTTTGCTTGTTTTCCAATATAAAAATTGGTTTCAAGCACTTCAAAGTAAGAAAGCCGTGGACTTACCTAAAAAAGATACGATCTACCGTTTTCTAAATTCATCTACTTATGCTTGGCGAACTTTTTTACTTTCCTTATGTCAAGATCTTACTGGACGTATAAAAAAGCTTACATCAAACAACAGAGTGAAGGTGTTTATTGTTGATGATTCACTCTTTTCACGCAACCGAAGCAAGTCTGTTGAACTTCTTTCACGAGTATTTGATCATACAGAGAAACGATTCTATAAGGGGTTTCAGTTGCTTACTCTTGGTTGGTCTGATGGATATTCTTTTCTACCTGTAGACTTTGCTTTATTGAGTTCAGCGAAAAAGGAAAATCAACTTAACGGGGTCGATGAATCCATTGATAAACGCACTTCCGGCTACAAGCGTCGTCTTGAAGCACAACAAGATAAGCCGAGCGTTGTCTCTGCTTTATTGGATCATGCCTTAAATGCAGGAATTACAGCTGATTATGTGTTAATGGATACTTGGTTTACGCATGAGCCTTTGATTGAAAAAATCACGGATAAAGGTTTATTTGTCATTGGTATGGTCAAGCAGCTAAAACAACGTTATTTCATAGATGGTGAAGCCCATACGCTGGATGAACTCTTTAAAAAAGCAAAGCGTACCATGGAAAAGAAAGACCTACTCGGTTCGATCCATGTTCATCTTGCAAAAGGACGACAAGTCAAGATTGTATTCGTGCGTAACCGCAATAAAAAGAGTGAATGGTTAGCCATTTTGAGTACAGATACCACACTTTCAGATGAAGAAATTGTGCGTATTTACGGGATGCGCTGGGACATCGAAACATTTTTCAAGTGTACCAAATCATTGCTTAACCTAGCAAAAGAATTTCAAGGTCGTTCGTATGATCTGTTGATTAGTCATACAACGATTGTGTTTACTCGCTTTATACTCTTAGAGTGGGAGCGTAGACAAAACAACGATCCTAAAACGATTGGAAATCTCTTTTTTCTATTATGTGAAGATGTAAAAGATATGAATCTAGAGAGTGCATTGAATCAATTACTAGCGATCTTCCAAACATTAGCAGAAGCTAATGTTTGTTTGAACATGGAATTATTTAAAAGTAAAGTACAAGAATGGATTGCGTCTTTACCCAATTACATCAAGAGATGTCTGACAATATCTGTGTGCGAAAGTTGAGTTATTCCTAAATAAATAAAAAGAAATTGAAACAGACATACTAGAAGAAAAGGGGGGCATCTTATGTATTTTGCAAAGAAATCGGCTGAAGAAACAGCAACCATTTTAGTTGACACCAGTGTATATGCATGTGAATCTCCTTCATGTAATGGCTGGATGAGAAAAGACTTTGCAACAGATGATTTAAACTGCCCGATGTGCGGAACGGGTATGCGTGAAGAAACGAGAGAACTTCCGCAAATTCGAACAGATTTTAATCCATTCAAATACAATTAATAAACAACTTCCATAGAAAATCCATCCAAGTATTATTGTTTCTAGTAAGATCTTGTTTTTTAAGAAACGCCCTCATGAAAAAATTGAGGGCGTTTTCGTGTTCTGGGGGAAGTTTATGTTTTTAGGCAATTTTTTTCGAGCACCGAATATATTTTCGAAATCAAAACAGGTGTCTGCCTATTTTTGAAATTTATCCACACCCGTCTAGTCCAAAAAAACAGTTTATCAATAGTATATAGTAACAGGTAAATGGAGGTGAATAGTATGAGCGGCGGTTTCAATAACGGCTTTGCGTTAATTGTAGTATTGTTTGTATTACTCATAATTGTTGGTTGTTCTTGTTTTAGATACTAGTGAATACGCCTCCGTATTCTCCCTGTAGGTCTGGAACCACCTTATTGATAAGCGGCTGTCTAATGACAGCCGCTTTTCGTATTTAAAAAAAAGCGGGATGTTGATTACCCGCTGTTATCATATACATTATTCTTCTTTTTTAGATAAGCACCGATCACATTCCATTAAATAAGATTCAGCTTGTTCTGTCATAACTTGGCCGCACTCAGGACAAACTTTCTTAGGCAGATTTTTGTAAAATTCAACTGGACTTTGTAAACTTTGCATCATGTTAGTTTCCTCCTTTTTATAGTACAGATTATTTTGTTCTCTCCTGTTGTAGTACAGTATACACCATAGTCTTATCATTTGTGTAGACCTAATTTAAAATTTTTTTATTTTTTTTGAAAGTATTGTCTTTTATTTAATCGAATAAGTGGAGATGAATTTATGAGGAGTAATCCATTGAAACGATTTCTTCAATTCTTAAAGTTGTAGGAGACAAAATTATGATCCATTAAATTCATTTATGAGCCGTCAATCTTATTAATGGACTTTCAGTTCGAAAATCTAATAAATAGATAAATTTGACATCTAACTATAAAAATCAGAATTTTCATTCTGTTTGAAATGCTGCCGTTATATACTTGTCAAGAACGTAATTTAATTATAATCTGCCTGTTCTTTTTCTCAGCCAAGTTCATGTTATGATAATAACCGTTAGCTGAATAAGCTATAGGAGGTTATCAAATGAAAAAACACTTATACTCAATGTTAGCAGCAGCAACAATCTCAGGAGTAATCGGTGCTAACGTCCAGGCAGAAGAAATTGTGGTCAAAAAGGGAGATACACTTTGGGAGATCTCTCAAAAATATGATGTGACAGTAGAAGATATCAAAAAATGGAACGGACTATCCTCGGACCTAATATATCCAAATGATAAGTTAGAAGTTTCACCGGAAAAACATTACATAGTCCAATGTGGTGATACGCTTTGGGACATCGCCAAAACAAATGGTGTCTCTGTTCAAGATTTGAAAACATGGAACAAACTAAGTTCAGACTTAATTAAACCGGGATTGAATCTTGTGATCTATCCGACAGCCGCTGGAAACGCAGGAACACCAGCTCCATCAGCACAGCCGGTAAAAGCAAGTTCTGTGCAAAACAAGCAATCAGCTGTGAAATCGGTTGTGAATCCACAAGCAGTGCAAAATAATCAAACAGCTGCAAAACCTGTCGTGAAATCACAACCTGTGCAAAATAATCAAACAGCTGCAAAACCTGTCGTGAAATCACAACCTGTGCAAAATAATCAAACAGCTGCAAAACCTGTCGTGAAACCACAACCTGTGCAAAACCAGCAAACAACGGCGAAAACAGCTACTGCCAAAGCACCGGTTGCAAATGCTGCGAAAGAAATTACTGTTACGGCTACCGCTTACACAGCGAGCTGTGACGGGTGTTCAGGTGTTACTGCAACTGGAATTGATTTAAAAGCCAATCCAAATGCAAAAGTAATTTCAGTTGATCCGAGTGTAATCCCATTAGGTTCAAAAGTATATGTTGAAGGATATGGATATGCCACTGCAGCAGATACAGGCGGTGCGATTAAAGGAAATGTGATTGATGTTTTTATTCCTTCTCAAGAAAAAGCAGTTCAATGGGGAAGAAAACAAGTAAAAGTAACAATATTAAAATAATTTCTTAAAAAAGACTTTTTCAAAAGAAAAGGGTCAGACCCCATTAATAAAGGGGTCTGACCTAATTCTTTACCTCTTCTTCTTTACTAATACTTTTGGCAGGCGCTCGGTATATTATGCCTCTTCTTGAAAATAAACTGATGAAATAACTCGCCGATATGCGAAAATGTAATTGCAGCTGTTCTGATATATGGCTGAACCGTTCAAATATGTTTTCTTTTAAATGATCTGTTGATTCACAGATTGCTGCTGATCAATAAACTGAGCCATATAGTTAAGATGAAACAAATTTTGGTTTGGATCTTGAAGTGAAGATTGAGTTTTATATAATTTCGCCTCCATTTTCCGGTTAACATACAAAGTCATAGTAACACTCCTTTACAAGGAATTGCAGGAACAGTGGTACTATATAATATGAAGTGACAAATAAAATCGTTTACTGCACTATTATTTTGCACGCAAAATTTAACAGAAAACGGCAATAATCATGTATACAATTTATTAAATATCATGTCTGTCAATGCAGCTTTAACATCCGCTAGTTTATCTAAATAAACAGAAAGGTTTTCATTATAAAGCTGCTTTGCTCTTGAATTATCAAGGAATTGTAAAAGGTTTTCTTCAAGGCGCGAGTCATGAAAAGGGACCAGTCTATTTACTGCAAGCCCTGATTCAAGCAAAAAATCGCGATTCATTTCTTCTTGGCCGGGAAGCGAATCTAGGAGATAGATTGGAACTTTTTTCATTAAACATTCACTGACAGTCACTCCGCCAGGCTTTGTAAGTATCAAGTCCATTTGATCATAAAGTTCATTCATTTCCTTTCGTGAAGAAATATATGATAGCGGAATGATCAAAGGATTGTTTCGCATTTTCAGTTCATAAAACAACTGATCGTTTTTTCCGCAGAGTACAAAATACTTTATTTTCCCAGATAGCTTGTTGCTGGCAAATAATCTTTCAATAGCACCAACTCCCATGTTCCCGCCCGAGACGAGAACATGATAAAGAGAACCGTTGTTTATGGATTGCTTTCTGCTTACAAAGAGGCGTTCAACTGGAATTCCAGTAACGGCAATCTTTTTTGAAGAAACACCACTCATTTCAAGAAACTTTTTTACTTTTATACTGGGAACCAAATGGTAATCGATATGCCGGATTCCCCATACGTTATTAATAAAGTAATCGGTATACGCATTCACGGTCGGAATAGGAAAGTCTTCCTTGGCTTTAAGCAGATTTATAAGATAAGAGGGGAGACAGTGAGTGCAAATAATTGCATCAGGTTTTTCTACATTAATCAATTCCTTCATTTTCCGAATAAAAAAGAGTTCATAAAAAGGAAGCCTTTTATCAAGACTGTAATTTTTGCATGCGTTGCTTTTATAAAGCCAACTGTAAAAAGAGGGGAGCGACTTTATCGTTTTTAAATACAAACTTGTAACCATCTTTTCTCCAATTGGCGAAGTAAAATGAAAAATATCCACTTTTTTTATTTCAATAGAAGAATCAATTTCAGTAATATAAGTTTTCAGTGCATCTGCAACTTGATGGTGACCCGAAGGAATTTGCATAAATGGCAGTAAAAGAAATTTACTCATTGTTTTTTTCCTTTTTGGTTTTAACTTTTACAATCGTTTTCGTTTTCATACATTTACATATATATTCCCATGAACTTCCACTAGGACTTTCCCTATGTACCTACTATACTTGATAGATGGGAGGGGAATGAAAATGCTCTTTTATTTCTTGTTAGTTTTGTTCGTTTATCTTGCTTTTATTTTTTATAAAGCAAATAAAAATACTCGCCATGTAATAATTAATACAATTTCCATATCCCGCAAAAAAATAAAAAATATAAAGGTTCTTCACCTTTCAGATATTCACCTAGAAAATATTTCGGTCAGCCCTGAAAAATTGTTTGAAATGATTTCTAAACAGCCTGTTGATCTCATCGCTTTAACTGGAGATTTTTTAGATAGAAAAAGAAGCATTCCAAAACTTGCAAACTATTTAAAAGTCTTACAAAAAGCAAGTCCTAAATATGGAATATTTGCTGTATTCGGAAATCATGATTACATCTTAAAAGAGGAAAACTTTGCAAATCTGAAGAAAACACTTGAAGAGCATGATTGTAAGACTCTTCAGAATGAGAACGTGACTCTTTGCGTTGATGGAGAGAATTTAAATATTATCGGCATCGATGATTACAGTACACATCGCAGTGACATTAAAAAAGCGTTTCAAGGATTGCCCGAAGGATACAATTTAGTATTAACCCATGATCCGAATGTTGTTTTGGACATGGAAGATTATGATTATGACTATCTTTTGTCCGGCCATTTCCATGGCGGGCAAATACACTGGCCGAAGCCTTACCATCTCATCAAAATGGGGAAACTTGTGCGCATGAAAATGGTAAAAGGCTTGCATTATCATAAAGGGAAGCCTTTTTATATCAGTGAAGGGTTGGGGCAGACCGGAGTCAATATCCGAATCGGAAGCCGACCGGAAATCACGTATCACGAAATTTCATAGGACACAGCACACGAAGCTGTCTCATAAGGATCGGAGGAATCTGGCCCTTAATTACAATAAATTCAAATGAGAAAAAGGGAGGCCTTTACCAAAAGGTTCTCCTTTTTTGCATAAAGGGGAGTTTATAACATGACATAACATTGTTATGTTATGTAAGAAAGAGTGAAACAGAACATTGTTTTGTTATAAAATAGTATAAACGAAAAATGCCACAGCTAGATTTAAACTGTGGCTTTTTCAAGAATATTATAGACAGATCACCAAAATAAACCCGCTTTTTGTTGTCCTGATTTTTTATAACGCACCTCAATTTGCCAACAATATGAATATTTCGATATTTTTACGCAAAAAAAAAAAAAACAAAAAAGTATTAAAATGATAGCATTTGCTAGCTTTATGCTATCATAATGATGGCAATTAATATCATTATGATAGGGGGCATTCATCATGAGTCAACAAAATAAAATACAGGTTAATGTAAGACTATCAAAAGAAACTGTTGAAAAACTGGATGAAATTGTTGCATACTATCAAGAAAATACAAAAATAGGTAGAATCTATAAAGGAGATGTCTTAACGGACATTATCGAAAAGTCGCATGAAATCATGAAAAAACAAAAATCAGCACAAAGAATGTTCCGAAATTAATATTGTGACAACTACAAGTCTCAATTTTCATATGAATAAATTAAAGGGGTGATAACATGAGAGATGTTAAATTAATCGAAATATACCAACATCGTATTGCGCAAAAATATCTTAATCGCTCGGGAATGGCTCATGCTATTGCTGTAGCTTATCACGCTTTTCATTTGGCTAAGGAACAAAATGTCGATGTCGATAATGCTGCTAAAGCAGGCTTTCTTCATGATATTGGCCATTATACATGGTATAAAGACGATAAATGGGATTATGAACTCTATCGCCAAAATGACATACACGCTATAAAGGGTGCTGAACGGGCACATAAATTATTGATTCGTTTGGGTGAAAATCCTGTAAAAGCTAAAGAAATTGCTCTGGCGATTCTTTTTCATACGGATTCCTTTTTACCGGGAGGAGAGGTTGTGAGGACTCCTTTACAAAACATTATCAAATTAGCGGACGAAAAAGACGAAGAACCGGGCGGCCTTCACCATTACAGAAAAATTGATAGTGAGCGGGCATTTAAAATGCTGCAGCAACTTGACAATCAAATTGATGCATGGATTAGTGAGAAAAGTTGACAGTGCAGAAATGGGACTGACTCAGTAGAAAAGGGTGAGACCCACCAATACATTGACAAACATTAATAAAACCATTCTATATATTGTCATTGTTGGAGGGAGTCAGACCCTTATGAGACAGCCCCATTATAAAATGATGTTTTTTTACAACATTTGTCACTCCAACGACAATGGTGTATTGGCATCTGTTCATTTAACTTGAATAATGTTGAAATAAATAAATATTTGTGAAATGACATCGAAATGCTTTCTCTCGTTACGAATGTTAATTCTTCATTCCTTCCATGTACATTGTTTCCATCGGAAGAATATCAGATGCCGGGGATACTTTGCGAGGTTTATAATTGTTCTGGTCCGACGAGTAAACCTTAACAATTACTTTGCCTCCGTAAATATGAGCACGAATAAGGATCGGCTGATTGTATTTATTTTTAAAAGTAAAATCCGGACCGTACCAACTTACGGTTGCATCCCGGCCCTCCGGCACATATGGAACACTTTTGCTATGTGAATACCTTTCCAATATATGTATACCCGCATTATCAACAGCATTAAAAAGTGTTGAAGAAACCTGGCAAATCCCTCCGCCAACTCCTTCAGACAATTCGCCTTTTACAATAATCGGGGCTGGCAAGTATCCTTTTTCAGCCGTTCTTTTGCCTACAACACCATTAAAGGAAAATGTTTCGTTTGGAAAAATGACATGGTTATTAATGGCTTCTGCAGCCAGGGTAATATTAAGGGTACGATTTTTGTTTCTTGGATTAAAATACGTTATATAATGGCCAATCTGTTTTTCCCTTATTTGCGATAGAAGCTCGCTGTCGACTTTTGGATAAATTGAAATGGTCGGAACTTCAATTCGGGAGGGGCCTTTATTGAAAAAATAAGTATAAAAATGTTCTGTAAAAGCTGTTCGGTTTAACTTAAGCCCTGCCTGTTCAGGGATGATTTTTCCGTATTGATCAATGAATGCATTAGCTGGAGCTTGATATACTTGCTGATCAAGTTTTTCCATATAACCTTTGTATTTATCCTGATCAATAAACGGTTCAGCGAGAAAAGGAAGAGAAAACTCCGTCCGGCTGACGGCAGAGATCGTTTTTCCTTGATGTTCTACTGTCAAATGGTCAGTTGAACCGATAGATTGCAGTGATATAAATAGACCAATTATCAATGAAATTTTCATAAGAAATATACCTCCCAACTATAGTATGAGAAGGGAGGCACTATTTTATGTCAGGCTGACTTTTCAAATAAACGGATTTATAGACATCTATAAGTTCATTCATCCCTTCTATCAATCGTTGTTCATTTACAAATGAGTAGCTTAACCGAAACCAGGAATCCAACTCATTGAGAGGATCACATATGTTTCCCGGAACGAATGAAATAGATCGTTCAATGCTTTTCGATAGGAGTGTTTGAGCAGAAACCTCTTCAGGTAATTTTACCCAAAGGTTAAGGCCTCCTCTTGGACTGGTCCACTCCCAGCCCGTAGAAGCGATCGCTTCTTCCATGATTTCCTTTCTAATGTTCAATGCAATACGCAGCTTTTCAAGGTGCTGTTGCATTCTTTCTGATAGAAAATAGTGAAGAAACATCTTTTGATTGAGTAATGGTGTTCCGTTATCCGAAAGTGATTTTGCCGTTAACAGAATTTTCATTAAAGGTTGCCTGCATGCGACCAAAGCAATCCTTAAACCTGGGGCAATGTATTTGCTGTAGCTGCGAATATATATGACATATCCGCCAGTATCATATCGAAAAAGTGGGGAGGGAGGTTCATGTCCGAAAGATATATCATAAAACGGATCGTCCTCTACTAAAAGACACCGGTATTGTTCGGCTAATTCGGCCAACTTTTTGCGCTGTTCAGTAGGAACGGTATAGCCTGTTGGATTATGGAATGTCGGGTTCAAATAAAATAAACGAGGTTTGTACTGCTTCATATTTTTTTCAACCTGTTCGAGATCATAGCCATTTGGATGAATATCAACTGGAATGATCGTTGCACCTTGATGGCGAAAAATATCAATCGCCGCACTGTAGGTTGGCCGCTCCATTAACACAGTATCTCTCGGCTTGATAAATGCTTGTGAAATTAAGTTGATTGCTTGTTGTGCACCAGAAGTAATGATTAGTTCATTGGCACTGACATATAACTGATGCCTCTTACGGAAGTAGTGAGCTAACGCTTCTCTAAGTTCTTCGTCACCCTGTACAGTGGAATAGGTTCCTAATACTTTCGGATATAAATCGAATACCTTCTTAATATAATCTGCAAAATAATGGTTTGGTAAAAGATTTGAATCGATGAGTGCCTGAGAAAACTGATAAGTAACAGGTATTTGATGAATTTCTGAAAGATAGCTTCTTTGAACATGTGAAGTATAGATAGGAGACTGTAAATGTTCAAATCCTTCCAAATTGCCTGGATGTATAAAATAACCTGATTTATCTTTCGCATACACTTTTTCTTCTTCTTTTAATCTTTGATAGGCTTTAAAGACAGTTAGACGGTGCACATTCAATTCCTTCGCCAATTCACGAACAGATGGAAGCTTTTCATGAGCCCTCCATTCCCCGCGATTGATCCTGTTTACAATATAATCATACACATCTTCAAAAAGACGGTTTGAGTTCTTTTTCAATGGCATCAGTTCTCAGCTCCTTTCATTCAAATCATAACAGATTCCTTTCTTATCTGTTCTATTTAAATTAATCTGTTCTGTTTACCTCCTATTATGATAAAGGAAAAAGGAGGAATTTTTATGATCATTCTAAATTACTTCATCATGTGTTTTATTTTTGGAACTACTTTTTTAGCGATAAAAATAGGGGTGGATGCAGGTGCCCCGCCATTTATGTCAGCGGGGATCCGATTTTTTCTGGCAGGTTTCATTTTATTTATTGTGATGAAGAATAAAGGGAAGGCGAATATGTCGCTTCTTGTTCGAAAGGAGATGCTATTGTCAGGTTTAGGTTTAACTTTTGGTACGTTTGCGACCCTTTATTGGGCTGAACAGTATGTGAATTCAGGGATTGCAGCTGTGCTATCTGCTACAGGCCCCATGATGATATTATTAATCCAAACATTTATTTTGCGTGAAAAATTTAGTAACAAATCGTTAATTGGATGTTTCATTGGATTTGCGGGAGTTATTTTATTGCTTTCATCTAGCTTTACATTTGAAACAAATCTTCTTTGGTTTCTTGGGTGCATCGTAATTTTAATGGGAGAAGTCTGTTATGCGAGTGGAGCCTTATATTCCAAACGTGTTATTGGAGTCTTTAAGGAAACATCACCGATAGCATTGAATGCAGCTCAGATGATGTATGGCGGAGCTCTTCTCGTTGTTTTATCCTTGTTTACTGAAAAAATAAATGTTGAGTCCATAATATCCATGAAGGCAATGGGATCTCTCCTTTATTTAATTATCGTTGGGTCTATGGTTGGTCACAGCTTATTTTATTGGCTTGTTGCCAAGACAAACCCGGTTTTCCCATCTACATGGCTGTATATTTCTCCGCTTATCGCTATAACATTGGGTGCACTCTTGAATAATGAGGCTGTCACATGGTTAATGGCAGTAGGTGCAGTAACGATTATCTGTGGAACTCTACTTGTTAATTTGGAGGCATTGAAAGAGTTAATCAAAAAACCGATTCTTTTGAAAAAAAGAACTTATTAAGCAAAACAACAATATACATTTCATGGATGTAAATTCGATTAAAAATCATACGGCGAAGGCAGGCATGGATGGGTATTTTCTGGTCTGCTTTTTTACATAAAAATTTTTTTATTTCTTTTTTCTTAATTATTCTAATTATAAGACAAAAGGTAAATAGAGGTTTATAATGTTTGATACAAATATGTATGGAGGATGGGCTTACATGGTTATACAGTTAGAAAATGTATGGCTGAATAGAGATGGAACATGGATCTTAAAGGATATTAATTGGAACGTGAAAAAAGGCGAGCATTGGGTTTTATTCGGATTAAATGGTGCCGGTAAAACGGCATTGTTAGATTTGATCAATGCCTATTATTTTCCGACTAAAGGGAAGGCGGTAGTACTTAGGAAAGAGTTTGGTAAGGTTCCGCTTGAATCAGACCTTCGGAGAAAAATTGGACTAGTTTCTTCATCCTTACAGCAAAAATTTTACGATTCCGACAATGCGTATGAAATTGTGTTAAGCGGTGCATATGCTTCAATAGGGCTATATGAGACACCAACCGATGAAATCAGACAAAAAGCCGTTTCATTGTTAAAAAAGTTTGGATGCTTTGATTTTGCTAATAGAGAATATGGAACTTTGTCGCAAGGAGAAAGGCAGCGTGTTTTAATTGCTAGAGCACTCATGACTGACCCTGATTTACTAATTTTAGATGAACCGACAAACGGACTTGATTTTATTGCAAGAGAGCTGCTTTTAGAAGATATTGAAAGAATTGCAGCGACACCTGGCGGACCAACTCTTCTTTACGTTACCCATCATGTGGAAGAGATTTTACCCGTATTTAGTAAAATCCTTCTTTTAAAAAAGGGAGAAGTATTTGCCTCCGGAAAAATCCGTGATTTGATATCAGAACAAGTGCTTTCAGAGTTTTTGGAGTTGCCGGTGGATGTCATGTGGAGCAATGATAGACCACTATTATCAAAGAGTAATAGACAAAAGGTTTATGAATGAGCTTATTATCAATACTCTTTGTTCAATGCATTCTTTATTATTTGAGGTAAGAGAAGGGGAGGAATAAGGGCTTCCTTCCCCAAAGCTTTTATTTAAGTTTGACACTAATCGGATAAAGGTAAGGCTCTTTCGGTTCATCGATTTTTTTCCAACTGTTTATTTTAATTAGTGGGAGCTTGGTGCCATTATATGTGGTTACATCAAGTGTTCCTTCCGCCTCGATCCATGTATCAGGGTAAAGAGTGGAAGCTTCCGGAAATTCAGAAAGAAACCCGATAATTCCGGCATCAGCGACACAATGCGTGATTAAAAATCGTGAGATAACAAGTTGATTCGGCTGAAACCCTTTCTCTTTATAAACAAAACCGTTCAGTTGAATCTTCCTGCCTTTATACTTATCGACATCGATACTGATCGCATCATAATAAGAAGAGTACACTAGATCTTTCATTAATATGACCGGGGCATTTTCTAATTCTTTCATTAGCTTCTGGTATTCCTCTTCCGTCATTTCATTTGGATTGACAGGAACATTTGAATCATGGGTATTTGTACTGCTTGTACCTTTCTCCAAGCTGTTATCTGTATTCGGTTCAGAAGGGTTCCCATTGGAGGCGCTTTCTTCATCAATTTGTCCGCCGTTTTTCGCCTGATTGGATAAGGAAATCATTGCTCCTTTTTTATTGGCGATTGATGCATCCAACGCTTTAGCCGGAAGAAAAATTCCGGTTAACAAAGGAAAAACAATAATGAAATAAGAAATTGCTTTTTTAAAAGAAAATGGTGAATCCCCATGATCATGATGGCTGCATTCATGCCCGTCATGACAATGGTGCTCCTCCTTTGTTAATGTCCACACCCTAGTAAGCTGCACCATAAATAATAACAGAAAAATTACAGCTGCCGCCTGGCTAAGATTTTCGTATTTCGGGTTAATAAATTTCGTCATGTCACCGGTAAAATGCAGCTTAAGTATTAGAGCGGAAAAAGTAAACAGTATGAATGCTCTAATGGCCTGCTGAACATGAAATTGCATCTTTTTCCCCTCCTCACATAAATGGATGCAGAAGCATCAATGCAGTAAAAACAGAGATCGTGACGATCGCTAAAACGCCCAAAACAAACCTTGTCCGAAAAACGCTCAGCATCATAATCGTATTTTTTAAATCAATCATAGGGCCAAATACTAGAAAACCTAAAATAGAAGTGGTCGGAAAAATGCTTGAAAAAGATGCTCCGATAAAGGCGTCTGCTTCTGAACAAAGAGACATAATATAGGCAAGTCCCATCATAACAAGGGTGGAAGAACCTACTCCGCTGCCTGCATCAAGCAACGATTTAGCCGGCAAATATGTTTGTACAAAAGCCGCAAAAAATGCCCCAATGATTAAGTATCTGCCCATATCAAAAAACTCATCGATCGAATGCTTAAGCATACTCCAAAACTTTTCGATAAACGTCATATGTTTATCGCTGGAGTGGGAATGCACGTCTGTTAACGGGGCAGTCTCTTTAAACTGACGGCCTTTAAAGAGGAAGCTCACAGCTATTGCAACAAATATCGCGATAAAGAACCCGATAATCATCCTCAATAGTGAGATCTTTAAATTATTCCCAAATGCCATGTAAGTTGAGGCAATTACGATGGGATTAATAAGCGGACCGGTTAGCAAAAAACCAATTCCTGCGTAAATAGGAACTCCTTTGGCAACAAGTTTCCGGACGATCGGCACCATACCGCATTCACAAGCCGGGAAACATGCTCCGACGACGCAGCTCATCATGACAGCCAAAAATTTATTTTTAGGAATACACTTTTGAATATGCTCTTCTTTAACAAAAATTTGGATCATACCGGCAATTAGAACACCGATCAAAACAAATGGCATAGCTTCTATTAAAATACTTAAAAAAATCGTATTCAAATTTAATAGAGAAGGGGGGAATTGCCAGCCTGCTTCATTATTAACCGTTATATTTGTTCCAAAGGATAAGAAATAAATGGCAATACCAATTATGAAAATTCCGGTGAAATCAAGTAAGTATAAACGAAATAGACGATCCATAATGACCTCCAATAAATCAAAAATATAGTACTTGTCAATAATATTTATTAATAGAATTCATTTTTAAGAATTGTATTTACTTATTTGTAATGGAAATCTATTTTTTGCTAGATGGCAATAGATCTTATTAGGACTATTTGAAATTATTTTTAATCAAATCCCGATATTGACTTTCCTTTCATCTATACTATACAATGAAAATCGTAATCATTCCTATTTCAATTTTAACAAGGAGGATAAAAATGCGAGTTAAAATAACGCTTCAATGTACTGAAACAGGTGACAGAAATTACATAACGACAAAAAATAAACGAAACAATCCCGAAAGACTTGAATTAATGAAATACTCGCCGCGGTTGAAACGTCGTACTTTGCACAGAGAAACTAAGTAAATTTTGGAAAAGCAATTTGAAATGGCGTAATTGCCGGAATCAATTGGAGAAATTGCACAGTATAAATCGTAATAATTATGATTTATTATTTTAAGGAGAATCAATATGCCGGATAAAAAAATACCAGTCACCGTTTTGAGCGGTTATTTAGGTGCGGGAAAAACAACGATATTAAACCATATTTTAAAAAACAGGGATGGTTTGAGAGTAGCTGTTATTGTCAATGATATGAGCGAAATCAATGTGGATGCAGATTTAGTTAAACAAGGGGGAGGGTTAAACCGAACCGAAGAGAAACTTGTGGAATTATCAAATGGATGCATTTGCTGCACGCTAAGGGAAGATTTATTGAAGGAAGTTGAGCGACTCGTACAGCAGGGGAATATTGATTACATAATTATTGAATCTACTGGTATAAGTGAACCCGTACCAGTTGCTCAAACATTTTCCTACATTGATGAAGAATTAGGAATAGACCTTACGAAGCATTGCAGACTTGATACAATGGTTACAGTCGTCGATGCGAACCGATTTTGGCATGATTTCGCATCAGGGGATTCATTGTTGGATAGAAGCCAGGCCGCTGGGGAAAATGACGAAAGAACTGTTGCCGATCTATTGATCGATCAAATTGAATTTTGTGATGTTCTCATCCTGAATAAGTGTGATTTGTTAGATCCTGAACAATTAAATCAGCTGGAAGGATTTCTAAGAAAACTTCAGCCCGAAGCAAGGCTGATACGTACCGTTAAAGGAGAAGTCTCTCCTTCTGAAATATTGAATACAGGATTATTTGATTTTGAGAAAGCAAGCCAATCAGCAGGATGGCTTAAAGAGCTGGAATCACCAGAACATACTCCGGAAACAGAGGAATATGGAATCAGCTCATTTGTGTATCGAAGCCGCATCCCATTTCATTCAGAGCGATTTTACCAATGGGCTGAGGAAATGCCTGAAGAAATTGTGAGGGCAAAAGGGATTATTTGGTGCGCCACTAGAAATGATGTTGCACTTTTATTCTCTCAGGCCGGCCCATCCGTCAATCTGGAACCTGTTGCTTACTGGGTGGCTGCTTTGCCTATTGAGGAACAATCCACGTACTTTGCGGAAAATCCTGAATTAAAAGATGATTGGGATGAAAAATATGGAGACCGCATGATTGAACTTGTTGTGATCGGAATTGACATGGATAAAGAAGCTGTAAAAGCCTCATTAGACAGTTGCTTACTAACAGAAGAGGAACTGTTAATGGACTGGAATGAATTTAAAGACCCGTTTGCTTGGAATATTTCCGTACATGCTTAGTTTGTATTAAAAACAATTATGATCAGAAACTAAAGTTCGAACTCACTAAATATTTTATGAAGTACCAGGTATCTATTTTCAGATACCTCTTTTTTTGCTTCATTTTTCGTGATCGTTTCATATTTTGGATTAATTGTAAACCTATTTTTAAAAATAGTTGACAAAATGAATATAAATCATGCATGATAAAAAAAACAATCCAATGAGGGTGAAAATGAAATGAAAACAAAACACATGACCTTAGCAGCAATTTTTGCCGCAATGACAGCCATTGGGGGATTTATCAAAATTCCGATTCCATATGTACCATTTACTTTGCAAATTGTTTCTGTTTTTCTAGCAGGCTCTCTGCTTGGTCCAAGATTAGGTGCGCTTAGCCAACTGTTGTATGTGTTCATAGGCCTGATCGGAGTCCCTGTTTTTGCAGAAGGGGGTGGGTTTGGCTACGTATTAAAACCGACTTTTGGCTATTTGATCGGATTTGTTTTAGGAGCATATGTGAGCGGGTTGATCGTGGAGAAGGTGAAAAAACGTTCAATTAAAACATTGGCTGCAGCCAATTTTGCTTCTTTATTAACAGTATATACGATAGGTTGTGTTTGGCTTTACGGTGTGATGAAATTTGTGGTGGAGAAGCCACTAACGATTAAGCAAACAGTCTTGTACGGATTTCTTATTCCCGTACCGGGCGACATTATCCTATGTATTATTTGTTCGATTTTAGCGTCAAAAATCCTCGCACGTTTATCTGGATTACCTGTTGGCAAAGGAGTGGCAGCTTAAATGGGGAACGCATTGTTTATTACCGGAACAGGAACTGATATTGGAAAAACCATTGTTACGTCATTTTTATATAAAGTTCTTAGTAAAAATGGATTGAAGGTGAAGGTTTTTAAACCGATTCAATCGGGATTTGATGAAGAGAAACAAAGCTATCCGGATTCATATTGGTTTCAGAAGTCTATCGGCGACGATCAGACAGGGATGTATTTTTTCAAGCCTGCTGTATCTCCTCATTTGGCAGAAAAAATAACAGGACAAAAAGCGAATATAGAAAATATCAAACAGAAGCTAAATGAATTAAAAGAACAATATGACATCGTTCTAGTAGAAGGGGCGGGAGGACTGGCGGTTCCTCTTCAAGAGCGTGAAAACGAAGTATACATGACGAAAGATTTTATCAAGGATTTACAAATTCCTATTGTACTAGTTTCTTTATGCGGTCTTGGAAGTATCCATCATGCTGTTACTACTGTACAATATGCCATGAATGAAGGATTGAAAATAAAGGGTATCGTGTTTAACCAATTCGATGATCAAAACTTTTTACACAATGATAATGTCTCAATGATTCAAAAATTAACAGAGCTCCCTGTCTTGGCAAAGCTTCCATATTTTAAAAAAGTGTTGCCTGATTTGGATGAGTGGATCAGTAAGCATACTTTTAACGACGTTTTAGCTAAACTGAATGATAAAAAAGTCAATGAAGTAAACATAAAAACAATCTAAAATCAAGGATAAAAGAGTGGAGAAATTCATTTTTCATTAATAGCTAATCATTCGTTTATCCCTTTTTTGTGGATTCACTTTAACAGACTTGTTTAATTTTGATTTATCATAAGTTAAATGTACAATTATGAAAAGAAGAGAATACCAAATTAAGAAGTAGACAATATAAAAGAAAAGGTACATAAGGAAAGGATTGTAACTAATGAAAACAACGGTAACATGGACAGGACAATTAGCTTTTTCAGGAACCACTCCATCAGGCCATGAAATCAAAATTGATGCGGCCGAGGAAATCGGGGGGCAAAATAGTGGAGCTAGGCCTATGGAATTGCTTTTACAAGCAGTAGCAGGGTGCACAGGAATTGATATTATTATGATATTGGAAAAAATGCGCTTGAATCCGACTTCTTTTCATCTTGAAGTAGAAGGAACACGTGCAGAAGACCATCCGAGACGATATACAGATATTCATATTCATTACGCACTTGAAGGCGAGTTACCCGAAGATAAGGTAATCCGGGCCATTCAGTTGTCAAAAGACAAGTATTGTTCGGTTTCCCAGTCATTAAATGCAAACATTACGGCAAGTTACTCAATTAACGGTGTTAAAGGAAAACAAACTTTATAACAAAGAAAATGATTTTAAGGCGAATGAAATATTAAAGGTAAGAGGGAGATGTAATAAAACTCCCTCTTATTTTATTATTGATAAAATATAATAATAGAATGATAAAAATTTTTAAAAGAATGTTGTAAAAATAAATGTAATCGATTACAAACTGAAGACAATGTTTTAGATTCTTGGAAGCTTGTTTACCGGAAAGACCCACCTAAAACGATTCAAGATGCCGTGAAATAACTTTCATATTCATTACGATAATTGAGGGAGGAAAATAATATGAAAAAAATAAATATTGGTATGGTTGGCGGAGGATTTATGGGAAAAGCACACGCACTTGCTTATGCTGGAATGCCGATGTTCTTTTGGCCGGCACCTGCCATCCCGCATCGTCACACAGTCGTAGATGTTACTGATCAATTAGCTGTGGAGGCAGCTCAACGTTTAGGATTTGAAAACTATTCATCCGATTGGAGAAAAGTAGTAGAAGACCCGAATATCGATGTAATCGATATCGTTACTCCTAACAATTCTCATGCAGAAATTGCGATTGCTGCAGCAGAGGCTGGTAAACATATTATTTCTGAGAAACCTTTAGCAAGAAATGCTGAAGAGGCAAAAACAATGTTAGATGCAGTCCGAAAAGCTGGAGTGAAACATATGGTTGCATTCAACTACAGAAGAACTCCGGCAGTTGCACTGGCTAAAAAATATATTGAAGAAGGACGCATTGGTAAAATTCTTAACTTCCGTGGAACTTATTTGCAAGATTGGTCTGCGGATCCTAATTCACCTTTATCATGGCGTTTTCAGAAAAAGATAGCCGGTTCAGGTGCACTTGGTGATATAGGAACCCATGTCATTGATATGGCACGCTTCCTTGTTGGTGAAATTTCGGAAGTGAATGCAGTGGCAAAAACATGGATAAATGAAAGACCAATCCAATCTGGCGGAGTAGACAAATTAGGTACGGTAAAAGCTTCTGCCGATGTTCCTAAAGCTCCTGTAGATGTTGATGATGAATTTGCAACACTGTTAAAGTTTGAAAACGGGGCAATAGGCAGCATTGAAGCAACACGTAATGCTTGGGGCCGCAATAATTTCCTAACTTTTGAAATTCATGGCGAAAAAGGTTCGTTATACTTCAACTATGAACGCCGTGATGAACTGCAAGTTTATTTCGCTGATGATCCAAGCGATGCCAGAGGTTTCAGAACCGTTTATACCGGACCTGCTCATCCATACGGTGAAGGATTGTGGCCAATTCCTGCACTTGGTATTGGTTATGGAGAAACAAAAATTATTGAAACGTATGATTTTATTAAATCAATCGTAGAAGATACAGAAGTTTCACCAAACTTCTATGATGGATATCGTATCGCTCTAATAAGTGATGCAATCCTTGAATCTGCTGAAAAAGGAACATGGGTAAGTCTTAAACAAACTGAAGCAGAAGTAAACCAATAAAGTGAACTTCAAACTTTATAGAGGCTGCTCAAAAGAGTAGCCTCTTATAAAAGAAGGTGAATGAGATGGAACAGCCGCTTCTTTCAATGAAAAATATCTCCAAATCGTTTAATGGCGTTAAAGTATTAAATTCAGTTGATTTTTCAGTGAACAAAGGTGAAGTCCATGCCCTGATGGGGGGGAATGGTGCCGGGAAATCAACATTAATGAAAATATTAACCGGTGTTTATGAAGCTGATGATGGGGAAATTTACATTGATGGAAAAAAAGTAACGATTAAAAATATGAACGATGCAAGAGACAATTATATATCAATGATCTTTCAAGAGTTTAGTTTAATCCCAACATTAACAGTCGCAGAAAATATTTTTTTAACAAGAGAGTCAAGAACTTCATTAGGATTGTTAAACGACAAAGAGTGTGTCGAGAAAACAAGAAAATTATTACAAGAATTAGAAGTTGATATTCATCCGAATGATGTTGTCGAAAACCTTGGTGTCGGATATTGGCAAATGACTGAAATTGCCAAAGCTCTTTCACAAGAAGCAAAAATATTGATTATGGATGAGCCAACATCCTCCTTAACCAAGAAGGAAACAGAAGTTCTTTTTTCTTTTATCAACAAACTTAAGCAAAAAGGGATTTCCATTATATATATATCACACCGAATGGACGAAATCTTTGAAATCTGTGACAGAATTACGATTTTACGTGACGGAAAAAATGTGGTTACTGAAAGAATAAAAGAAATTGAGTTAGATACAGTCATTCAGCATATTGTCGGAGCTGCAATGGATAAAGCATTTGAATGGAAGGAACGGACATACCGGGCTGATTCCACTCCGATCCTGGAAGTCAAACATTTAACTTCCGGAACAAAAATCAATGATATTAATTTTAAGCTGTATCCTGGTGAAATTCTTGGTGTAGCAGGATTAATGGGAAGTGGAAGGTCAGAAATGGCCCGATGCATCTTCGGTATTGATTCGATAGATAGCGGTGAAATTTATGTTAACGGAGAAAAACGATCCATTAACAGTCCGATCGATGCAGTCAATGCCGGTCTTGCCCTCATTCCGGAGGATCGCAGAATGCAAGGGCTGATCCTTGAACATAGCGTGAAGGATAATATGATTTTGCCTATCCTCTCAAAAATCAAAAAAGGATTATTTATTGATGAAGGCAAGGCGAATGAATTAACAAGTGAGCTAGTTCAAAAACTGAATATTAAAACAGATAGTATTTTTAAAACAGCAGGATTGTTATCCGGCGGCAACCAGCAAAAGATTGTACTGGCAAAATGGCTGGCGAATGATCCTGATGTACTGATTTTAGATGAGCCTACGATCGGAGTAGATATCGGCGCGAAAACAGAAATCATAGATATTATTCGTGAACTGGCTGACAGCGGAAAGGCGATCATAGTGATTTCATCAGAACTTCCTGAACTTTTAGCAGTAAGTGACAGAGTCATTGTATTGCATGAAGGAAAAGTGGTGAAAGAACTAAAAAGAAAGGAGATCAATTCTGAGGAGGAGCTTCAACATGCAATCCAAGGGTATTAAGATGAATAATTCAATTAATATGAATACTTTTAAATCAGGAAAAACATTCGATTGGCGTAACTATATTGTATATTTTGCCTTTATCGGAGTTTTCATCTATTTTTCAATCATGTTATATGATGATGGATTTCTAACTGCTGCCAATATGCTGAATATCGCCCGTCAATCAGCGATGATAACTATTATGGCAGTCGCGATGACCTTTGTTATAAGTACGGGTGAAATTGACCTATCAGTAGGATCCATTACCGCATTATCCGCATTAACGGCAGCATTAGCCTTACAAGCTGGATTTGGGTTTTTCGGCGGACTTATTGTCGGACTGGGAACAGGCTTAATAGTAGGCCTCATTAACGGTCTCCTAATAACAAAAGTAGCGATTCCTTCTTTTCTAGTTACCCTTGGAACGATGGGAATTGTGAAAGGTTTGGCAATGTGGATTACAAATACAGCTCCAGTACCAATTGTTCATTCCACTTTTAACTACGTTTTTGGTTCAGGCGATATTGGACCTATTCCGATTTTATTAATTTGGACACTCATCGCTGTCATTATCGGACATATTCTGCTCCGTAAAACAGCATTTGGACGACAAACATTGGCAACAGGCGGAAATGAAAGCGCTGCAAAGTTTTCCGGAATAAAAACTGACAAAATCAAATTACTCGTCTTTTTAGGATCAGGTTTGGCGGCCGGGTTCGCTGGTATTCTATATGCCGGACGCATGCACGCAGGAAGATTTACATTTGGGGAAGGCGATGAGCTTTCTGTAATTGCAGCTGTTATTCTTGGTGGAACGGCTCTATCCGGTGGAGTCGGAACAGTGATTGGAACAGTTGTCGGTTCATTAATGATGGGCATGATTAATAATGGTTTGATCATCATGGGCCTTGATGTCAGCCAACAAATGATTGTCAGAGGTTTAATCATTATCTTAGCAGTAGCATTTGGAAGAAAAACGTTAAAAAAATAGATTCATATAGTCCTTGAGTAGGGGGAGAAAACAATGGAAAAAATAAAAGTTGGAGTGATCGGGACAGGTTTTATCGGTCCTACTCATATTGAAGCAATCAGAAGGCTTGGTTTTGTTGATGTGATTGGATTAGCGGGCAGCAGCAAGGAGACCGCCGAAAAAAAAGCGGCTGAACTTGGGATTCCAAAAGCATATGGCGATTACCGAGAAATGTTAGAGGACAGCGAAATTCAAGTTGTCCATAACTGTACGCCGAATCATCTTCACTTTTCGATCAACAAAGAAGCTATTTTAGCAGGCAAGCATGTATTATCTGAGAAGCCGTTAGCGATGTCAAGTAAAGAGTCAGCAGAGTTGCTTGCATTAGCAAAACAGCATAAA
Source organism: Bacillus methanolicus (assembly GCF_028888695.1). Lineage (NCBI taxonomy): Bacteria > Bacillati > Bacillota > Bacilli > Caryophanales > Bacillaceae > Bacillus > Bacillus methanolicus. The sequence goes on along the minus strand of NZ_PNFF01000001.1, from coordinate 1,163,527 downwards.
GTCGTACATGGTGTGAATTTTAATTATCGCCAATTTCCGATTATTAAAAATTTACAAACGATGATAAAAAATGGTGAATTCGGAAAAGTGAATTTGGTACACGGAAGTTATTTGCAAGATTGGTTACTGTATGAAACTGATTTTAACTGGCGTTTGGATCCTAAATTCGGCGGAAACACACGTGCCATCGCGGATATAGGTTCCCATTGGTGTGATACGGTCCAATATGTGACCGGTAAAAAAATTGTGGAAGTTTTTGCAGATTTGGCAACGGTTTTACCTGTTAGAAAAAAACCGAAAACAAATGTGTCAACTTTCGGTACACAAAATACGGAAGAAGAGAATTATGAAGAAGTAACGATCCAAACAGAAGATTATGCGTCGGTTCTTGTGCGTTTTCATGATGGGGCTAGAGGTGTGTTTACAGTTTCTCAAGTAAGTGCCGGCAGGAAAAACAGGCTTAGTTTTGAAATCGATGGCAGCAAAAGTTCAGCTTATTGGAATCAAGAGGAACCGGAGAAATTATGGATCGGTTATCGCGACAAACCAAATGAAATTCTTTTGGCAGATCCTGCTTTATTTGCACCGGAAGCAAGATCTTCGATACACCATCCCGGAGGGCATAATGAAGGCTGGCCTGACGCTTTAAAAAATATGATGTTACAATTTTATACATTCATTCGGGATGGAAAAGACCCATTAAAAGATCAAACAAACTTCGCGACCTTTGAAGATGGACATGTATCAATGTCTATTATCGATGCAATAGTAGAAAGTCATAAACAACAAAAATGGGTAAAAGTCCAAGTGGATCAGGAGGTGTCTTCATGAAACTAGGTGTATTCACAGCTCTATATCAAAACTTACCTTTTGAAGAAATGCTTGATAAATTAAGCGCAATGGGCGTAGAAGCAGTTGAATTGGGAACAGGCAACTATCCGGGAAACAGTCATTGCAACCCTGATGAGTTATTGGAAAGCCCTGAAAAATTAAAATCTTTCAAACTTGCGCTTGAAAGCAGGGGATTAATGATCAGCGCTTTAAGCTGCCATGGCAATCCTCTTCATCCAGATAAAAGATTTGCGAAAGAGTCTCATGATGTTTGGAGAAAAACAGTCTTATTAGCTGAGCGATTAGAAATTCCTGTCATTAACGGTTTTTCCGGTTGCCCTGGTGACCATCCGAACGCAAAATATCCAAACTGGGTGACATGTTCGTGGCCTCCGGAGTATTTGGATATTCTAGATTGGCAGTGGAACGAAGTGGTGATTCCTTATTGGAAAGAAGAGGCTAAATTCGCAGAGTCTCACGGAATCAATCAAATTGCTTTCGAAATGCATCCCGGTTTTGTTGTCTACAATCCGGAGACATTACTGAAACTAAGAGAACATGCGGGAGAAAGCATTGGAGCAAATTTCGATCCGAGCCACCTTGTTTGGCAAGGAATTGATCCTGTAGAAGCAATTAAGAAGCTAGGGCGCGAAAATGCCATCTTCCATTTCCACGCAAAAGACACATATTTAGACAAAGCCAATATAAGTGTGAACGGCGTGTTAGATACGAAACACTACAGCAACATTTTAGACCGGTCTTGGACTTTCAGATCAGTCGGCTATGGCCATGACGAAAAAATGTGGAAAGATATTGTTAGCACACTTCGTGCAGTAGGTTATGATTATGTCCTTTCCATTGAACATGAAGACATGCTCGCTTCTACCGATGAGGGATTAAGTAAGGCGATCAGCTTACTGAAAGGAATTCTATTTAAAGAGCAAATGACTGAAATGTGGTGGGCATAGTTTTCTATATTCAGCATTACATTGTAAACGATCCGCTATTTAAGTTGGAAACAATGCAAAAAGTAAAGCAATAGTACTAAAAAGGCTGTCGTAATTTTTCCGACAGCCTTACAACATTATTATCTATTCTTGCAATAATTCCTTTTATTATTTCACTAAACCGCACTAACTTTTTCTTTCACGAAATCAATCTCAAACCCTAAATCCTCAAGCATTTGGTGATCAGCACTGCTTTCTTGTCCTGCAGTGGTTAAGTAGTCTCCGACAAATATTGAGTTAGCAGGGTATAAACCTAGTGGCTGCAGGCTGCGCAGGTTCACTTCTCTTCCTCCCGAAATTCGTATTTCCTTTGTTGGGTTGATGAAACGCATGAGGCAAAGAACTTTTAGGCAGTATCTAGGATTTAGTTCATCAACACCTTCAAGAGGCGTTCCTGGAATTGCATGCAAAAAGTTGACAGGGATTGAATCGGCATCTAATGCTCTTAGGCTTCTTGCCATATCAATAACGTCCTGCTTTGTCTCTCTCATTCCGACGATGACTCCGGAGCAAGGGGAAATTCCCGCTTCTTTTATAAGTTGTACGGTATTGACTCTGTCCTGGTAAGTATGGGAAGTCGTGATCGATTCATGGTGATTTTCAGAGGTGTTGATATTATGGTTGTAGCGGTCTACACCGGCTTCCTTCAGCTTTTTTGCCTGCTCGGGCTTTAACAATCCAAGACAGGCACAAATTTTTAGATTGAACTTTTCCTTTATTTCCTTTACTGCAGAAGCGACGTGCTCGACCTCTCTATTGCTCGGACCTCTTCCGCTTGCCACAATACAGTATGTTCCGATATTCAAGTGATAGGCTCGCTCAGCACCTTTTAAAATAGACTCTTTGTCAAGCATTTGATATTTTTCAATTGGCGCTGTTGAAACACTGGACTGGGAACAATAACCGCAGTTTTCCGGGCAAAGGCCGGATTTCGTGTTAATAATCATATTTAATTTTACCTTGTTGCCATAGTAATGATGACGGATTGTATAAGCGCTTTGCAGCAATTCAAGGAGTTCTTCATCAGGACAGTTTAATATAGATAAAGCTTCATCATCGGTTAATTCGTGTCCATCTAAAACGCTTAATGCAAGTTGTTTCCAATTTCCCATTCTTTTTACCCCTTCCTGTTGAGCAACATTTTACTTTAATAAAAGGCAGATCTCATTTATGTGAACGCCATTAAACTAATACCTACAGCCAAAATGAAGTTGTTTGATTGCGGTATGTGCATCCACATCTATACTACTTTGTATGTAAATCCAATTAAAGAAAATAAATAGATATATATCCAGCTTATTCTAACATTAACGATAAAGTGTTATATAAATTAAGAATAATAGAACTTCAATATTAATGTCAACCGATATTTAATTTTTGTTTACATATAAATCGCCGTATTGAATTGAATGGTTTTTATGATGAGTATTCCGGATTGTTTTTGATTAGACTAGCTAATAAATGAAAAGAGACCATTTTAGAAATCAAGTTGGTGATAAAAAATGCCTTGTCATTCGAGTGAAAAGTTAAACGAAGTCGTGTTGGAAGCAAAGAAGTATACAAGACATGGAAAGGTCGCTGATTATATCCCTGCTTTAAAAAAAGCAAACCCTCATGATTTATCTGCAGCCATTTATCATCCTGACGGAACATGTATATCTGCAGGAGATATCCAGCAAAAATTTACACTGCAAAGTATTTCGAAAGTGTTAACTCTTGCTTTGGCACTAATCGATTGCGGGGAAAAATTTGTTTTTAGAAAGGTAGGATACGAACCTACGGGAGATCCTTTTAATTCCATCGTTAAGCTTGAATTAAATAACCCTTCCAAGCCGTTAAATCCGATGATTAATGCAGGGGCATTGGCGGTTACTCATATGATTAAAGGACAATCGATCGAGGACCGATTAAAACGGATTCTTACATTCATTCAGGAATTGGCCGGCAATTCAAAAGTTGCCTATTCACAGGAAGTGGCGAAGTCGGAGTTTGAAACTTCCTTTCTTAACCGTTCTTTATGCTATTTTATGAAGCAGCACGGAATCATCAATGAGGATGTGGAAGAGCTTCTGGACCTTTATACAAAACAATGTGCGATTGAAATGGATTGTTTGGACTTGGCGAGAATAGGCATCGTATTCGCCATGGATGGGGTTGAGCCGATCACAAACAAAAGAATCATACCTGCAGAAGTAGCAAGAATTTGCAAGACTTTTATGGTTACATGCGGTATGTATAACGCTTCAGGGGAGTTTGCCGTTAGGGTTGGAATCCCGGCAAAAAGCGGAGTTTCAGGCGGCATCATGGGAGCGGTTCCCCATCGTTTCGGGCTAGGAATATTTGGACCTGCTCTCGATGAAAAGGGAAACAGTATTGCAGGTCTTAAATTATTGGAGATCTTATCTTCGAAGTATTCGTTGAGTATGTTTTAACTATACTTTTTGAAAATAAAAATGATAATACCGAACATATTCTGAATATCGAACTACCATAATAAAACTAATATGGATCGATGGAAGGGAGTAAATCAATTGGCATTAAGCAATTTTGCAGCAGAAGGAACAAAAAAACGGGTGATTCTTCTTTTGATAGATTCTCTTATGACGATTCCCTTGCAGAATGCTGTTAGGAATGGACAAGCAAGAACATTTCAATTTTTTATAGAAAATGGACACTTTTATTCTGATGTTGTTAGTCCGTTTCCAACCATGTCGGTAAATGTAGATAGCACCCTGTTGACCGGGGTTTATTGTGACAAGCATAAAATCCCTGGATTGGTTTGGTACCATCTAGATGAAAAACGATTGATAAATTACGGAAGCCATATTAGAGAATTAATGAAGCTTGGTTTAAAGCAATCAATGAACGATATTTTATATAATTTGAACAATGTCCATTTAGGTAATGAGTTTAAAACGATTCATGAAGAACTTGCCATGTCTGATAAAAAATCAGCTTCAATAAATACTCTTATTTATAAGGGAAGTACAAATCAGTCATTAATAATTCCACGCCTGCTGTCTTGGTTAACAGGAATTCCAGGAAAGATAGAAGTAAAGGCTCCTTCCTTATTTTCACATGGGGCACTGCATAAAATGAACCCTTTTAACCGTAAACATCACTTTTGGAGAAAATACGGGTTCCAAAACACTTTTTCCGTAAACGAACTCACTTATTTAATACAAGAAGACAAACTTCCTGATTTTTCGATTGTTTATTTTTCGGATGGGGATAAAAGCGTACATAAAAACGGGCCGATGGATACGAAAGCAATAATAAAAATAGATCAACAACTTGCAACGATCTTAAACAGTTTCTCCTCACGGGAAGACGCTTTAAAAGAAAATATATGGGTGATCATGGGTGATAACGGCCAAGCATGGATTGGCGCTGATCGAAATGAAGCACTCATTGATCTAAGGAAAGTCTTAAACGAATATACGATTGTCAAATTAAGAAAGGGAGTTACACCAAAAGATCAAATTGTTTTAGGTGTAAATGAGCGAATGGCATTTGTCTATTCTCTTGATGCAAATCGGTTGGCTCTTAATCAGATTGCAAATACTTTGCAAAAGGACAGAAGAATTGATCTGATTGGATGGAAAGCAGGGGAAGATATTCATGTTATTTCAGGCGAACAGGACGGAAAACTTATTTTTCATCCAGGTGGAGACTACATTGATGAATATGGACAAACATGGAGTTTAGAAGGAAAAATCGAGATTCTGGATCTGCAAATAAAAGATAAAAGAATTTCCTTTGGAAATTTCCCTGATGGTCTTGCAAGATTTTACAGTTCGTTTTTTTCACATAAAGGAGATTATCTTGTCATAACAGCAAAACCGGGATATGAACTTATTGGAGAAGGGTCGCCGACTCATGTCGGTGGAGCCAGCCACGGAGCTTTGCATAAAGACGATTCATTAGTTCCTATGATTGTGACAGGGACAGATTCCGCCCCAAAGCATTTACGTATAAAAGATGTAAAAGAATGGGTTCTTTCAATAATAAAATAATTTACAAGAAACTTGATTACTATTTCCAATTGTTTCTATTTTTAAAAATAGATCGATTTATACATCCTATTGTTGAAATGAAATGAAAGGAGAATAAATCGTTATGGGAATACGTCTTTCCATTTTATCTATATGGAAAATTTTCGATCCTATTTATTTTTTGTTTACCCGGCTTCAATATATCGAGTTTGAAGGCAATAAAAAAGCAATATTTAGAGTTCGATTAACGAAATATAAAGGAAAAGATGTTGTCCTTTTGGATGGAACGATGATTTGTAAAAATGACGTACTAATAAAAATCCATCTCCATAATGTACAATTATTGAGTGAATTCCTTAGAATGGAGAATCATGTGAATAGGGCAAGATGTATTTACAAAACAGTATTAAATTCAATGCCGCTTCTGGCTGAATATATTCATAAACATCCCGATAAGCAAAAAATAAAAGGGATTATCGGAATAACGATTTTAAACAAAGGGGTCAGACAATTAGGATTTGAGTGCTTTTCTCCGCAAAACAGTTTTTATAAGATGTATAAAAAAACTTCACTGCTGCCTATCTTTTTCCTTTCAACGCCTTCATTTGGTATTAGGAACGTTAAAAAACATCATTTGGTTTATCTAATGATGTCAAAAGATAAGTTGTTAAGAAAATATCGAAAAGCTACGTAATGTAACATAGGAAATAGCATTATTAATCAAATCATTGCCAGCATAATTAAAATCATGAAAGAGAAAATTAAAACTTGGAAGGTGAAAAATAAATTTCGCTTTCTGAATTTTAATAAAGGAAGTGTATCAATTTGAATAACTGGATCACAATGCTTTTTTCAGGGAGAAGACAGACTCTTTTCAATATGTTTGGCAGAAGACGAAACAATAGAGGGATGATGTGGGCGTCCTTATTAGGTCTCGGAGTTAGTGCAGCTGCCTATGGGTTAAGAAGAAGTCGAAATAAAAATATGCTGCAGCCGCTTCAAAACTTAATGAGTAATTTTCGCTTTCAAAAATCTGCCCAAATGCCCAATATGGCTGGATTAACGGAGTTTTCGAAGGAAATAATTCCGAACAAAAATCCACTTCCAAAAAACAAATAGTTTTCGGGTCTGACCCTTAACATGTATCGTTTTTTGGAACATGTAAGAATAAATCACGATGAGATAAAACATAATAACAACGTACGTTTTATTATAAAAGGAGGAGTGATTTTAAGTGGTAAATCAACAGGGCCAAATGCATCAAAATATGCAAACAGGCAATATTCCGCAGCAACTGAATCATGGAGGGCATGAACTATTTGATGTACATGAAGTTTTATCAGGATCCATTGGCACTTTAAACACATACACGTTGTTGCGCCAATTTGTAAAAGACCAGGAATTAGCTGATATTATGGATCGCCAATATCGTTTTTTACAAGATGAGTACAACATAACATTAGAATGTTTTAAAACTGGAAGAGATCCTTCAAAACAGACACAAAGCTATAAAATGAAGCAAGGGAATGATTTCGTTTACGGATTAAAACCTTCCCAGCCAAAAAAACCGATACAATCTGCTTCGGAAATAAATGAAGAAATCGTTTCAGGTTTCTTGCTGGGAGCCTTAAAATCGTTGGCTTCAATGAAGACAATGGCTGCACTGGAAACAACGAATCCAGTTGTTCGCAGAGTGCTGGCTGACTCAGTGCCAAACTGTATAGAGATGGCTTATGAAGTTAACATTTATCAAAACAAACATCATTACTATCAAGTACCACAACTTGCCCAGCAAGACATGCAGCAAATATTAAACTCCTACGCACCTGCCCAAGGTCAGCCGCCGATGCAAAATAATATGACTCATTAAAAATGTAAATGGAGCGCCTAGGAACAGCGCTCCATTTTCTTATCATTTTTTTGTTCACATTCGTGTCAACTGGCTTTTGCTATTGTTTTCGCTTGAGCTTTAGACTTTGCTTTTAAATAAATTGGCAGTCCGATTAAAGTAATACACAAGGATATTAGCGCATCCAATGGACTATTTACCAATGCACTTCCTACAATGTAAACCGCACCAAGCAATTATAGGTGTAATGGGATATAAAGGCACTTTATATAAATGATCATTTTCTGTATTATTTTTGCGAAGCAAGAAAACAGCATAAAAGGCTAAACCGTAAAATGTGAAGACCGAAAAAATGGCAATATCAGAAAGACGATCAGGGTTCCCTAAAGTCATCATTAATATTGCAATAACCATTTGGGAAATTGTTGCCCCAACAGGTGTTTTAAATTTAGGGTGTATCCATGAAATCGACCTTGAACCAGGAAGAAAACCGTCTTCAGCCATCGCAAACGGAATTCTCGGGAAGGTAAGTACTTTCCCATTTAGACAACCGAAAATAGATATAAGAATTCCTATTGTTAATAGTTTTCCACCCATATCTCCAAATAGCTTAGTTGCCGCAGCCTCAGCAGCATTGGGTCCAAGTTCAACAATTTGATTTGCCGGCAATACATGAAGCATGGCAATGTTTACAGATAAATAAGCAATGATTACTACCATGATTCCTGAGATAATGGCTTTTGGAAGTGTTTTCGCAGGGTTTTTCATCTCACCCGCCATAAATCCAACATTCATCCAGCCGTCATAAGCCCAAAGGGTTGCCAAAACAGCAGCACCCATACTAATTTCATGGGAAATTCCACTTTCCATATTAAAAACAGGAAATTCACCTTGCGAAATTCCGAATAATGCTATTAAAACGATAGGTATAAGCTTCCCAATTGTAGATAAACCTTGAATAAAACCCCCAAACTGGGTTCCTAAAATGTTTAATATACCAAGGAAAACAACAGTAATAATCCCGATAATTATTTTACTGTTTTCTGCTAGACCAAAAAAACCGGCGAGCAGAGAGCCAAAGTATAATCCGAGAGCTCCAATTACAATGGATTTATTTCGTAAAAAGCCAATCGGCAGTGAATTTTCAAATAATTCACTAAAAAGGGCATTGGGTGCTATGGATCTTACAATGCTAGGTGTTGGAGCGATCATAGGGACGGGAATATTCGTGCTGACAGGAGTAGCCGCAGCAAAATATGCCGGCCCAGCCTTAATCATTTCATTTATTATCGCAGGACTGGCTTGCGCTTTTGCAGCATTATGTTATTCAGTATTTGCTTCTATGATCCCTGAATCAGGGAGTGCATATACGTATAGCTATGTTGCATTTGGTGAGATATTTGCTTGGATTTTAGGCTGGGACCTGGTACTTGAATATGGTCTTGCCGCTTCAGCGGTGGCAAGTGGATGGTCCGGATATTTTAAATCATTATTATCAGGATTTGGGATTCATATCCCAACTGCTTTATCCAGTGCATATGATCCTGCAAAAGGCACCTTGGTTGATTTGCCTGCTATCATCATAGTACTTTTAGTAACTTTTCTTCTTTCCAGGGGAGTAAAAGAATCTGTTAAGTTTAATTTCATAATGGTTATTGTCAAAATTGCAGTCGTACTTCTTTTCATTATTATAGGTGTTTGGTACGTTAAACCAACTAATTGGACTCCATTCATGCCTTTTGGATTTTCAGGTGTAGTTACCGGTGCTGCCGTAGTTATTTTTGCATACTTTGGTTTTGACGCGGTATCTACAGCAGCTGAAGAAGTGAAAAATCCTCAGCGCAATCTTCCAATCGGCATTATTTCAGCACTAACGATTTGTACGATTCTGTATATTGTCGTATCTTTAATTCTCACGGGGATTGTGCCTTATGAGTTGCTAAACGTGAAAGATCCAGTTGCATTTGCGTTGCAGTTTATTCAACAAGATTGGGCAGCCGGATTTATTTCGCTTGGAGCAATTGTTGGAATTACAACTGTTCTAATCGTAATGATGTTCGGACAAACGCGCTTGTTCTATTCAATTAGCAGGGACGGACTTCTTCCAAAGGCTTTGTCATCTGTTCATCCGAAATCACAAGTTCCGGCCGCAAGTACAAAGATAACAGCCCTCTTAGTTTCGATCTTTGCCGGTTTTGTTCCCCTAGACAAATTAGCCGAGTTGACGAATATAGGCACATTATTTGCTTTCGCAACTGTTTCGTTAGGAGTTGCTGTACTGCGTAAAACACAACCCGATTTAAAACGCGGATTTAGAACGCCATTAGTTCCTTTTATTCCCGCAGTATCAGTGATTTTATGTGTTTATCTAATGCTCTAGCTTTCCGCCTTTACTTGGATGGGATTCCTTGTTTGGCTGACAATAGGTCTTGTCATTTACTTTACCTATGGTTATAGAAACAGCAAATTAAATCATCAACAACAAACGAAAGAAAAATTTAGTTGGAACTGACTGATTATTAATCTCCTGATATGAGTGTTGCAGTTGCAATTGCTTTTATCAGGGGATTTTTTTTGATTCACATGAAAAAATAAGTTGAAGGGTATTTGAAAACAATGTCCGGGAATACATCTTTTGCAAGAAGCGGAGGAATGGGTTAAGTTTTATCAACTAAAGATTTTAAATTGTAGAGATTATAATCTTTTGGTATCATTTATATTGTTAACCTTCATTACTTTGTGGTTAACAATATAAAATCAGGAGTGAGTACATATATGACAGGAGAAACGCTTAGTTACGATGAACTTGCCGAAAAAAATAAGCGTTACTTGTGGCACCCTTTTACACAGATGAAAGAGTATATAGAGGACGATCCGGTCATCATTGCCAGCGGAGATGGCCGGAAGCTTCGCGATGTCCAAGGCAACGAGTATTGGGATGGTGTATCTTCCATTTGGCTGAATGTACATGGTCACCGTGTACCGGAGCTAGATCAGGCAATCCGGGATCAATTGGATAAAATTGCTCATTCTACATTGCTTGGTATGGCTAATATACCGGCCATTCTTCTCGCTGAGAAACTCATTCAATTAATGCCACCAGGTTTGGCTAAAGTCTTTTACTCTGATTCCGGTGCAACCGCTGTCGAGATTGCTATTAAGATGGCCTTTCAGTACTGGCAGCATAAAGGTCAACCGCAGAAACAGCGCTTTATTACAATGAAGGAAGCTTATCATGGAGACACGATTGGCGCCGTATCTGTTGGAGCAATTGATATTTATCATAAAGCTTATTCGAATTTACTTTTCGGTTCAATAAAAGTTCCTTATCCATATGTATACCGTTCTCCGATTGAAGGGGATGAACAAGAGCAAACAAAGTTTTTCCTATCCGAACTGGAAAAAACACTTCAAGCTTATCATCAAGAAACAGCGGCATTGATCATCGAACCGATCGTTCAAGGAGCAAGTGGAATTATTGTCATGCCGGAAGGGTACTTGCGCGGTGTGCGTGAATTATGTTCGAAATACAATGTTTTGATGATCGCCGATGAAGTAGCAACGGGGTTCGGACGTACTGGCCGTTTATTCGCGTGCAACCATGAGGAGGTTACACCTGATATTTTGACAGCCGGAAAAGGCCTTACAGGCGGTTATCTTCCGGTGGCCATCACGGTAACAACGGATGATATTTATGAAGCTTTTCTAGGAGACTATGAAGAGTTAAAGACGTTTTTCCACGGCCATAGCTACACCGGGAACCAACTAGGCTGTGCTGTAGCCATTGCGAATATTGATTTAATAGAGAAAAAGAATCTCATTCACGAAGTTGAACGAAACTCTCAATACATCGCTAATCGCTTGCAAGAATTCCGCCAGCTACGCCATGTCGGTGATATTCGACAAAAAGGATTTATGATTGGACTTGAGCTTGTCGTCGATCGCAATACAAAGGAACCTTATAAATGGTCTGATCGGATAGGGGTCCGAGTGTGCAGGCGAGCCAGGGAATTAGGTATGCTCATTCGACCGCTTGGAAATGTTGTCGTCTTCATGCCGCCGCTTGCTTCAACCGTAGAGGAGTTAGACTCCATGCTGGATATTCTGTACAAATCGATCAAAGAGGTTACGGAAAAATGATTTTCGATTTAGAACTTGAACGATTCAAAGAAAGAATTGATAGAATGAAAACATCTTGAACCGGCTTAAATTTTATCATCCAATCAAGTGATGAACAAGGAAAATGAGACAAGAAAAAGTACGAAAAAGGAATAAATTAGCACTCTCGATCGATAAAACCCATCATTTATAAGCTAAAAAACGGCTCTTTTTACGAAAAAAATAATCATTGAGACAACGTAACGAATCTAAGACATTCTTCTGCTTTAACAAATTTGTACTTTCAAAATAACATCAAAAAAGGACTCTAAAAAATAGAGTCCTTTGCAAACTAAGCTCAAATTACTTTTGAACGTTAGCAGCTTGTGGGCCGCGAGCGCCTTGCTCGATATTAAAAGTAACTGTTTGACCTTCCTCAAGTGATTTGAAGCCATCGCCTTGAATTGCAGAAAAGTGTACAAATACATCTTCGCCACCTTCTACTTCGATAAAACCGAAACCTTTTTCAGCATTAAACCATTTAACTTTACCTTGAACCATAATGAGCCTCCTGCGTGGATGTTCCACGATTGTATATTACTATCCTTGCTCAAACATAATCCTTCAAGACGAAACCCCTTTTATAGAAAGTCTTTCTTTAAGTTTATCCGAACAAAAATAATTAACTTAAGTGTATCAGCCTAATCAAATAAAAGCAAGGAATTTCTTAGAAAATAATTTATTACTTAATTTCAACGATCTATTACATTTTCCAAGAAATTATTTTATATGTAGCTTATATGTTTGGTTTATGAAATTTTATTGATTTTGATGAATCCAATAATCTCGGAAGCGTCTACATTTCAAATTCTAACTCTGTTTAATTTTTCGCTTTTTCTTATTCTTTTCATTTAATAGTGGTAGCAACTGGAAATGAAGGGTATACTAGAAGAGAATGATTCAATTCGTTGTTCATTGTGATGTTTTGATTCATTGTTCCATCAAATCCATTCCAGGAGTATAAGGACCAAGAGAAAGGATGACCAATGTGACAATAAAGTTATACCAAGCAAAAGCAGGCGACGGGATCAAAAAGAGGGGGATTAAGAGATCGGATTCTTTCTTCCGTACTCCAGAAGAAGCAGTTTCTGAAGCGCTCGGCCTAAAGGAAAGGATAGACAAAAAATATAAGAACGAAATCAAATGGGATTACGATGGAAAAATAACAGGTTCGATCAAAAAAATGAAAATTTTGAGAGGATATTTAGATGGGAACCGCGAATCTCTTCCTTTTTATCTTGAAATTTTATCGATTGAACAAAAAGATGTTCCAACCGTTTCTCCTTTAAAACCAAAAAAGATGTCGGTTGAGGATCAAAAAGTCTTAGACAGTGTGGTACGGTTGTTTAAGTGAACTATCCCCACTTAGCTAACGATTGAAGTGGTGGCTTCTCAGTTCCACGACGAAAGCAACCTTTCATCTCCCTGAGCGTTACTTCCCGCTGTTCCAGCGGTAGATGTCCGGCAAATCGGAAGTTCTTTTGTACCTTGGATATTTTACGCATGGAAGGATATAGCATGGTTTTCGCATTTGATTTCTCCATGCAACCCCAAAAATCCAGTTATCAAAGAACATTATATATATTATAGCTCATTTGTTCTATTTTTAGAAATATTTTGGCTTACGCTAACCGACATTCATCTACCACTTACTCATTGGGCTAAAGCCCTTCTCATTCCTTGAAGTGCGAGACTTCTGTCGGGATTAGATTAAAACATTTCCCCGCTCAAAATTTTGGTACTAAGAGACAAGTCTATACACATAGTTTGTTTTGAATACTTTTACCAAAGAGAGGGGAATAACAAATGCCAAATGGTGTACATTTTATAGACATTCCTGTGCCAATTCAAGATGTTTGGGATTTTGTAAGTCGATTGGATAAATGGGCACCGCTAGTGCCGGGATACATGATCCATGAAATCCTGAATGACCGGCAGTCAACGTGGACGTTTGTAGGCGACCTCGGAATTATGAAAAAAGAGATTAGTATGAAAGTAGACATTACGGATTGGAAGGAGCCAACTGAAGTAGTATTTGATTTAACAGGTTTAAATGAGAACTTCATCGGAGGCGGATTTTTCAAAGCGGAAGCACTTAGTGCCAATCTCACGAGAATGACCGGCTGCCTTGATATTACAGCAAAAGGATTGAAAGGACCGGTGGCAAACGGGCTTCTCAAATCATACATTCCGCAAACAGCGAAAGAGTTAACAGAAGCCGTAGCTGAAAAAATAGCAGCCGATAAGAAAGTGAAAGCTTGATTGAAATAATTTTTTTATTAAAAAATCATTTCGATGCCCACGGAAGTTGGAGTATCAACATTTTTATTAAATTTATGAAATGGACCGGTTGGAAATTTCGCCGGTCTTTTCTATTGTCAATTAAAATATATGTTGCAAGTTCAATTTGTATCTTTATTCATAATATTGGATATTAATTCTACTTTTTCAACAGACGACATTATGCTAAAATAATCTTAACTTTTTTTCTTTCAGATTTTAAACGCTTACAAAAAGGAGGACATCTATGAATGCTTTTTTCAGAAAAAAATCGATTGATCAATTGCAACGGGAAGGTGCGAAGAACACCGGGTTAAAACGAGTATTAGGATTATGGCAACTTACCGCGATTGGTTTAGGTGGTATTATTGGTGTAGGTATCTTCGTATTGACCGGCGTAGCAGCTGCTGAACATTCGGGACCTGCAGTAACCTTATCATTCATTATTGCCGGACTGGCTAGTGCAGCAGCAGCACTGTGTTATGCTGAATTTGCCGGTTTAATACCTGTCTAAGGAAGCGCTTACACTTATAGTTATGCTGTACTAGGAGAATTAGCAGCATGGCTCATTGGATGGGATTTATTACTCGAATATACATTAGTTGTCGCCGTTGTAGCCATTGGATGGTCTGGTTACATGCAAGAAATTCTTCAACAAATTGGAATACACATTCCTGTATGGGCACAAGGTGCTCCGGGTACAGGAGCTGGTCACAAAGTAGACTTGATTGCAATGATTGTCAGTCTTGCCATTGCTGGTTTGCTTTACGTAGGTATCGAATGGGGTTCTAAATTTAATAACCTAATGGTTGTCATTAAGTTAAGCATTATTTTGGTAGTGATTGCTGTAGGAAGTTTCTTTGTTGATACAGCTAACTGGCATCCTTTTATGCCTTTTGGTTTTGATGGTGTAATGAGCGGGGCAGCCCTCGTATTTTTTGCAGTATTTGGCTATGACACCTTGACTACAGCGGCAGAAGAGGCGAAAAATCCGCAGCGTGATCTGCCGAGAGCTGTCGTCGTTTCTTTGCTTATCGCGTTATGCCTGTATGTCGGGATGTCTCTCGTTATAACAGGTATGGCACCGTATCATACACTCAATAATGCGGCGCCGGTAGCCAAAGTATTTAGTGATGTCGGCTTGAACTGGATCACTTTGATCATATCTGCTGCTATTGCAGGTATTCTGTCTGTTCTATTTTCTTTTATGCTCGCCGGTTCACGCATATGGTTTGCCATGAGCCGCGACGGTTTATTGCCAAAATGGTTTATGAAGGTTCACCATAAATATAAAACACCATACCGTCCAACCTTAATTATTGGAGTTATTACTGCTATTGTCTCAGGGGTTACCCCTATAAGCGAAGTAGCCGAACTAGTTAACATCGGAACTCTGTCGGCGTTTATCTTAATTTGTTCATCCATCATCGTGCTCAGAGTAAAACGGCCAGAACTCAAAAGAACTTTTAAAACACCATTTGTTCCGGTAATACCTTTGATTGGAATTGGTTTTTCAATCTACCTGATTATCAGTTTGCCTAAATTACTTGGATTCGCTTCTTCGTTTGGATGATTCTAGGTTTTGTTATTTATGTATTATACGGTAAGAGAAAGAGCAACTTAGCGCAAAGTGATCATTAAAGATACCTAATTGAAATGATCGTGCTGTCTTGAAAAAAAGGGCAGACTTATAAGGGTCTGACTCCCTCCGAAGATGACAATATATAGAATAGTTGTGTTAATCTATATGTTGTATTGGAGGGGTCTGTCCCTTTTTTATATGGTCATTGAACTTGTTAAATGCAAGCTATTTGTTTAATAATTAAAGTACTGGATGTTACCAATACCTTTTTCACTATAAAGCATAGGAGGATCATAAGAATAGTTTATTACAAATCTTTCTATACTTATCGATTCCAGTTTGTGCTATTATTTGATCATGAAAATCTTTCGTATCACTAAATTTTAAAAAGAAAATAATAGGATTGGATGATACTGAATGGAATTAAAAACATGTGGAATGATGCCCGTTATTTTGTATGGGGTTTCATTATTATAGATTCTAAAGAATTGGTATTGTGAATTAGAATCTTCCTGATAGCAACTATACAGCGGCAATATTGGCCGCTTATTTCTTTTGTAAAAAGCAAGTAATTTCAAGGAACGAAAATAATGATGGAGTAAGACAAAGTTAGAGATGAAGTTTGATATGAAAAATGGTAGAAAAATATGATGAATTTTTTAAGAGATTCTGCAAGAAACAAAGAGAAGAGGTTAACAAACATGATTAGCAAAAAATATGCTTACATCCTTCTTGTTTTAGCCAATATGATATGGGGCGGGAATTTTGTTATAGGACGTATCGCAGGAGATTACTTGCCACCCATTACTTTTTCTTTGCTAAGGTGGCTGATCGCTTTTTTGTTTCTGACTCCGTTTCTCATCAAAAAATTGAAAGCAGACCTGAAAATTCTCTGGAGCCATAAATGGGTTCTCCTTTTTTTAACGGTTACTGGAATTTCAGGATATAATACGATCATTTATTTTGCCTTACATTATACTACGTCCATAAATGCGTCCGTAGTAAATTCAACGACTCCGATGTTTATCGCTGTTTTTTCTGTTTTCATTCTAAAAGAAAGGCTCTCACTTATCCAGGCAGCCGGGATCGGCCTCTCTATTTTAGGAATTGTTTTTATTCTTTCAAAAGGATCGATAGAATCATTAGAGACCCTCTCTTTTAATATGGGCGATCTATTCGTTTTGGTTGCAGTTATCTGCTGGAGTTTATATTCGATCATCATAAAAAAATATTCAACAATCTTGCCAGCCTTCACGACGTTATATGTCACTTCCTTTTTAGGGGTCATCATACTGTTTCCATTAAGCATGTTTGAACTTAACCAGCCAGGTGTTTCTGTTTTATTTACACCTAATTCAATTCTAATTTTGTTCTATGTAGGAATTTTAGCTTCAATTGTTGCGTTCCTTTCATGGAATTCAGGGGTATCGATCGTGGGAGCAGCAAAATCAGGTATTTTTCTAAACTTGCTCCCAGTTTTCGCAGCCTTATTTGCAACAACGTTTACAAAAGAATCATTGTTGTGGTATCAAATTATCGGCGGCTGTATTGTTATTATTGGTGTATTACTGTCTTCAAAAACATCTCCCAAAGTTAATTAACATATTTTTCGCTTCGAAAGCCGATCATAATTCTTAATATCCTGGCGAAAAAACCGGGCATCCGCCCGGTTTTGTTCGTGGTGAGCTAATAAGAATAATTCAAAATCATAGTTTCGATTTGTACAGACAATAAATGAACGAAAGATCAGATGGCTGCCCGGCCAATTCGGTTAGCTTCAGGCACTTCAATCAGACGACCGCTTTTCACATCGTATATATAACCGTAGATCGCAATGTTTTTTGGAACAAGAGGATGGAAACGGATCCGTTCAACATCGTCGATAACACTCTGTTCAAGATTGTTGATCGTCAAGAATTCAATGTATTCTCCCGCTCTGGAACCGGGCCCTTTTCCAACGTCTCGCCATTTATCCCCATCGAACTCGGCTGTTTCCAAACTGTTGGCAAGTAAATCGCGGATCACTTCATTGGTAAACGTCTCCATCCCGCAATCGGTATGATGAATAACAAACCATTCCCGAGTTCCCAACAACTTGTAGGATATGATTAGGGAACGAATCGCATCGTCGCTTGCCCGGCCTCCGGCATTTCGAATCACATGAGCATCACCTTCTGCAAGTCCGGCGAACTTGGCAGGATCGAGGCGCGCGTCCATGCAGGTCAAAATCGCAAATCGACGTTTCGGTGGCATCGCCAGATTCCCTTTATCCCCGAAATCAGCAGCATATGTATCATTCGCAGCCAACACTTCTTTCAAAATTTCGCTCATTACCGTCACCCTTCCTAAAATATTTTTATAAATCTTATCGGTTTACTAGGATTATAATATGCAGTTGTCCTAGCGTCAATTAGGATGCAATTATTTTTTTGTATCTCTAAGATGCTTTTTATTATTCATTTTTATTTTAAATATTTAGAAAATTTAGTATTATATACAAAAAGGAGGTTTCAGTTTAATTAAAAAATGTATTAAAGTTTCCTAGAAGCAGGTTTTAATCTGCCTTCTGCCAAAGAAGCCAGCTCCGTAATGAGATTATGGTGGTTTCAGGAATGCATCTGCGTTTTTGAAATAAATTCAATGAAGGAAAGGTGATTAAGGATGAGTAAAAATGTTCTAATTTTAGCAGGTGACGCTGTAGAGGCTTTGGAAGTATTTTATCCTTACTACCGTTGTCTTGAAGAAAATATCAATTGCACGATCGCTTCACCGGTGAAAAAAAAGCTTCAAACAGTTATTCACGATTTCATTCCGGAAATGGAAACCTACACAGAAAAATGGGGGTATATAATTGAGTCTCATGCCTCTGTTGATGAAATTAACCCTGCAGATTTTGACGGTCTAATTATACCTGGTGGACGTGCACCTGAATACATTCGTTTGAATACAAAAGTGCAAGAAATTGCAGCTCATTTTCTAAAGGAAAATAAGCCGCTTGGCGTCATCTGCCATGGGCAGCTTGTTCTAACTACGGTTCGTCAGTACATTAAAGGTAGAGAATTGACTGCATATAATGCTTGTCGTCCTGAAGTAGAGGCTTCCGGAGCAACTTATATTGAAAAAATGTTACATGTTGATGGTAATATTGTTTCAGGGCATGCTTGGCCGGATTTACCTGGTTTTATGAAAGAATTCTTTAAACTTTTGTATGCAAAAGAGACAGCGAATGTTTAAATAGATAAAAAAAGACTGTGAGAAAACTATATCTCACAGTCTTTTTTAGTTTTTGACCCTTTTTGTATTTAGGAGAAAACGTTTAGGAATCCTCTCTCATTTCAATAGAAAGGATATGAAAGCATGCGTTAATTTGTTTTTATCACATCATTCAACAGGCATTTTAGAGTTTATAAGCTGCTCTAAGATATTTTTTGTTCATGAAACGTATCGGTAATTCGAATATTCTGATAGACTAGGAAAAGAAGATAAAATGCGTATGTTTGTCTTTATCAAGCTATTTCCTTGTCTGCACAAAAAACAAATACGAAAGGATTGTTTTCGATGCAACTCGAATGGAACCAAATTCTCCAGCATATTAAACAATGGGTCAAAGAAGCGGGTGAAGAACAATTACGCCGGCAGGATCAACCTGGAAAAATCAATGAAAAAAGTGCGGCGATTGACCTTGTCACCGAAATGGACATCTGGACAGAAAACTTTCTTTTAAATAAGATTCGTCAACATTATCCCGGTCATTCGATTTTGACGGAAGAATCGGGTATACATAATGGGGAAGAAGGATATAAGTGGGTGATTGATCCGATTGATGGTACAACGAATTATGCGCACGGTTTTCCGCTTTTTTGTATTTCCATTGCCGTACAACAAAACGGTGACACAGTGATCGGCGTTGTCTATGTTCCGGCATTAGACGAGCTTTATGAAGCGGTGAAAGGTCAGGGTGCATTCTTAAACGGTCGGCCGATTCAAGTATCATCAAGAGAAAAATTGAATCAGTCCGTTGTGACGACAGGTTTTCCTTATGACCGGGCAACAGACCCGAACAATAATGTCCGACATTTTGTGAATGTGGTTACAAAAGTTAGGGATATTCGCAGAACTGGAAGTGCTGCTTATGATTTGTGTCAAGTTGCAGCCGGCCGTTTCGACGGATACTGGGAGTTAAAATTAAATCCATGGGACATCGAAGCAGGAATGCTGTTGGTTAATGAAGCAAAAGGGAAATCAAGAGCAGTTAAACAAGAAAAAGGTTATTACGTTCTTGCAGGTAATCCGCATATTTTTGAAATTTTGGATGGTCTGATTGATGAATAATCGGACATGAATCATGCAAAAAATCTAACTGAAAAAACTTTTAGATGAATATTCTATGGAATGAGCCTGATCCAAGCGACAATGACAGATGTTTTTGACTTTTTTAAACATATCGACAATATTTAAGTAGTTAAAATTCCAAAAATTGTGTTGACAAAAAATTTAGTGTTTGCTATATTTTCTGTTAAGATTGATCAATCTTAACAGTTTTGTTTGACTTAAGTCAAGTATGTAAAATAACCCTAAATTTTATAAAAAAATCGACCAGACAACTGGAGACAAAAACTAAGAGTGCTTTCTAGCCTCTAGTTTTTTTTATTTTATTAAACCTAGTAAAACGGTATGTTTAATCAGAAATAAACAAAAATGAATTGCGCCAAGCGAAAAAGAATATTGGAATGATTTTTCAACATTTTAATTTGCTCGAATCCAAAACTGTGTTCGATAACGTAGCAATGCCTCTAGTTTTAAGTAAAAAACCGAAAAAGGAAATCAAACTGCGAGTGGAGGAACTGCTTCGATTTGTAGGCCTAGAAGATAAAATAGAGAATTATCCTAATCAGCTTTCAGGAGGACAAAAGCAGAGGGTTGGTATTGCCCGCGCCTTAGCAACAAATCCTTCTATTTTATTATGTGATGAAGCAACCTCGGCACTTGATCCGCAGACGACAGAGTCTATTCTACAGTTACTCAAAAAAATTAATGAAGAATATCGAATTACGATTTTAATCATTACACATGAAATGGAAGTGATCAAACAGATTTGCAATCGGGTAGCCGTCATGGAGGATGGACGAATTATTGAAACGGGGAATGTTTTTGATATTTTTACGAATCCACAGACCGAAACAGCCCGAAATTTTGTTCGTTCTGTCATTCGAGATGAAATTCCGAACAGTGTTTATGACTTGTTAGAAAACAGCGATCGATACAGCAAAATTTATAAAATTGATTTTTTCGGCATAAGTTCCGGAAAACCTGTCATTTCACAAGCGGCCAAACTTTTTGCTGTTGATGTCAATATTTTATTTGGAAACATTACTGAACTTCAAGGAATTCCATTTGGAAATTTGATTGTGGAATTGAGGGGGGCGGAAGAAGAAACTGAACGCGCCCGGGCATACATTTCAGGACAGAATGTCACAATTAGAGAGGTGATTGATCGTGATGGAAGTAAGCATAGAACTGATTCTTCAAGCCTTGTGGGAAACTCTGTACATGGTTAGTGTTTCACTCTTGTTTGGGGCTTTGATTGGAATCCCAATTGGAATTTCG
Organism: Bacillus methanolicus; assembly: GCF_028888695.1. Classification (NCBI taxonomy): domain Bacteria; kingdom Bacillati; phylum Bacillota; class Bacilli; order Caryophanales; family Bacillaceae; genus Bacillus; species Bacillus methanolicus. The sequence continues at coordinate 1,142,218 of NZ_PNFF01000001.1, read as the reverse complement.
CTTGTTGTTACGAGGAAAGGGCATATTCTTGAAAATCGCTTTGTTTTTTCGATCCTAAATCCAGTAGTTAATATCTTTCGATCGATTCCGTTTATTATTTTACTTGTGGCAATTATTCCGTTTACTAGATTCATAGTCGGTACCTCTATTGGTACAACTGCCGCCATTGTTCCCCTTGTTTTACATATAGGACCATATATGTCTAGACTTGTTGAAAATTCATTGCTCGAGGTTAACGAAGGTATTATCGAGGCAGCTCAGGCAATGGGTGCTACTCCGACACAAATCATTTTCCGGTTTATCATTCCTGAAGCATTTCCTTCACTCATTCTCAGCCTGACAACGGCGACCATTGGATTGATCGGGGCGACTGCGATGGCAGGTGCCATTGGCGGCGGCGGGCTTGGAGACTTGGCAATCACCTATGGCTATCAACGTTTCAGTACGATTACTATTGTGGTCACTGTTGTGATCCTTGTTATCGTTGTTCAGGGAATTCAATCTCTTGGCAATATTCTGGAACGAAAAATCAGAAGAGTTTAAATAAAACAGTCAATAGAGGTGAGATGGTTCGTGGCAGAACAATACCGTTTGGCAACACTTTCAGATGCTGAAGAATTATTATACTTAACACACCGAGCATATGCACCTGTCAGGGAGTTAGGACTCCCTTTCCCAGCTGCGACAGCAAGCCTTGAAATGGTTCAAGACAATATTTATAAAAATGCTGTCTATGTAGCAGAGGATAACAGTGAAATGATCGCAACTATTACAATAATTTATCCATGGGGTCCCACACATGATTCATCAGGTTTACCTTATTTGTGGTGGTTTGCAGTTGAACCGGAACGAAAGAAACAAGGTATTGGTTCACGTCTCTTAACATGGATAGAAGAAACCATCCTAAGAGACACGCTAAAAGCCCCTGCCGTGACATTGGCTACTTCGATTTATCATCCTTGGCTGATTCCGATGTATGAACGAAGAGGTTATGAAAAGGTAAAGAAAGTTGAGCTAGAAAATGACACAGTTTATTTTTTACGAAAGGTATTGAACCATGAATTATTAAAAGAATTAACTGAAAAAGAATCGGTGTCTTAAACTTTGTATCTTAGTTATTTCTAAACGAATAATTGATAATCTATCAATCGGTCAAGCACTACATAAATGGCTTTGGCTTGAAAAAAGGGAGAATTATATATGAAGAAATGGTTTTTACCCCTGCTTTTGATCTTGACATTTGCTTTGACAGGGTGTTTAAGCAATTCATTAAACACAGATGGCGAAAAAGATAGAACTATATTCCGACTTTAGTTAGTTTGGAAGAATTGAGTACGTACAAAGAAACTTTTTAAAAGGAAATAATTCCATACGAAAAAGGAGAGAAGAAAATGGCAAAGGGAAGAAAAATGAAACTTGCGGCATATTTAGTCGGCACAGGTATGCATGTTGCTTCATGGCGGCATCCTGATTCAAGTCCGAAGGCAAGCATCGATGCTTTCTTTTATAAAAAGCTTGCACAAATAGCAGAAAAAGGAAAATTTGATTTTGTATTTATTGCAGATAGTCTAGCAATAAATGCTGAGTCTCATCCCCAGATCCTTAACCGCTTCGATCCAGTGGTAATCATTACAGCTATGGCTGAAGCTACGAAGAAAATCGGCATTGTAGCAACTGCTTCCACTACTTACAACGAACCTTACACACTTGCGCGACAGTTTGCGTCTGTTGATCACGTAAGCGGGGGGAGAGCAGGGTGGAATGTTGTGACTACCGCTGATGCTACAGGAGAGACGGCTCTGAATTTTAGCCGCGAAAAGCACCTTGAACACGACCTTCGTTACGAAAAAGCTGAAGAATTCATTGATGTCGTACAGGGATTATGGGATTCATGGGAAGACGATGCATTCGTATATGATAAGGAATCAGGAACGTTTTATGATCCGGAAAAAGTTCATGAGCTTCATTATAAAGGGAAATTTTTTTCTGTAAAAGGGCCATTGAATATTGCCCGTTCCGTTCAAGGACAGCCTGTTATAGTTCAAGCCGGATCTTCTGAGCCTGGGCAACGTTTAGCTGCAAGAACAGCAGAAGTTGTATTTGCCCAACGGGATAATATTGAGGAAGCAAAAAGGTTTTATAAAAAGCTGAAATCAAGGCTTCCCAAGTATGGTAGAACCGAAGAGGAACTTCACATCCTTCAAGGTATTTCCCCGATTGTTGGTGAAACAGAGGAAATAGCTCTTCAAAAATATAATGATTTACAAAAACTTGTCGATCCTTACGAAGGATTGAAATTCGTATCAGGATACATGGGCAATGTCGATTTCACAAAATACTCGCTCGATACACCTGCATCTGAGGTGGAATTTCCCCCTGTTAACAGTATTCAAAGTCAATTTTATGAAATGAAAAAAATTATTGATGAAGAAAACTTAACGGTTGGCGATCTTTATACAAGATTTTTTGGTCCTGCAAGAAGAGATGGTTTTGTTGGTACACCAAATCAGGTTGCAGATGAAATGGAAAAATGGTTCACTGAAAAAGCTGCTGATGGGTTTATGATTCAATTTCCGTTGTTGCCAAGTCATTTAGAGGATTTTGTAAATCTTGTTATCCCTATTTTGCAGGAAAGAGGCTTATTCCGTCTCGATTATGAAGGAAATACTCTAAGGGATCATTTAGGACTTAATATCCCAAAAAATAGATTTGTTCCAAAAAAGTTGAGTGTGCTTCACAAATAACATGCAGTCTTGACGGCTTTATGGAAATGAGGGAAAATATGACAAGATTTAGCGACGATTTTTTTATTAGAAATGAGCGGGAAGCTGAACTTGCTTGTTATGCAGATCGATTAGCAAAAAAAATTGAAAAAACTGCAGGGGTTTACGACGAAACGGGAACATTCCCATATGAGCATTTTCAGTTACTAAAAGAAGAAGGATACTTCAAGCTTACAGTTCCAAAAAAATACGGAGGAGAAGAAATATCATTATATGAAATGCTACTTGTCCAGGAAAGATTGGCAAAAGGCGATGGTTCTACGGCACTGTCAGCTGGTTGGCATTTGCTCACTTTTATGAATGTACGGCAAACAAGACCTTGGCCGGAGCACGTATTTGAAAAGCTGTGCAGGGATGCCGTAGAGAAAGGAGAGCTCATCAACATCATTAATACTGAACGGAAAATAGGAAATCTGGCTCGAGGAGGAAAGCCATCTACAATTGCCAAGCGTACAGCAGGCGGATATTTTATTTCTGGCCGCAAAGCGTTTGCTTCTCTCGCACCGATCCTTAATCATTTTACGATCATTGCTTATTTAGAGGATGAAGATATTAACGCTGAATTCTTAGTGACAAAAAACGAACAAGTGAAAGTGATTGAAACTTGGAATTCGATGGGAATGAGAGGAACCGGCAGTCACGATATTGAGATGAAAGAAGTTTTTGTTCCTGATGATGCACTATTAACTCGACTCGAACCAAATCAGTCCGACCGCTTTTCAGCTGACAGCAGAATCTATTCACTTGAGATTCCTGCGGTGTATTTGGGAATTGCTGGAGCAGCACGCGATTTTGCGCTGGAATTTGCTGATTCCACATATTCACATAGCTTAGGAGACTACATTAAATCTGCTGGTCATGTGCGGCAAAAAATTGGAGAAATCGAACTCCTCTTAAAATCTTCACGAAGCATCCTGTATTCACTGGCTGAGCGTTGGGAAAGGGATCCATCCTTAAAAGAAAAACTAGGAAATGAAGTCAGTATGGCAAAACATATTATTTGTAACAATGCCATCAAAATAACTGAAATTGCGATGAGAATAGTGGGGGGAAGCAGCTTGTCACGTTATCATAAGCTGGAACGCCTTTTCCGTGATGTTCAATGCGGTCTTTTTAACCCACCGCATGATGATATGGTAATTGAACAGCTTGCGGCCTCTGCGTTGGCAGAGGTTTCAGATAAAAAAGGAAAAATTCAGGAGTATTTTGACCAGAAAGAAGAAATCAAGCTGGCTCATACTGGAATAGACAAATAATCTGTTAAGACGAAAAATGTAAAGAAGTGACCACGTCGACTTATCTTGACGTGGCCTTTTCTTCTTATTTGAAATTGAATATCAATTTTTTCAGCTCGGATTAACGAGAGATACTTCAATCAGACGGTACCATGTCCTTCAAAAGGAACATGAAACCTTATCCTACTATATACAAACGATGTAACATTTAGCTCCTATCCATTCACAATTTGCGCCCTCTTTTGCAAAAAGAATAGCCACGGCTCTACCGATCCCGCTGTCACCCCCTGTGATAATCACTGTTTTATCTTTCAACTTTCCGCTGGACCGATAGAATAAATTTTCTGCTTCAGGTTTCGGATTCAAGACCGGGTTGCCTGTTTTGATGTTGCGGCGGAAAAGTTTCCTTTTTAATTGATGGTTGGGTCAACGAAAATACCTCCTCATTCTTTCCTTTATATTTATTATGGAAAAAATGATAGAAAATATTTTCTCTAAATTCTTAATGATGTTAGAGGAGCCAAGATGAGCCAGAAAAAAGTAGTGATCACCTCATTTATTTGATTTAAGAAAACCCTTCCGGATAACCTTTGGAAGAGTTGATCTTAACATATGTTTTTTGTTTTAGAGGAATAATATTCCTATATACTTACTAACCATATATGACATTTATCATATCTTGTACATGACACATATGACTACAAAGGTCGTTTTCAATCCTATATCATTAACATTATCAAAATAAAGAAGGGAATTAAGAAAATGACGAAAGAAAAGCAAAAAAATTTGAGAAAACAAGTGGCTCCTTATGAAAAACCTAATACAAGGGATAGTATTTGGCAGCTAATCAATACCGTTGTGCCGTTTTTTCTTTTATGGTTCTTAGCTTATCAAAGTCTATCCGTTTCTTATGTTCTTACATTTGTTATTTGCGTAATTGCCGCCGGATTTTTAGTGCGGATTTTCATCATTTTCCATGACTGCTGCCACTATTCATTTTTTCAAAATCGGCTTGCTAATAAAATTCTTGGGACAATAACAGGTATTTTAACCTTTTTTCCGTACAGCCAATGGCAGCACGACCATTCAGTCCATCACGCAACCAGCTCTAACTTAGATAAGCGCGGAACAGGGGATATATGGTTGCTTACGGTTGATGAATATTTGTCAGCACCGCTTTTGACAAAATTAGCTTATCGGTTTTATCGGAATCCATTCGTGATGTTTGTTTTAGGCCCTATCTACATTTTCCTTATTACGAATCGATTTAACAGAAAAGGTGCCAGGTTAAAGGAGCGACTTAATACCTATTTGACGAACATTTCAATCGTTGCTTTGGTCGGACTATTCTCCTGGACGATCGGATGGGAGTCATTCCTGTTAATACAAGGGCCGATCTTTTTAATTTCAGGATCTCTCGGAGTATGGCTTTTTTACGTGCAGCACACGTTTGAGGATTCTTATTTTGAAGAAGATGAGAACTGGGAGTACGTGAAAGCAGCTGTTGAAGGGAGTTCATACTATAAGCTTCCAAAACCGCTGCAATGGCTTACCGGTAACATCGGCTTCCACCACGTTCATCATTTAAGCCCAAGGGTTCCTAACTATAAACTTGAAGAGGCACATAATCAAACCCTTCCTTTACAGAACGTACCTACGATTACTTTATCAACAAGCTTGAGTTCACTCCGATTTCGCCTATGGGACGAACAAAACAAAAAGTTTGTAGGATTTAAAGATTTATCGACAAAAAAGAAAAAAAGAGGCTCAGTTCAAGTGAAATCAGAGCTGTAGATGCATTTGTTGCCTTTTGGAATAAAGAAAATAGTGACAAAGATTTTGAGATGCAATGATGAATCTGTGATAAGATAGCATAAAAAGTAAGTCACTTAAAAGAGGATTTGAATATGCAAAACAGGTTTACGATATTTCGGAAATTCTCTGGGATTTCTCCTTATATATGGAGCGTTTTTAGCATTTTGCCCTTTTATTTTATTTTCCAATCTTCCTCAACTAAGGAAATTATTGTGGGGATTGTACTGACAATCATATTTTTCATCGCCTTTCGATTTGCTTTTATTTCAAAAGGCTGGCCCGTCTATTTGTGGACTTCCATCTTGATAGGTATTTCTACAACTATGACGATCCTATTCCAATTTATCTATTTTGCTTTTTATATTGCTTACTATAACGGTCATATAAAAAACCGTATCGCATTCTTCACGGTATACATTATTCACTTGGTCGCAACGATATTCTCGATTAATTTTAATGTCGTCCTGCAGGAAAAGTTATTCTTAAAGCAGCTGCCTTTTATCATTATTATTTGCATTAGTGTCATCCTTCTTCCATTTAACATTTATAATCGAAAAAAGCAGGGGCAGCTCGAAGAACAGCTCCAAGACGCCAACAAAAGAATCGCCGAGCTTGTGAAACAGGAGGAACGGCAACGGATTGCCCGCGATCTTCATGATACGTTAGGACAGAAGCTCTCTCTCATCGGCCTAAAAAGCGACTTGGCGAGAAAGTTAATTTACAAAGACCCCGAGCAAGCGCGTAATGAATTGAAAGACGTCCAGCAAACCGCAAGAACCGCATTGAATGAAGTAAGGAAAATGGTCTCACAAATGCGCGGTGTTCGATTAAAAGAAGAAATCGTTCGTGTTAAGCAACTATTGAAAGCAGCCCAAATCAATTTAGTAACAGATGAAGAAAAATTCACATTAACAAACGTATCCCCGTTTCTCGAGAATATTCTGAGTATGTGTTTGAAAGAAGCGGTTACAAATGTCGTCAAACACAGCAAGGCTTCAACTTGCCAAATCAACATAGAGCAATCGTGGAATGAAATATGTATAACTGTACAAGACGACGGAATCGGCATTGTGGAGGATCAGGACCTTGTAAAAGGAAACGGTCTGCTGGGAATGAAAGAACGTCTGGAATTTGTGAACGGGAGTCTGGAAATTATATCAAATGAAGGAACAACACTTATCATGAAAGTCCCCAATGTTGTAAAGCAGGCGGTTAAGGAGGAACTTAAATGATTCGAATAGTCATAGCTGAAGACCAGCGTATGATGTTGGGTGCCCTAGGTTCTCTGCTCAATTTGGAAGAAGATATGGAAGTGGTGGGAATGGCAAGCAACGGGGAAGAGGCGATTTCTCTTGTGCATCAGTTTCAGCCTGATGTTTGTATCATGGATATTGAAATGCCTAAAAAAAGCGGACTGGAGGCAGCTGAAGAGCTGAAGGGACTAGGATGCAAAGTGATTATTTTAACAACGTTCGCCCGTACCGGTTACTTCCAACGAGCTTTAAAAGCGGGTGTAAGCGGCTATTTATTAAAGGACAGCCCCAGCGAAGAACTTGCAAGCTCGATTCGCAGCGTCATGGCAGGGAAGCGAATCTATGCACCCGAACTAATGGACGATGTTTACAGTGAAGAAAATCCTCTGACTGATCGGGAAAAAGAAGTGTTAGAACTTGTAGCCGATGGAAAAAACACAAAAGAAATCGCTGATGAGCTAAGTATCAAAACCGGAACAGTCCGAAACTATATTTCAACCATATTGGATAAACTTGAAGTAACGAACCGGATCGAAGCCATAAAACAATCGAAAGAGAAGGGCTGGTTTAAATAGGTCTTGCCAAATGATTTTTAAGCAACAAAATATAAGGGGCGGAAGATTTCAATGAATGGCTGAGCCGGTTATCCATTTTTTCCTTCCCAAGGACTTTTCTACCATTTTATGCCCCTTTACAACCTCTTTACATTTCCATCAATTTCTCTTCATATACCATCCTTACACTTATTTTGATTACAAATTATTACAGGATAGGAGAATCCCAATCGGCAAAAAAGTGTTTGTAAAAGTAGTTGTTCCGAATAAAAATGTGATTGCAATACTTAACGGACATTATCATGACAGCGAAATGTTAATCAGTGAAGTGGATAATGTGTACATAAAGCATGAAAAAATTTTTAATCCCTACTTGACAGGTTGGAAAAGTGGGGATAAGATAACGGTATAAACTACATAAAATACTATTAATTGCGCTGATCAGACAAACTGAAGGCTGCTAATCTTTATTCTAAAGATGGCAGCCTTTTTATTTTTAAAAATATAAAAATAATAAAAGGGGGATTTAACCATGTTCAATGCCAAAAAACCATTATTAAAACTTTTTCTCGCTTTCGCTATATTAGCACTTGTACTAGCTGGGTGCAGTAGCAATCAAACAAGTAGTAATGAAGAAAAAAATGAAAAAACGACTGAAAAAACGTCCAGCAAAGAACCAGTTGAGTTATTAAATGTTTCTTATGATCCTACTCGCGAGTTATACCAAGAGTTTAATGAAGAGTTCATTAAGTATTGGAAAGAGAAAAAAGGGCAGACTGTAACAATTCAACAATCCCATGGAGGTTCAGGTAAGCAAGGCCGTGCGGTTATTGATGGTCTTGAAGCTGATGTAGTTACATTAGCTTTAGCTTATGATATCGATATGATTGCCGAGGCGAGAGGCTTACTTGATAAAGATTGGCAAAAACGCTTGGAGGATAACTCCACTCCCTACACTTCAACGATTGTGTTTCTTGTTCGAAAAGGAAATCCTAAAGGGATTAAGGATTGGGATGATTTAATCAAAAAAGATGTTTCCGTGATTACTCCTAATCCAAAAACTTCCGGTGGTGCAAGGTGGAACTATTTGGCAGCATGGGCTTATGCTGATAAAAAATACAATGGCGACGAACAAAAAGTAAAAGATTTTATGAACCAATTATATAAAAATGTTGAAGTGCTGGATTCCGGAGCGCGCGGCTCTACAACCACTTTTGTTGAAAGAGGAATTGGAGATGTATTAATTGCATGGGAAAATGAGGCATTTCTTACAGTTAACGAATTAGGTAAAGATAAATTTGAAATTGTCGTTCCGTCAATCAGTATTCTTGCTGAACCGCCAGTTGCTGTAGTGGATAAAATTGTAGACAAAAAAGGCACGAGAGAAGTAGCTGAAGCTTACCTTAACTATTTATACACAGAAAAAGGTCAAGAGATTGTTGCTAAAAATTACTATCGTCCGCGAAACGAAAAAATACTTAAAAAATACGAAGATACATTTCCGGAAATTGAGTTAGTAACCATTGATGAAAAATTCAGTGGGTGGAAAAAAGCTCAAGAAACCCACTTTAATGATGGTGGAACTTTTGATCAAATTTATGAGCCTAAATAAATTGGCTGCTGTGATAGATACATAGAAATATCTATGTATCTATCTTCGCTTTTTTCTGAATTTATTATGCCATCTTTGGAAAGGGAGAGTTCATGTTAAACTTGTCGAAATTAAAAAGGAAAAAACCGAATATACTGCCTGGATTCGGGTTATCACTTGGATTTACGATGCTATACATCAGTCTTCTTGTCTTACTTCCTCTATCTATGATTTTTTTTCATACAATCAATATGGGGTGGAAGGATTTTTTCGAAACGATCACAGAACCTAGAGTCGTAGCTTCTTATAAATTGAGTTTTGGAGCATCTTTTGCAGCAGCTCTTATCAATGTTGTTTTTGGAGTTTTAGTTGCTTGGGTGTTAGTACGTTATCATTTTCCGGGAAAACGTATTGCAGATGGATTAGTTGATCTTCCTTTTGCATTGCCAACCGCTATAGCCGGGATTTCTTTAACGGCATTGTATGCACCTAATGGATGGATTGGGCAGTTTCTAGGATTTAAAGTAGCATTTACTCCTATAGGCATTATCATTGCTTTGACGTTCATTGGTTTACCATTTGTTGTTCGTATGGTTCAACCAGTCTTGCAAAACATAGAAAAAGAGATAGAAGAGGCTTCGGCCAGTCTGGGGGCAAGTCGACTACAAACGTTTTTAAAAGTTATTTTTCCAGAAATTTTGCCTGCGGTCATTACCGGATTTTCATTGGCATTTGCAAGAGCTCTAGGGGAATACGGCTCAGTCGTTTTTATTGCAGGAAACATGCCAATGCGTACAGAAATCACACCACTCTTAATTATGACAAAGCTGGAACAATATGATTATGCAGGAGCAACTGCCATTGCCACGGTTATGTTAGTTATTTCTTTTATTCTTTTATTTTTCATCAATTTCTTACAATGGTGGACAAATAAAAAATATGTTCATAGTTAGGAGGGATAGGCATGGCTGGATATATTCCGATACAACAAACGAATCCACCGCTGCAATCTTCCAGAAGCACAACTGAACCGCGTATTGTTCGTTTCTTGCTTATTACGATTGTGCTGGGATTTTTGAGTATATTTCTTGTATTACCACTTATTGCTATTTTCGTAAAAGCTTTTGATAAAGGCATCGATGTTTATTTCGCTTCGATTCGTCATCCAGACGCTTTGGCGGCTATTAAATTAACTTTATTAGTCGCATTAATAATCGTTCCATTGAATGCCATATTTGGAATAGCTGCTGCATGGTTAGTTTCAAAGTTTGATTTTAAAGGAAAAAATATCCTGATTACTATTATTGATCTTCCTTTTGCTGTTTCTCCAGTAATTGCAGGGTTAGTTTTTGTCTTATTATTTGGTACTCATGGTTTATTAGGTCCATGGCTCTTTGAACACGATATTAAAATCATTTTTGCTGTGCCGGGAATCGTTCTGGCAACATTATTTGTAACACTGCCGTTTGTTGCTCGTGAACTTATTCCATTAATGCAAGCACAAGGATCTGCAGAAGAGGAAGCGTCATTCACTTTAGGTGCAAACGGTTGGAAAACATTCTTGTTTGTCACACTCCCGAAAATCAAATGGGGTTTATTATATGGGGTTATCTTATGCAACGCTCGTTCGATTGGAGAATTTGGAGCTGTATCCGTCGTTTCCGGGCATATTCGGGGATTAACAAACACAATGCCATTACATATTGAAATTTTATACAATGAATATCAATTTTCAGCAGCTTTTGCAGTGGCGTCATTAATGTCAATTCTCGCAATCGTTACCTTAGTTTTGAAAAATTTCATTGAATGGAAAACAAAAACAAATAAATAATTCGAAATATTTTGTAAAAGGAGGTTTTTCAAGTGAGTATAAAAATTCAAAATATATCAAAATCGTTCGGCACATTTAAAGCTCTTGATGATATTAATATTAATATTCAAACAGGTGAATTAGTAGCACTGCTCGGACCATCGGGATCCGGGAAAACAACACTGCTTCGAATTATTGCTGGATTAGAAGCTGCCGATCAAGGATCAATTCTTTTTGGAAATGAAAATATCACTCATATTCGTACAAAAGAGAGAAAAGTCGGATTTGTTTTTCAACATTATGCTTTATTTCACCATATGAGTGTTTTTGATAATGTCGCTTACGGTTTAAAGGTTCGGCCCAGAAAGTTGCGCCCTTCAAAAAAAGAAATTGAAGAAAAGGTATACGAATTACTGCGGTTAGTGAAGCTAGAAGCTTATGCAAATCGTTATCCAACGCAGCTTTCCGGAGGCCAAAGACAACGTGTTGCGTTAGCCAGAGCATTAGCGGTCGAACCAAAGGTATTATTACTAGATGAACCATTCGGTGCTTTAGATGCGAAAGTAAGAAAAGATCTTCGACGTTGGTTAAGAAGATTACATGATAATTTTCAAATCACAAGCATATTTGTTACTCATGATCAAGAAGAAGCTTTAGATGTTGCAGATCGTGTTGTCATTATGAACGACGGAAGAATTGAGCAAATTGGGAGCCCTGAAGAGGTATATGATCATCCGAACAGTCCTTTTGTTTATGACTTTTTAGGAAATGTGAATTTATTCCGAGGCCGTCTTCATAAAGGAAAGCTTCATCAAGGGAATTTTCAAATCGATGCCCCGGAATTTTCTGATGCAGAAAACAAAACAGCCATTGGATATGTTCGTCCACATGATATTAGTATTGAAAGAGAAGGAAACAGCCACGATGGAGTTTCAGCCGTTATCAAGCATATTCATGTGGTAGGTCCTATTGTTCACCTGGAGTTAAAAAGAAATGATACAGAAGAATTTCTTGAAGCTGAACTAACAAAAGATTTATACAAAAACTTGCAACTGAAAACCGGAGAAAAAGTTTTCGTGAAACCAAAACAGTTGAGAGTTTTTGTACCGGAGGACTATACCATATAGCATATAGGATTACTGAACCGTTTGGATGTGCATACCAGGATTTATTCTGGAAGATGAGGAGGTTAGTCGATTTAAATCAAGATCAAAGGGGAGGTTGAACAAGTTTTAAATTGGATAGTTTAATGTTATTGAGCATTTCTATGGAATTAGGAATGCTTTTTATTTTTGTCTAAAATTAAAAGGATATTTATATAACAATAAAAATATAATTAAAAAGGATAATAATTTATTGTAAAACGATAAATATCCTGTTAAAATCAAATTGAAAATGAATAGGAGAGGTGCTTTTTATGAAACAAGGAACAACATTGTTTTTAAAAATAGCTGTTTTTATTATCGGAACTCCAGTTCTTGCTTTATGTATATTTGGGTTGCATTGGTTAGCTAATAATCCAGTAAATCCAGATTATGCCCATATACTATATCCCATTTTAATAGGTATGTATGTATCAGTGATACCGTTTTTCGTTGCATTGTATCAGGCTTTTAAACTTTTAAGCTATATTGACAAGAACCAAGCTTTCTCTGAATTGTCTGTTAAAGCTCTAAAGAATATCAAATTCTGTGCAATGACAATCAGTGGTTTGTATGTGGTAATTATGCCATTTGTTTATCTCGTAGCAGAGCTAGACGATGCACCAGGTCTCATCGTAATCGGAATGGTTCCTGCTTTTGCTTCAATGGTGATTGCAGTCTTTGCTGCTGTTCTTCAAACGCTTTTACAAGAAGCCATCGATATAAAATCAGAAAATGACTTAATAGTCTGAGGTGAATAACATGGCGATTATAATCAATATTGATGTGATGCTGGCTAAAAGGAAAATGAGCGTAACAGAACTTTCGGAGAGGGTTGGAATAACAATGGCTAACCTTTCTATATTGAAAAATGGAAAGGCAAAAGCAATTAGGCTTTCAACTTTAGAGGCAATTTGCAAAGCATTAGAATGCCAACCTGGGGATATTTTAGAATACAAAAATGACGAAGACGCTAACACTAAAGGATAATAAAGTAGCTTTAATTAAAATGAACATAACAAGAAATGAAAAGAGCTTGGAAAAATATCCAAACTCTTTTTGTGTGAAATGTATTGTGAATTTACTTTTGTATTATCTGCGATTTGTGTGGAAAATATAATGTTATTTTACGTTTTGCACCTTACAAGTAAGCTCGTTACTTTTAGGGTGGTGTTTTTTTATTGGAAAAATTAATGTTCTGTTAAACTTGATAAAGAAACATTTTGTATATTTTCCGGTTCATCAAGAGGATAGATCGTAGCTGTTTCATTTTTTTCATCCACATTTTGAATATAGATCGGCACTCCATTATAGGTTACATTAGCCATAACCGGTGAAGCAGCAATTTCTTGCGCTCGTTGTGAGTTCATAATAAGAACCTCCTTTTGATTTGTAACAGTTATAATATTTGCCCGAAATTACTTAAATATTCTTGATAAGGACTATTCCAAAGAATTACTCTTTCAAAATAATTTGCAGCCGGGCCGGAGAAAATTTATGATCATTTTCTGCTAATTAATGATCTGATTTAGTTTCGATCGTTATGTTCGGGGTAAGACAAAACTTCTAACAATAATCCTTTGAAGAATTATGTATTAATCAATTTTTTTATGGAATACTACCAAGGAAAATATCAAAAAGGAGTCTTCCTATGTTAATTGAAGAAGGTACTAAATATCAAATTTCACAAGGTATAAAAAGTTTTTTTAATTCAGCAGAAACGCTCACTGTAATCCGTCAGAATGGAATCACTGTACAATTCACTCTTGGGGAAGGCAAAGGTTATGGTTCAATGCCGCTTCAACATTTACACTATTTATTAAAAAGGAACGATCTGACTCAATTGAAAAATAAAAGATCATTATTGAATACGGAAAATGAGGAACAAATTGGGTAATAGGCAAGTGTCAAACTTGGCCTATTTTTTTGTGGAAATGCAGTGAACAGCAGTCAGAAAAATTAAGCGGGTGTTCCGAAGACCAACACGGCATTATGATTATGAAATTAACCAAAAAGAAGACCTAAATCGTGTTTTCAAGTGCTTCTCTAACAGACTTAGTTTTGCGTAAGATGGACTGTAAAAAAACCATTGCCTAGTTGAAAAGGCAATGGTCTGTTAAAAGATATTTTGGCAGTCCTTTTAAGGAATTTCCTGCCTCAAAAATTGTTATATTTCAGGCAGGATTTGTTCATTCTCCGCCTTTTACCCAAAGTTCAAGCGGGAGTCCCACGAGGTCTTTGCCAATCCATTCTCTCGCAATGTTATTGGAAGGCCCCATCGCAATTCCGGCACGCGCATCACGGAAAAGACGTTCAATAGGGCCTTTTTTATATCCATATCCTCCGCTTACATCCATTGCAATTTTCGTTACTTTATTCGCTACCTCGGAAGTATGAACTTTGAATTCTGTGAGAGGAAGGATTAGCACTCCCTGTTCCTTTCCTTCTGATTGTAATATATCTAATTGTTCAGCAAGGTCGAATTGCCATGGTTTTGCACTTTCGATTAATACTTTGGCTTCTCCAATTTGCTGGCGGATCACTTGGTAATCACTTAAACGGTTATCAAAGTCCCGATGAATCGTTTTGGTCACATGTTCTGTCGCCAATTGGAGAGCATGTTCTGCTACACCTAACCACACCGATCCGAGACCAATTAGGTAAATAGGGGATACGCCATGCAGAAGGATTTCCTTCCCTCGGTTTTCTCCTCCTAAAAGATCACGTTTAGGAACTAATACATTCTGATATGAAACGGGGCCGCTATGATTGCCTCTTACACCCAGCGCTTCCCACGGGCTTGCTTTAATTCCAGGCAGCTTTCCATCTACAATGAAGAAACTGATATCGGTTGCAACCCGTGCTTCAGGGCTCCTTGTTTGGACCACATAAAAATCAGCTTGACCGGCACTTGTAGTGAAAGATTTATCGGCATTTAAAATATAGTCCTCACCATTACGCTGTGCCTGGCTGAAGTTATACCACCAGTGTCCGCCAGAAGCCTTTTCACTTGTTGAATAGGTACCGATCAATCCGCGCTCAATAGGCTTCAACCAGCGTTCCTTCTGATCATCATTTCCAAAAAGTGTAATCGTTTGTACAGCTCCTACATGCATCACATAAACAAGGGCAGTGGAGGCACATGCTTTCCCGATTTCTTCTGCAGCAATTGCAAACGCTACATAATCAAGTTCCAAACCGTTATATTTCTTGGGAACGAGAATATTTCCCCATCCATTTTTGATAAGAGCTTCTAAATTTTCTCTGGGAAATTTTCCTTCCCTGTCTGTAATTTCAGCATTTGGACGTATCACAGTATCTACAATGTTACGGATCTCTTTCCGGATTCCTTCGTAATATTCACGGGTAGTTTTATTTAATGCTGGCCGCGTTTCAACAGCTAAAGACATAGATTGTACCTCCTCCGGGACTCTCTTTACATTTCAAGAGAAAATTTTTATATTATTAATGTTAACTTCTTTTTTATTAAGCAGGATGCAGGCCCTAAACGGCACCTGCTTTTTCTTCTTTTAGCTTTTCTTCTTTTTCTCTTACGAGCGGAATCACTTTCTCACCAAATTGCTGCAATTCCTCTTCATAGTGCAGGAAGCCTGTCAAGATAATATCTACACCGATTTTTTTCAATTCGATAATGCGGTCGGCAACTTGTTCGGCTGTTCCTATTAATCCTGTGCGGAATCCATCGTTGTATTGAACAAGGTCCTCAAATGATGAGTTTTCCCACATTCCTTCACCTTCAGGGGAGGATTGCCCTGCGAATTTCACTTGGCTTTTAAATCCTTCTACTGCTTCTTTATCTGCATGTAAAACAATATCTCTTAGAACTTGCTTTGCTTCTTCTTCTGTATCACGGATAATAACGAAACCATTAACACCGAATTGAATGTCTCTTCCATTTGATTGGGCCAATGATTTAACATGATCAATTTGCTGCTTTAATTTATCCAGAGAGTTTCCGTTCATGAAGTAAACATCGGAAACGCGTCCGGCCATTTCTCTTGCTGCTTTCGAATTCCCGCCTTGGAAGATTTTTGGGATGTTAATCGGTTTCGGTTTTAATGGTGCTTCATTGAGACGATAAAAATCCCCTTTAAAAGTAGTGGTTTCCTTTGTCCACAGTTCGCGCAGAACCTGGGTAAATTCTTCAGAACGACGATAACGTTCATCATGGTCTAACCATGGTTCTCCGTATCCAATAAACTCTCCTTTAAACCACCCGCTTACAATATTCACTGAAGCTCTCCCGTTGCTGATGTGGTCAATGGTAGAGATAATTTTTGCCATCACGCCTGGATGCCATAGACCGGGAAGAACAGCTGTAATAATATTAATCTTCTCCGTTACAGCTGCCAATGCTGATGCAAGAGTAGCAGCTTCTAATTGTTTTTCTGCACCATAGCTGGCAAAGAACCTTGTTTGTAACAAAACATAATCAAAACCTGAGCGCTCAGCAATTTGTGCATAGCGTTTATTCGCTTCAAACGTCCAATCAGTTTTTTGCGGAAGGTTGGAAATAACAAGTCCTCCGCTTACGTTTGGGGCCCAATAGGCAAATTGCAAACTCATTTATTACTCCTCCTTTTTAATTAATAATTTAGTTAACCGATCCAAAAATCTTTTCTCCTCCTCCTTTCCTCATAAAGAAAGGCTCATATCAATTCCCTTAAACATAAGGAACCGACATGAGCCTCCAGTGGACCGGTTGGCGTATTCAGATTCTTTTAAAATAAACTGATACTGTTAAAAATAATAAAACTAATAATTCCTATCTGTCAAGTGGGTATTAGAAATAAAAATAGAAATTTTTTGAGCCTCACTTTTTGCTTACATTATGTTGTGGAAACATTAATTTTTTAGAATGTTGAGGAAATCAGCTTCTTGAGTAGTTTTGTTTAAAAAATAATTTTGAATTCCGACTTGACATATAGGTTTAATTTAATTTAATATAACCCTTAAGATTTACTTGAAAATTTCAAACATGCCGACTAGGCCACTAGAGGCTCTCAATTCAAGGTGGATTTTATCTTGAACTGAGAGCCTCTTTAATTTAATGGACTTTACATTATAGAAAGGTTGATGAATATGCAGCAAGCAATGGTTATTCAGGCTGTCAAGGAACACATATCAATATGCGGAAGAGTAGTTCATGGAAGGAAGAAGGGGCGGGAGATCGGTTTTCCTACAGCAAATGTTGATGCTGATGCCGGGCAGTTAGAGAACGGCGTGTATGGAGTTTCAGTGTCTTTAAAAGGAGATCTATATAAAGGCATTATGAACATTGGTGTCAAACCAACGTTTGAATCGAACTTAGAAAAGACGATTGAAGTTCATCTTTTAGATTTTCAGAATGATATTTATGGAGAGTTAATGGAATGTCAGCTTCTCTTTAAAGTAAGAGATGAACGGAAATTTCCATCTATCGAATTTTTAAAAAATCAAATTAAGGAGGACATTCGGTATGCAAAACAAAAATTCAAAAGCATGGGGTCTTTCTATCAAAACAGTAAGAAAGAATTCTTTAGAAAAGAGCAAATATCTTAATCTGCCTGATTTACAGTTTTTTCAATGGTGCCACCAACGGTTTGGGCTAAATAAAGGTGTTTATAATACGATTGATAACTGGTTTTATGATTACGGGATTGTCAATATTCTTCACCGTCGTATCTATCTTTTAGCTTTTTTGGATTTTGTTAAAGATGCAGGACTGAAACAAGATAACCATAAATTCATTAGATTTGGAAATGGAGGTCTCATTAGAAAGCTTCATGAATTTATTAGAGAGAAGGAAAATGAAAAATATATTATCTAAGCTTTCAATTAATATTAAGCCAGCTGAGGGGCTCGAAGGGAAAGGAATGTAACTTGCCATGCATAGAAAGAAGAATTTCGCTCAACTGGTTAAAGACAATCGAGAACAAATATTAGGAAATAAAGAAGAAATTGAAAGAATTTACAAGAAGATTGACGAGAAAGTGTTTAAAAAAGAAAGCAAAAGTAATAAAGGGTGATATATATGGAGGGAATTATATATAGAGGGTAGAAGGGAAGTATCATCAGAGACTAGCAATTTGAAAATTGCAGTTCCGGTCGGACAACCGAAGGCTCCTATCTCGTTTTTCGAGATTAGGTGCCTTTTTCATAAACAAAATATCGACTAAAACTATATGATTAATAGGTATCATTATCAAGCGAGTTTCGATAATTGAGGAGTCGATTTGATACCATCTACAAATTGAACCATTTAAGGAAAGATTCTCAATAATTGAAGCAAGAGAGCTATCCTATTATTCAGTCCGCATAAAGGAAGTGATTCATTATGTGTTTAAAAAACTAAAAAAATTATTTTTACTGTCAAAATATAACTTTTTGTCATTTTTAAGAGATTAGGGGGAATATTTAGTGATTAAAAATGATAAGCGATACTGGTGGATAGCATTCATTTTTGTATTATCTTTTCTAATTAGTGGTTGCAGTGCATCCACGTCAGGAGAAACTTCAGAAAACAATTCAAATGAAAAAGAAGAAAAGGTTGTACATATTGGTTACCAAAAGTTTGGTACCTTAAATATTTTAAAAGCGCAGAAAAACCTGGAAAAAGAATTAAAATCGCTTGGTTATTCTGTTAAATGGACAGAATTTCCTGCCGGACCCCAGCTATTAGAAGCGCTTAATGTAGGAAGTATAGATTTTGGCCATACAGGAGAGGCGCCGCCTATTTTTGCTCAAGCAGCAGGTGCCCCGCTCGTGTACTTCGCAAATGCTCCGGCCAATCCTAAAGGAGAAGCCATTATAGTACAAAAAGATTCGCCTATTAAATCGATCAAAGATTTAAAAGGAAAGAAAATTGCGTTAAATAAGGGTTCAAACGTCCATTATTTATTAGTCAAAGCATTAGAAAAAGCAGGATTAAAATATGAAGATATCGAAACAGCCTTTCTCCCTCCTGCAGACGCTCGAGCAGCATTTGAAAAAGGCGATGTAGATGCTTGGGTTATTTGGGATCCTTTTTTGGCTGAAGCGGAACGCGCTGCAAATGCCCGCATTCTTACGGATGGAACAGGACTAGTAAGCAATCGCGAATTTTTCTTAGCTTCTAGTAAGTTTGCAAAAGAGCACTCTGTTGTATTGGATGTTATTTTTAAGGAACTACAGAAGACGGAAAAATGGGTTGAAGGGAATCCAAAAGAAGCAGCAGAATTCCTTTCTCCTCAAATTGGAATGGATGTTGAGACATTGGAATTAACACTTAATCGAAAAACGTTTGGATTAGAAAAGGTGAATGAAGAAGTGGCAAAGGACCAACAGCAAATTGCAGATCAATTTTTCAAACTTAAACTAATTCCGAAAGAAATTAATGTAAATGAAGCTATTTTATTATCTACAAAATGAGAAAGGAGATGCTAAATTATGAAAGTTTTTTGGTTTATACCTACACATGGAGATTCACGATATTTAGGAGTAACGACAGGTGGAAGAGCAGTTAGTTTCCCTTACTTAAAACAAATTGCTCAGGCGGTCGATCATCTTGGATTTGCAGGTGCTTTACTTCCTACAGGAAGATCTTGCGAAGATTCGTGGGTAGTGGCCTCATCTTTAATCCCTGTGACTTCCCGGATGAAATTTCTTGTCGCTGTACGCCCCGGTCTTATTTCACCATCTCAAGCGGCGCGAATGGCAGCCACTTTTGATCGTCTGTCAAATGGACGTTTATTAATCAATGTTGTAACGGGAGGAGATCCGGTTGAGCTCGTCGGTGATGGTTTGCATTTAAACCATACTGAGCGTTATAAACTAACTCATGAGTTTCTCACGATTTGGCGGGATTTGTTAGCTAAGGGGGAAGCAGACTTTTCCGGAGAATATTTAAAAATAGATAAAGGCAAATTATTATACCCTCCTATTCAAAAACCTTATCCGCCACTTTATTTCGGCGGATCTTCTGAAATTGGGCAGGAAATTGCCGCAAGCCTTGTGGATGTATACTTAACATGGGGCGAACCACCTAAAAAAGTAGCTGAGAAAATCGCAAAAGTGAAACAATTAGCTAAAGAAAAAGGTAGAACCGTTCGTTTTGGCATTCGATTACATGTCATTGTAAGAGAAACGGAACAAGAAGCTTGGGCCGCAGCTGATAATATAATTAAATATGTAGATGATGAATTAATTGCTTCATCTCAAAAGATTTTCTCGCGTTTTGATTCAGTAGGCCAAAGGAGAATGACGGAATTACATAATGGACGGAAGGATCAATTAGAAATCAGTCCGAATTTATGGGCCGGTATTGGTCTTGTTAGAGGAGGGGCGGGAACAGCCTTGGTAGGAGACCCTGAAACCGTAGCTCAAAGAATGAAGGAATATGCTGACCTTGGAATCGAAACATTCATTCTTTCTGGATATCCACACTTAGAAGAAGCTTATCGTGTTTCAGAATTATTGTTTCCGCATCTTCCTTTAGAACATGATTTTACCGTTCCGGATTCTACTAATTTAATAAGTCCATTTGGAGAGATTGTCGCAAACAATGAATTCCCTAAAAACCAAATAGCAAATAGGTGATGAATATGAATAAAAAAAAGATTGTTCCTTGGATTGTACCTATTTTATTGCTTGTATCTTGGCAGTTGCTATCTCAAATTGGAATCTTATCTTCCAGGGTTTTACCTAACCCAGTAGATGTCCTCAAATCAGCTATTGAGTTAAGTCGATCAGGTCTACTTTTTGAATACATTGGTGCAAGCACTAAGCGAGCATTTGTCGGATTTCTTCTAGGAGGAGGAATTGGTTTTGCGTTAGGATTAATAAACGGTCTTTCTAGAATTGCAGAAAACCTGTTGGATACTACTTTACAAATGATTCGAAACATACCTCACCTTGCTTTGATTCCAATCGTCATTTTGTGGTTTGGTATTGAAGAAGAAGCAAAGCTGTTTCTTGTTGCTTTGGGTACTTTTTTTCCCATTTACTTAAATACATTCCATGGAATAAGGTCTGTAGACAAAGCACTTATTGAAATGGGAAATGTATATGATCTAAAGGGTTTTGCTCTCTTTTGGCATATTATTTTACCAGGTGCACTTCCTTCCATTCTAGTCGGAGTTCGTTTTGCTCTGGGTATTACATGGGTTACGCTTATTGTAGCTGAGACGATTGCATCTAACTCCGGAATTGGTTATATGGCCATGAATGCCAGAGAATTTATGCAACTGGATGTAGTTGTATTAAGTATTATCCTTTATGCACTTCTTGGAAAACTGTCAGACATAATAGCAAAATTAGCAGAGAGAAGATTTTTAAAATGGCATCAAACTTATCAAAAATAGGAAGGAGGGTTATCTATGGTTTGGAATAAAGAAAAAGAAGCTATATTAGAACTTTCCGGCGTACATAAATCCTTTGGTGTTCATAAAGTACTTCAAAACATTGATTTAAAAGTTTATAAAGGAGAATTCATTGCAATTGTAGGGAAAAGCGGGTGCGGAAAAAGTACGTTATTACGGTTGATAGCAGGCCTTGAGCCGGCGAGCGGCGGAAACATTCTTATTAAGGGCGAACGACTGAAGGGAAGGAATCAATTAGCAAAAATCATGTTCCAAGATGGCCGTCTTCTTCCGTGGAAAAAGATTCGTCAAAATGTAGGCTTAGGATTAAAAGCAGACCGGGAAAAGCAGGTTGATAAATTATTAGAACAAGTTGGATTAGCAGGCCGAGCAGATGATTTGCCATCTGTACTATCCGGGGGACAGAAGCAAAGAGTAGCACTTGCAAGGGCACTTGTACACGAACCGGATATCTTATTGTTAGATGAACCACTTGGTGCTTTAGATGCGCTGACACGTATAGAAATGCATCAGCTCATTGAAGATTTATGGAAGGAAAAACAGTTTACTGCTGTTTTGGTGACACATGATGTGGAAGAAGCCGTAGCTCTCGCCAATCGAGTGATATTGATCGAAGATGGAGAAATTGTTATGAACTTTCCAATTAATTTACCTTACCCCCGTCAACGGGATCATCCTATCTTTGCATCTACGATTAGCCAGATACGCAACCGTATTTTAGGATTAAATACATTCTCAAATAGAGAGTTGAAACTTACAAAATAACCTTTATTAATATCTTGCATATGGTCAATGTAAGAGTCGGCAATAAAGTGAAACTTCCATTTGATCGTTAAGAATAAAAAACAATAAAATACAAATGAAAAGAAGGTAAATGTAACAACTGAATACATTCACCTTCTTTTTTCTTTGGAAAAGGGGCGGAGCTAAGCTAACAAAGATAGAAATAGCAATTTATCTTTAGAAAGTTACTAGTTTAGCTTTGTAAATATTTAGAGCTTTGCTTCGCTCACACCGCCTTATTTGTTGATTCTGTTTTATAAAGAAAGCTATTTCCATGTTAGGGTTGGGAGTTTAATACTCATGCTCGTTTTTTGAACGGACAATAGTATGTTAAGTATCAAGACATGTGTTAATATTTAATATGGCAGGCTTACTGTTACTTTACTAAAAAAAATTGAATGGGGCAAAATATGCCAGTGATTTTGAAATCAGGAGGACATACATGAACAGACAAAATGATATTTCAAACAGGAAGCTGCTCGGGATTACCGGTATCGGCTGGATGTTTGATGCGATGGATGTTGGAATGCTTTCATTTATTATTGCTGCATTAAAAATTGATTGGAGCTTATCGGCCAAGCAAATGGGCTGGATTGGCAGCATTAACTCAATCGGAATGGCCGTCGGGGCTTTGTTTTTCGGACTGCTTGCTGACCGAATAGGCCGGAAAAATGTCTTTATTCTTACATTATTGTTATTTTCACTGGGCAGCGGTGCTTCGGCATTTGTGACTTCCTTGAGTGCCTTTTTAGTGTTAAGATTTCTGATCGGAATGGGGCTTGGCGGAGAGCTGCCAGTTGCCTCCACACTCGTATCGGAAAGTGTGCCGGCAGAAAAACGCGGCAGAATCGTTGTGTTATTAGAAAGCTTTTGGGCGGTCGGCTGGTTGATTGCAGCGGTCATTTCTTACTTTATCATCCCTAAATTTGGCTGGCAGGTTGCCTTGATATTGAGTGCGATTCCAGCTCTTTATGCCCTTTATTTACGTTGGAATTTGCCTGATTCACCAAAATTCCTTTCCGTGAAACAAACAGAAAGGAATTCGGTGCTATCAAACATTACGGCTGTCTGGTCAAAAGAGTATCTCCGAGAAACCACGATGTTGTGGATCCTCTGGTTTTGCGTCGTCTTTTCCTATTATGGAATTTTTCTTTGGCTGCCGAGTGTCATGATGATAAAAGGCTTTAGCTTAATTAAAAGCTTTGAGTATGTGCTGATTATGACACTTGCCCAATTGCCGGGGTATTTTACCGCCGCATGGCTTATTGAAAAAATCGGAAGAAAATTTGTTCTCGTTGTCTACCTGATTGGCACCGCGCTAAGTGCTTATTTCTTCGGTACTGCAGAATCAGTAGCTCTACTAGTTACAGCGGGCGCTTTCCTTTCGTTTTTTAACCTCGGAGCATGGGGAGCTTTATATGCCTATACACCCGAACAATATCCTACAAAAATCCGGAGCACAGGGGCAGGGATGGCTGCTTCTTTTGGGCGCATAGGCGGAATACTGGGTCCTTTATTGGTGCCATATCTTACCGCCAGAGGTTTTTCAATTTATGAGATTTTTACAATTTTCTGCGTATCCATCTTAATCGGAGCAGGAGCAGTTTTGTTCATGGGAAAAGAAACAAAAAGAGTGGAATTAACATAATCTTTCCTCGTGGAAGCCGAGGAGTTAACGATTTTTCAAAATGAAATATTTGTGTATCACAAAAGCCTAACTAGAACAATAAATGTGAAGCATGAGAAACCGCAAAAGAGACTCATAAGGAGTCTCTTTTGTGGTTAACCATCAAACCAAATGTCAACTCTATTTTATAGCGTACACCAATAAGTTCCCAATTGGACTATTTTTTCTTCGGATCTCATTCAAGTTGCATTTTCTCATGTTCAGATAACACTTGCTCTCGTTCAGAAGATGTTTACTCTCATTCAACGTTCATTTACTCTCGTTCGGATGGAGTTTACTCCCGTTCAAGCTGCCTTTACTCCCGTTTAGAAGAATTTTACTCCCGATCAACGTTCATTTACTCCCGTAGGGAAGATGTTTACTCCCGTTCAAGCTGCCTTTACTCTCGTTCAGAAGACATTTACTCTCGTTCAATGTTCATTTACTCCCTTTTAAAGTTCTTTTACTCCCGTTCACCATTTTTAAAATTTGTTATACAGTTTCCAAAGGAGAGACAAAGCAAATAAACTTGTCTCTTTTCTATTTAAAAAAAGTTTGCTTTTTTTAAAACTATTCACCCTTTTCTTACGAATATAATAATGAAAGCAATGATTCCAGGCTGGAAGTGGACAAAAAAGATGAATAAAGAGAAAAAATGGATCAAGTTGATCCAAAAGAAATCAGACGAAAAGGCAGTCAATGAGCTTGTTTCCTTTTACTATCAATCTATTTACGCCTTTGTATATAAACAAACCCTAAATAAAGAATTATCGATGGATTTAACGCAGGAAATTTTCATCAGTATGCTGCAATCCATCCAGAATTTTGATGAAAAAAATCATCATTTAAGACTTGGCTCTATAAAATTGCGACCTATCGCGTGGTAGATTACTATCGCTCCAAATACTACAAGTATGACCGAATCTCGGATTCCATAGAAGAGTTGGAGGTTATAGAAGCAGATCGTTCGATTAAAACTTTTTACCGAAAATACGTTTTCGGAAATTGCCAAAACGTTGGATTTACCAGAGTCCTCTGTGAAAACGAAGTATTATGCCACAATCAAAAAGTTGAAGCTTAAAATGGAGGCGGAATGGGATGAAAAAAGAAAAATTGACCATCGACTATCCTGATGAACAAACGATTAAATCACAGATAGAATTGATTATTTCAAAGGGGGTGACAAAACCGAAGTCGTTTCCAGAGTATTTAAGAGAAATGTATCAACAACTGGGGTTCCGCTATCTTTTTCGTGATGCGACAGAATTGATATTTGTAGTGCTGCTGGCTGTAAGTGTCTTTCTATTTGGGTCGTTTCAAGCGATTGAAAATGAGATGCAAGTAAGTAAAATGTATTCTTTTATTTTTATTCTTTCGCCAATCCTTTACATCCTGATAGCGACACTATTTCTAGTAAATGTAAGCAGAAAAAGTACCTTTGAAGTAGAAATGACGTGTAAATATCATGTTTTCCAATTGGCTGCTTTTCGCATGCTTGTTTTTAGTATCGTGTCAGTACTTATAAATATCTGTTTGATCATTTTCCTGTCCATGATTATTCATTCTTTTAAATTATTTGAAGCTTTATTAATTTCCATTAGTTCTTTAAGTGTTTTTGCAACTATCTATTTATATGTGTTGCAAAAGTTTAAATCGAGATTTGCAAGCTATGTCATGATTGCAGGATGGTTGTTGATTAACTTTATTCCAGCTGTATATAGCTTAGAGTTTTACACATTCGTATTAAGTCAGATTCCCATTTATTTATATGTTGTAGTATCACTTGGCTGCTTGTTTGTGTATTTATTTCGCTTAAAAAAATTCATTACATTTCGAAATATAGAAGGAGTCCTGTAAATGTTAACCGTTCAAAATGTTACGAAAAATTATGGTAAATTTGTTGCGCTTAAAGACATTAATCTAGAATTTCATCATGGTGTATATGGATTGCTCGCACCGAATGGGGCAGGGAAAACTACACTCATTAAGATGTTAACGACCTTGTTGTTTCCGACGAGCGGCACCATTTTGTATGAGGGAATGGATATTATCAAGCTGGACGAAAAGTATCGTGAAATTCTAGGTTATCTTCCCCAAGAGTTCGGCTACTACAAAAATTACAGCCCGACCTCATATTTACTATATCTTGCTGCTCTTAAGGGGATGGACCGAAAAGTAGCTCTAGACAGGGTGCAAGAGATGTTAAAGCTGGTTGGGTTAGAGCATGTTGCGAACAAAAAAATGAAAAAATTCTCAGGCGGAATGATTCAGCGTGTAGGGATCGCTCAAGCAATGTTAAATGATCCGAAAATACTCATTTTAGATGAGCCAACCGCAGGCCTTGATCCGAAGGAAAGAGTTCGTTTTCGTAACTTGATATCCGATTTAGCGAGAGACAGAATCGTTATTTTATCCACCCATATCGTCTCAGATGTAGAGTCCATCGCGAATGAAATTGTTATGATTAAAGACAAAAAAGTACTATACAAAGATACAGTTTCGAACATTTGTAAAAAGATAGAAGGGTTCGTATACGAAACGGAAGTGGAGTTTCATGATGCAGCAACGTTTAGAAAAAATTATCTTTCCCTATCTGAGAAGCAAGAAAACGGGAAGATGCACGTGCGGTTCTTAACGAAAGATGCTGCAAAACCGGAGTGGAGACCCGTTCATCCTAATTTAGAAGATGTTTTTCTATATGTCTATCAAGATGAAGCACTAAAACAGGAGTAAGCGAACATGATAAAGCGACTAGAGTTAAAAAAGATAATTACTTCTCCCATTGTTATAACTCTATTGATCTTATTTACAGCTTTTAATATTTTTATTATCTATCAGCATGCCCCAATGAGAGAAGATATGAGCCGCATCAATCGGATTATCGATGATAATGGGACCTTAATGGATGAGAAGGGGCGAAAGAATTTAAAAAATTCTTATGAGAAGGAGCTGGCAAGCTGGAACAGGCTTGCAGAAAAGAAAACAGGCAAAACTTATGAATCAGCTTCTGAATTTTTTGAGCCGGAAAATTATTATCCTGCAATAGAATCAGGTGTTTTTACCGAAGCAGAGCTAGAACGTATCGTTGATTTAATGGTGAAAGAGTCTTACTTATTAACTGCTGAGGATATCGTAAAGCAGTATGAAAACATGGACCTTTTGGAAGCTGCAGAAGCCCAAATTAAGATGTATGGACTAAGTGGAGAAGCTGCTGAAACTGTGAGAGAGCAATATAAATCATTAGAACCGCGGCTCGAGGAAATAAAAAAGAATAAGGAGCATCTTCACCTCTTCTTTCTTGGTAAGATGTTCGAAACGCATTCCTTTTTGTTCAAAACACTATTTCGTTATATTATCTTTCAAGCAATGCTTCTCGTTGTATTGTTTACAGCATTTCTGGTGAACTATGAATATGATCAACACACATACCTATTAACCTACTCCACCAAACGGGGAAGAAAGCTGATGTGGGACAAGTTAGCTGCATCCTTATTTGCTTCAGTTATGGTTACCGCATTCTTACTCTTTGGTACATTTGTTGTATATTTTCTCGTCTTTGATTATTCGCGCTTGTGGAAGGTACCAATTAGTACGGGATTTCTAATAGAGCCAAATAACGCTCCGTTTATTAGCTGGTGGAATTTTACCTTTATTGAATACTTTTTATTAGGCTGTCTGTTATTACTCATTTGCCAAATCTTATTCACACTCATAACTTTTGTACTTTCCATGTGGATTCGCAACAGCTATGTTGTGTTTATTATTTTTGGTGTCTTATTGGGAGCGGGAATTTTGCTTCCAGGAAAAATGCCATTAGACAGCAACACGATTTTTTACGCTCATTTTACTCCATTTGTACTGATGTTAGGGTCAAAGAAATGGTGGATGGAAAGCGGTGCATTTACCACTTTTCAGTACTATGAACTCATAACATTAGGGATATGGCTGCCTCTTTTCATGTTGACTACATTTCTTTGCATAAAACGTTTTTATCATCAAAATCTATAGTTAGGAAGCGATAAAATGAAAATCATCTGGAACGAATTAAAGAAAATTCTTACGCTGAAAGTCATTGTACTTCTTTTAATTGTCAGTGTTGTCTTTTATCAGCTGTTCATCATTTTTGATTTTAAGCATTTTCCTAATGGAAGGCCTGCAAATGATGAATTTTTAGTTGCACAAGAGATGATTAAAGAGTATGGAAAATTTCTGGATGAAGAAGAATTCGAGCATTTTAAAAAAACTTACGATCAAAAAGTAGTAGAAGCAACAGCGTATTTGCAATCTAATGAGGATTTAGTAAAAGCTGGATTGGATACGTATGAAAAGTTTCGAAATGCAGATCTGGATGATAAAAAGCTTAATCGTCTACATAGTAAAGTGATCTTTGAGGATGGAGTTGATGTTTTTTGGGAATTACAAGCTAGAGAAACTTTTATTGAAAACTACGAACATCCCGAGCGAATTGGACATGCTATTAGTATGAGGCCGTTATACGACGGAGAGTTAAAACGTGTTAACGAATTACTGGAAAGCGGATCTGCAACGGCTATTCTTCCCTGGCTGGTCTACGAAAACTATAATAATTTAGCAGGACGTGTAGCAATTTTAGTGTTTTTAGTGTGATGATCATTGCCACTCCTTTGTATTTGACAGACCGCAAAAACAATATGATTCTTTTACAATATAGCTCGAAGATCGGGCGAAATCTTTTCTTTAAAAAATTTATCGCAGCTCTTATCGCGGTAATAGCCGTAATCACGGTTCAGTTGGCATGTTTTTTCTGCCTTTATCGAGGAAATGAAACGGCTATATTCTTACCAATAGAAATTAGCTCCTTATTTAATGAGTTTATATCGTGGTACGATTTGACGTTTTTGCAATATATCATTTTAACGGTAATCAGCATGTATGTGCTTGGAATTGCATTACTTTTCCTTGTTGCATTCATTTCAAGCTTAGCGCCAAATTACATGTCCAATATTGGGGTGCAAATTCCGTTGGCATTTGTCCTATTTGGAATAGGAATAAGTTATTTGGTACAGGATATAACCAATCTATTTCTGCCAAAACATTTTCTGCCCATTATGTTAGTGTTTATTTTAGCAGGTAGTGCAGTAATCTTCGTTCTTAAATGGAAAAAGGAAATCATAAAAGATATCTTGTAATGTCAAGAAAAACCGCCTAATCATGATGATTTGGCGGTTTCCTACTAAATAGATAAATTTAACATCTCCTCATATCGTCCTACAAATTGCGATCCTCTATTTTTCCTATTTTTTTTAACCAATTTTCAAATCATTTTTAATATTCTCTTCAAATCTATTTTTTACGATGAAGGGGAAAGAAATCACCAAAATTTGGAGGAGAGTGAGATCGCTGTGAAAAAGACAGGAATGATTGGTTTATCCCTTTCACTTTCGTTAGGATTACTCGTAAGTTTCGCTCCGGAAGCATTGGCAGATGATAAACAGGTTAAACAGCAATCTATGCTGAAACCGATTGTTGATCATGTTGATGTCATCGCCCACCGCGGTGCTTCAGGTTATGCACCTGAACATACGCTGGCAGCATATGAAAAGGCAATCCAAATGAAAGCAGATTATGTCGAACTGGATTTGCATATGACAAAAGATGGTGAGTTAATTGCCATTCACGATTCCACGCTTGCAAGAACGACGAATGTGGAAGAAGTATTTCCCGACAGTGCCCCTTGGCGGGTAAAAGACTTCACTCTTGCCGAAATTAAGAAGTTGGATGCCGGTTCTTGGTTTAACACTACTTACCCAGAATATGCGAAAAAACAATATGCCGCAGAGAAAATTCCAACCCTTCAGGAAGCGATCGATTTTATCAAAAAGAAAGATAAAAAAGCTGCTCTTTACATAGAAACGAAGGCACCTGATGTTTACCCGGGCATGGAAGAAAAACTTGTTGAAATTTTGAAGAAGAACGGTTACTTGAAAAAAGACAAAGTCATTTTCCAATCATTCAGTGAAGCGAGCTTACGAAAATTGCAGGCCATCGTTCCTGAGGATATTTCACTTATCCAGCTTTATACTCCAAAGATGATTCAAGGTCTAAATCTTGATGATGTCTTTAACCGGGCTGCGGAATATGCGGAAGGTGTAGGACCGGATAAATCGCTCGTCTCCCCGGCATTTATGCAGGAGGCCCATGAACGTCATATGATCGTTCATCCGTATACCGTGAATACACAGGATGAAATGGTCGAGCAATTATCTCTTGGTGTTGATGGGATGTTTACGAATTATCCTGATCGATTGGTAGAGTTGAACAAGAAACCGTACATTTCTCACGGGGCGGCCAGCGGCGAAGTAACGGATACATCCGCTGTATTATGGGCCAGGACAAGCCAGTCCGCAAATGTACGATTTGAAGTTTCCGAAGATGCTTCGTTTAAAAAAGCCATCATGAAAACCGAAAAAGCAACTTCCAAACATGATTTGACCGCACAAGTAAAAGTTACTGGATTGAAACCGAATACGATTTATTACTACCGTGTTCACGCTCTTCCGGGATCCCATCAGGTGTACGGAAGCTTTAAAACAGCTCCGGCTGAAAATGAAATGAAGCCGTTAACGATTGTTTGGGGCGGCGACACAGGCGGCCAAGGCAAAATTCCGCCATTCAAAGCTTTTTCTGCGATGGCCGATTTGAAACCGGATTTCTTCTTATTTAGCGGGGATACGATTTACGCTGATAATGCTACTCCTGCTGTACCAAATCCGCCATCGAAAACCATTGAAGATTTCTGGGCAAAATATAAAGAAAATCGCACCGACCCAGACTTAAGAAAGTTACTTCAATCGACAAGTATATATGCGATCTGGGATGACCATGAGGTAATGAATGACTTTTCCGGACCATTTGAGCCGCTTACCTCAACAGGGTTTCAAGCTTTTACGGATTATTGGCCAATGTTGAAAGAGCGGAGTTCTTCCGGAAAGCTTTATCATAAGTTTTCATGGGGCGAAACACTTGATTTATTCATTTTAAATAATCGTAGTTACCGTGATCCAAATACGAAACCAGATGGGCAGGACAAAACCATGCTTGGTCAAAAGCAGCTTGAATGGTTGAAAAAAGAACTTTTGAATTCAGATGCCCAAGTGAAACTTGTTGCTTCTTCGGTACCGATTTCCATTCCGACAGGGAAGCCGAATGCACGAGATGGATGGGCGAATGGCGACAACATCAATCCGATCGATAAAACAGGGTATGAACATGAATTTGCGAAGATTTCAACATTCATTACGGAGAATAAAATTAAGAACGTGAATTTTGTCACTGCTGATGTTCATTTTGCTGATATTATCCAGTATGATCCTGACCATAACGGTACGGTTGATTATCGCGAACTGGTAAGCGGACCGATTGGGGCAGGTATGGGTCAGCCGTCGACACTTGATCCTACATTTGGGCCGGAGCGACTGTATGCTGAAGGTGGGTTCTTTAACTTTGGTGTAATCAAGATTGATCCGGGTCGAAAACAAATGACAGTCGAAATTCGTGATGAAAACGGCAAAGTTCATTTCCAACGTGATTTTCCAATTGAATAACAGAATAGGCCCGTAATAAATGAGCTGTCTACGATAGATGTAGGCGGCTCTGATCTTTTGTATAACTTTCTTATTTCTTAGCGGCTGACTTTTATAAGGAACTTGCGAAAATAAGTTCTTCCAGATATGTGTTGCCATGCGAACTTGAGGGGAGAAAGAGAGTTATGTTTTCTTTTGTTTTTAGTTTACATAATATACTGCATAACTAATTAGAGTATGGTATTTATTAGAAATGCTTTCTTAACTTCTTTAAAAAGATTTATTAACTCAATATTTATAAACCATTATCAATCGTTTAATAAATTTATGCTACTTTTAGAGTGTAACGAAGAAGAAAAGGGTGTGTTGGATAAAATGTTTACTAGAGTGAGTATAAGTTTTTTGCTTTTAATGGTGCATTTT
The DNA here is from genome assembly GCF_028888695.1 of Bacillus methanolicus. Taxonomy (NCBI): domain Bacteria; kingdom Bacillati; phylum Bacillota; class Bacilli; order Caryophanales; family Bacillaceae; genus Bacillus; species Bacillus methanolicus. The sequence goes on along the minus strand of NZ_PNFF01000001.1, from coordinate 1,110,242 downwards.
TACTTGTCTTGAGTTCTTTATTTTTATCTATGGCATAGTGAAGATAATCTGGATCTAATCAATATATTTAACCATTGCGGTTTCATCACAACAATCAAATTTGGGGCAATGCATACAATCAACCCATACTTTTTCAGGTAAAGTTTCTTTTTCAACAATTTCAAATCCACATTTTTCAAAAAATTTAACTTGATAAGTAAAAGATATTAATCTTTTAACTCCAAGTCTGGATGCTTCATTTATTATATGGTTTACTAGCATGCGACCAATGCCTCGACCCACATGTTCCGGTGATACAACTAATGAACGTACCTCTGCAAGATCATGGCCCAAAACATGTAATCCAGCAACTCCAACGATTTTATTTTGATCTTTTACAACATACATACACTGTAAATGCTGATATATTGATAAGAACGAACGAGGTAAAACTAATCCTTTATTAGAATATAGTTGAATTAAATCGTGGATATCTTTAACATCGCTTGTAACTGCATTATAGATTTGCATCATTATCTCCTCGTAACCAATATTTTTTATAAATATACAATAAATTGTTTATATATGCAAACGTATATTTTGAGTTCAGTTTGTTTTTTCTTATATTTCAAGGATACTTGGTTCATTCCATGTCCGGTTTGATATTAAAATGCAAGGATTGTCTTCATGAATAATTATAAGGCTAACCTATTATAAAAGATAATCTATCATCCCGTAACACTTTGCCGTGTTTCGGGATTTTTTACTCTAACTGTATAATATATTTTCGCACTAAAATAAAAATTAATTATTTTTGAATAATATGGTTGTTATGTCTATCATTTATTTTTATAATATTTAAAAAGATTTATCTATTTTTTATAGGTAGATAATAAATTTTATAAGAAAAATTATTGATAGACAGGGAGAAAGAATCATGAAAGATTATAAAATTGAAATTAACCTAACAACAAAAAGAAAGCCAATACCTCCATTTGACCGTCTTGAGTTTGGAAAGAATTTTACAGATCATATGTTTATTATGGATTATACGGAAGGAAAAGGCTGGCATGACCCCCGGATCGTTCCTTATCAACCAATCACCTTAGATCCTGCTGCCATGGTCTTTCATTATGGTCAAACTGTTTTTGAGGGGTTAAAAGCTTATCTTACAAAAGATGAAGAAATTCTATTATTTAGACCAGATCAAAATATGAAAAGGTTAAATCGTTCAAATGCCAGGTTATGTATCCCGCAAATCGATGAAGATTTAGCTTTATATGCTCTAAAACAATTGATTACCATTGACAGGGATTGGATTCCCACATTAGAGGGCACTTCCCTTTATATTCGTCCGTTCATCATTGCAACCGAACCATACCTTGGTGTTGCACCCTCAAAGAGATATCAATTCATGATTATTTTATCGCCGGTAGGTGCTTATTATAAAGAAGGAATGAATCCTGTTAAAATTGCTGTAGAAAGTCAATATGTACGTGCCGTAGCAGGTGGAACGGGGAATGCCAAAACGGCCGGTAATTATGCTGCCAGTCTAAAAGCACAAGAAGAATCCAGCAAAGCTGGTTATTCTCAAGTTTTATGGTTGGACGGGAAAGAAAATACGTACATTGAAGAAGTAGGCAGTATGAATATCTTCTTTAAAATAAATGGAGAAGTCATTACTCCGGCATTAAATGGAAGTATTTTAGAAGGTGTTACAAGAAATTCAGTCATTCAACTTTTAAAATATTGGAATGTACCAGTTGTGGAACGTAAAATATCAATTTATGAAATTCATCAAGCTTATAATGACGGGTTGTTAGAGGAAGCCTTTGGGACAGGAACAGCTGCCGTCATTTCACCGATTGGTGAATTCTTCTGGAGAAACGAAAAGCTTGTCATTAATAACGGTGAAACTGGTCCATTATCTAAAAAATTGTACGATTCATTAACCGGTATACAAAATGGAACACAGCCTGATCCATTTGGCTGGGTTTTGAAAGTTGAATAAAGTGTATAGAATTAAACTCAGTCACAAAAAGCAATCGAAAAAAGTATTTTTACAAATATGAGCGCATCCAAAGGCATTGCGTTTGATTGGACAAGTTCCCTGATTAAAGGCAGGCTATTTTCAAATAATAAATATTTGACCTATTATGTCAACTGCCAGGCATAATAGGTTTTTTTGGTTCCCCTTTATTCTTGGCAAGTATTTGTGTTTTCTTATGAAGAATGCCTTACTTACCAATTTTATTAAAATGGCGAATTAGAAAGGGTAAATAAGCATGGCGAAAAAAGTTAAACTACAAGAAATAATGGATGGCATGGAAATGCATTTCGACGGTATGAATACATACTTAAATGTAAAGACTGGAGAAATAGTTTCAGTATCCGAGGAAGACCTTCGGGCTGCTGAGGATGATGATTCTTTTGAACATTTGCCGGAATGGCATCAAGAGGCTATGAAAGTTGCTATAGATGTCATTGAAAACTATGAAGATTACAAACGACTCCCCACAAAATATGATATCAATGAATATGATATGATGGTGGATTTTTGCTTTACAATTAATGATGAGAGAAATAAGAAAATATTATTAAACGCTATTCAAGGCAGAGGTGCCTTTAGAAGGTTTAAGGAGCATATTTATCGTTTAGGATTTGAAGAAAAGTGGTATGTCTTTCGTGAAGGACGGTACAAAGAAATAGCAATTGATTGGTGTAAAAAACATGACATACACTGGATTGAATAAATTCAATTAGAACGGCTATATAAGCTTTGAACGACATGTCCAAGAAAATGGCATGTCTTTTTTTATTTTGGGTACCAAGAAAATAAACAAAGATTTAAATTCTATAAGTATACAGCTTATTTTCAAGCATTGTGAATTTCTGGTTGGGTAACGAGACAGAATTGTTTAATTAACACAAGAACAATCGGATAATTGTTTCCTCTTAATGGTTTTTCTTTTTTTAAAATCGATTCAATTCATACTGAGTTCACAAAGCTAATTTATAGTAACCACAGGATATAAGATTAATATTATATATTTTTAATAATCAGATTAAAGTATTGGAAAAGTTATGTAATAATTAGATTGTGTTCGACCATAAGTAAAAGGGGAGAATTCAGTTTGCCAAAGATACTAGTGGTAGATGATGAAGCTCACATCCGTGAGCTGGTTCGTTTGTATTTGGAAGATGAAGGTTTGGATGTTGTCGAGAAATCCAATGGAGCGGATGCGCTGGATTATGTGGAGAATGACAGAGTTGATCTCGTCATTTTGGACATTATGATGCCGAAATTGGATGGCTGGGTTTTATATAAGAAGCTCCGCGAACTTGGAGACATTCCAATTTTAATGATAACCGCGAAGGGGGAGACAGGCGATCGAATTAAAGGATTTAAGCTAGGAACGGATGATTATTTGGTGAAGCCGTTCGACCCGGTTGAACTGGTTCTAAGGGTAAAAGCTTTACTAAAGCGGTATCGAATTGCTGCTTCCAATGTGATTAAGCTTGGAGACATTTCATTAGATCGCAAAAGTTATCAGGTTGTATATAAAGACGGTAAAACGATCACGATCCCGATGAAAGAATTCGAATTACTTTTCAAACTGGGCAGCTACGCCGGACAGTTGTTTACCCGGGACAATCTAATTGAACAAATATGGGGCATAGATTATGAAGGAGACGAGAGGACCGTCGATGTTCATATCAAACGGCTTAGAGAACGGTTTGCTGAATTTGAGTCTGACTTCCGGATTGTAACTATCCGCGGCCTCGGTTACCGATTGGAGGTGTATCGGGATTAAGTCACTATATACCCGTGTTGTATTAATATTCGTTGGCATCGTCATGTTGAGTCTGTTCACTTCATTTATACTTACTTCCCTGTTGTATCAAGAAAGAATTACAAATTTGGTAGAAGAAATTCTAATTTCGAATGGTAAAAAATTCATCCAAACCTATGAGTCTCCACCTTCAGCTAATTTGATACCGTTTATGCAAAACTTCTCCGGCCTTTCCGGTAACCTTCTCCAACTTTATGATAAGGATGGTAAGCCTCTCCTTGATGATAAGAATGGGGAAATACAGGTTGATCCTATTACTATAAAGACCGTGCTTTCCGGTGAAATCGCTCGAGATATTGATAAAAGGGAGGCTTACCCTCCTATAGTCGGACTTCCATTTCATGTAGACGGGGAGCCTTACGCTTTATTTCTTACGGTGGAGAAAAATAGTGTCGAGGAAGAAATCATGAACTCCATTCATGTCATGTACGTCATTATTTTGTTTTTCGGCAGTTTGCTGATTTTAGTTGCTGCACGCTATTTCGTAAAACCGATTCTTCGATTGACGGATGCAACCAAGAGTATGGCGAAAGGAAAATTCGATTTTGATCTTCATACAAAACGAAAGGATGAAATTGGTCTTTTAACCGTTAGCTTTAACGAGATGGCGAAAGAGCTGGCTAAGCTGGATCGGATGCGGCAAGATTTCGTTTCTAACGTCTCTCATGAAATTCAATCACCTTTAACCTCCATTTCAGGATTTACGAAGGCGTTAAAACAGAAAAAAATGAGTGAGGAAAGCCGCCTCCATTATTTAACCATCATTGAGGAAGAGAGCGAGAGGTTATCGCGGTTAAGTGGAAATTTGCTGCGGCTATCCTTTTTACAACAAGAGACACATCCGTTGAAGGTTAGCAGTTATCGATTGGATGAACAATTGCGGAAAGTTGTCATTGCGTTGGAGCCTCAATGGGCAGCGAAAGAAATAGAAATTGACCTTAAGCTTGAGGCAATGACTATTCAAGCGGATGAAGACCAGCTCTATCAGGTATGGATCAATTTACTAAGTAATAGCATAAAATTCACTCCGGAGCACGGTAAGATTTATATAGAAGCAGCGGTGAAAGAAGATCAGAATGTCGTTTCCATAACAGATAATGGTCCCGGGATACCGGAAGAGGAACAGGAAGATATTTTTACGCCATTTTATAAAGTTGACAAATCTCGCAACAGTATTGTGAAGGGAAATGGACTCGGTTTATCGATCGTCAAAAAAATTGTAGAAATTCATAATGGCACTATCCAAGTTTCCGGACGACTGGGGGAAGGTGCAACTTTTACTGTTAAACTGCCAAAGTGATGGAAGCATGCAAAATAAAGAACTTAAATTCCGCCACTGGCGGTTTTTTTTATTTTTTTAAATTATCTATTCCGTTCATATTGAGTTCATAAAGCAGATTTATAGTATACATGTGGCAAGGAAAATCACAAATTTTTTTAGGAGGAATGAAGAATGAAAAGGTTATTGTTGCGTGTCGTTGTTTATGCAGGTATTTTAGTTTTATTTGTAGGGGGAATCGGATTAATCGGATTCGGCCGTTCTCAGAGGGATTATTGGTTCTCCGTTCGCGATCAGCCCGTTCCCTCTTTGCAAAAAGTGGAAATACCCGATTATGACCCGAATAAACCTACAGTGGCTGTCCTGTTATCAAATCCAACCACGGAAGTATTTGATTTTATGGTTCCGTACGAAATGTTCGCTATGACAGGTGCGTTTAATGTATTTGCGGTTGCTCCGGACAATAAGGTGAAGTCAATAACTGGAGGTCTCGACTTATTACCGCACTACTCCTTTAAAGAAATGGATCGTTTATTAGAAAAAAGTCCCGACATTATCGTGATCCCTTACATGCCTATGATTGACAAAAAGAAATATCAACCTGTTCGGGAATGGATACAAAAACATAAAGATACCACTTTGTTAAGTATTTGTGGCGGGGCAGCGAATCTTGCCGACACCGGTTTATTGAAAGGGAAATCTGCAACCATACACTGGCAGTATTTCGATAAGACGAAAAAGAAATATCTTGATACTGACTGGAAAAGGGATCTACGGTATGTCCATGACGGTAACATCGTGGCTTCGGCTGGCCTAACATCAGGAATCGATGCCGTCCTCTATGTGATCTCACAAAAATTAGGCGAACCTATGGCAAAAAAAATTGCAAAAGAAATGCATTATCCTTCCTACCACTTCGTCAAAAATCCAAAGATCGACCCTTATTATATCGATCGGAGCGAAGCAGTTTATATAGCAAATCTAGCATTTCAATGGAAAAAGAAAAATACAGGTGTTTTGCTGTATAACGGTATTGAGGAGGGGGCATTGGCTTCGATATTTGATACGTATTCTGCTTCCGGAACGACAAAGGTCTTTACTATTTCAAGCTCGGAACAGCCCATTGTTACTAAACATCACCTTAACCTGATCGCCAGATATCAAATGTCGAATGCCCCGAAGGTTGATAAAATGTTCGTTCCGGGAACGCAGGCAAAAACTTTAGCTGCGGAGGACATAAAACAATGGAACGAGCAGGGCAAGGCGAAAGAGCTTCTGTTCTTGCACAGTGATTCGTCAGATAGATTTGTATTTGAAGCGCCGCTTGAAGATTTAGCCAAACAAGAGGACATTCTAACCGCTAAATATGGAGCAAAACGACTTGAGTACCGTGCCAACCATGTAACCCTTGAAGGCAGCCCGTTTTCCCTTGAAGCTTTTGGTATACCGTTGCTGCTTTGTTTAGTGGCAGTGTTGACAGCTTTCTATATTGACAGACGATTTATCATAAGAAAGACAAATTCCGAATCTCATAAACAAACTATTTAATGATTGCCGCCTGCAGTTTTTTACCCTTCCTTTCGGAGTCATAGGTCAATGTCTCATAACTGCTTAAAAATCCTCCCACGGTGGAGGATTTTTGGTTTTCTTAAGGGAATTTAATTTCAATATGGCAAAGAAGCTGGCGGATAAACTTCTTTCTTACATATTACTGAATCTCCTTATCAACAGTTGCCATCATTTAATTATGACCAACTAAGAAGAGGAATCACTGGTGTTCAATGCAAGTCTTTTTCTATCTGTATCGAAGGAAGAAAATGTATATGTAAGGAATGTAGGCTCGAAGAATTAGTTACAGCTTCCGTAATGCGGAGTGTGAAGAAATTTAAGATTCTTTTTCCAGATCATCGGATTACTAGTAAATTAGAAATTAACAATGGGGTTTAAGGGGATTGGAAGACGATATGACTTATGAATTTATTTTTAAAGATTCATTTATGGATTTGACTAAAACTCATATTCGAGAAACACAAACAAACGAAGAAGTATTACTTCAGCCTAAGTGGAGTTTTCCGATTGGAAAATATTTATTTTTTTCTGGAAAACAAAAATACAAGGCAATATCTACAAAAGAGAATTTTATTCATAACGCCTTTATTGTGTACAATCAAGACGGAAAAGAATTATTACGAGTTAAAGATGTTTCACTCCTAAAGAAAGAATCTATTTTTAATGAACTTAATTTAGTTTATGAACAGAACAGCTATCATATAAAGTCTACTTTTGCATTTAATACTATAACTATGAGTAAAGGCGAGGAAATAATATTCACAGCTCATAAAATCTCCTCGATATTTAAAACCCTTCTGAGTTTATATGACTACAAAGTTAATATTCATAATAAGTTGGATTTACCATTTCCTGTATGGGTGGCAATTTTCAAGGGGATACATTTGTTAATTAGACATTAAAGTTGCAGGAAATATATTTCATGTTTTCCCAAAGAAATTTAATTAGAAATAGAAGAATAAATATTAGTTATCGTCCGGAGGCTCTCATGAAAAATAAAGTAATAATCATTTTAATTTTTATTATAACTTTTTTAGGTATTTATCTGATCTTTAATCCAATGGGCGTTTTCGATTTGATTACAAAATAATCTCCCCAATTAAATAAAGTCTATTGCTTTTGAAATTTAATAAGTATTCTTCGCTACTCTGTGAATGTTAATTATTAAACTATAAAAAAGGGGGGCAGTTAAATGAAAATAAAGGTTAAGAGAAAGTTATTAAGTTTATTTACAGGAGAATTATTTGCTGCTGTTACTTTTGCAATGTTGTGGATTATGTATATACAACTTTTTGAGTGGACAGAACCCTACTTAACTACATTTCCGTCTTTATATGCGTTTGTTTTATTGGAATTTATCTTGCTTCAAGGCAGTTTTTATTGGTTTCTTAAATATAGACAAGTTCAACGAGAATGTTACTCTTATTTACCTTATCGACAACTTCGTCTTTTTGTTTTCTTTAAAAGGTTCAACCTTTTCCTAATTGCAATAGGATTGCTGTTAATGATATATCAATATAAAATTAATGCAATTGATTTTTATTGGTTTGTATTTCTTTATGTTTTTGCAATAATTGAATATATCAACTACTACCACATTCGACTTTCCTATCAAAGCATAGATGAAATAAAAGATTTTATTCGTCAACGAGGACTTCGAAGTTCAAAATTGGCAAGGGAATTGAAAAATCTTTAATACTATCTAATGAGTGTGAATTAATCATACATTTCGAAGAATTTCTTTTCCAATTAACTCCACTACAGCTCCAATAGTTTTCATATCCTGTTCTGAAACATTATGTAAACTAGATTTTTAATATATGCAACTAAATCACAGTGATTTTATAGACTTAATAAGGGGAGAGGAAAATGTTAGTTAGAAACTCTGCAAGAGCTGTACTTATTCAAAATAATAATGTATTGGTCGTTAAAGTAAAGGAACCTTATGGGGAGTGTTATTTCTTGCCAGGTGGGGGTCAAGAGTACGGGGAAAATCTTCGGGATACTGTTCAGCGTGAATGTTTGGAGGAACTAGGAGTAGAAATTGAAGTAGGAGACATGCTCTTTGTACGCGAGTATATTGGAAAAAATCATGATTTTGCTCAATATGATAATATGATTCATCAGGTTGAATATGTATTTTTGTGTAATATTAAAAACCCTCAACAAGAAATAAAAACCGGAATAAATCCGGATGAAGGACAAATCGGAGTAGAATGGCTTCCGTTAAATAACCTAGTGCAATACAATTTTTATCCAAAAGCGATGATAAGGTATATTATAGACTATCTAAATGAAAAACCCGTTCCCATTTACCTGGGTGATATTGTCTAATGATGTACTAAGTAAATATTAAGGATGGACGTTGTGTTTCAACTTCCTAAATCATTTGGAAGTTATTATGCTATGAAGTCAGGTGTTAAGCCTATTGATGGTCTTATGTTAAATATGGGTTCTCCGTCAAATGTTGGGGTGATGACTTTATGTCCTCACCCTTATCCAATGTGAACCCCAATTCCTTTATACTGATGTAATAATAAAATTTTAGCCCTGAAGCGTTCGAAGCTTCTGAAGCCAAAGGCATTCCGTTTTAGTACTTTGGTTAAATTATTGATCCCTTCCAAAAATCCGTTGGAACAGTCATAAACAAAACTGTTAAGGATTTCTGTCTGCCAGTTTTGAAAGGTCTTTATGGCTTTCTCCATCTCAGGGATTTCCGAAGCTTCAACCAATCGGTAAAACGCTTTTAACTCCTCTTTCACCACGGCAATTTGATCCCTGCCAATCTCTTTGGCACGTGTAAACCATTCTCGATAGGCCTCTTTGAGTTCGTATGCCTTCCTGAGCTCCTCGGACATATCCAGATAACGCTCTAAATACCAGCGTTCCTCTTCTGTAAGGCGGTCACTGGCCTTGTGGAAGACATGTTTCATTCGCTTGCACTTTTTACGGTCATAGTCGTGAAAATCCTGTTGGACTCGCCTTCTCACCGCATCAAGCGCCCAGTAGATATATCGGCAGAAGTGAAATCGATCTGCGATAATAACCGGACGGCCTAGTGCTGCCTGGACGGCTGCTTTAAACGATTGGTTCATATCCATAATGACCACTTGGACCTGGCTTCCATGCTTTTGAAGGTATTGCTTAATGGTTTTTTTATACCGATTGGGGAGGATATCCAATGGCTTTTTTGTCACCCCGTCGGCTATGATTAATTGGTATTTGCCTTCCTTCGTATCGCCTTTGTATTCGTCAATGGCAATGATTTTCGGCAATTCCTCAACCGCACGGATTTCACTGCTCGCCAAGCGGTCAAACCGACGGACTACCGTCGACGCAGAAGTGCCATAGTTCTCAGCGGTTTCCTTGAAGGTCTTTCCTTTGATGGCCCGGATGGATACGGCCTGGTTCCACTCAATGGAAGTGCGTTGGTAGCGCTCGACTATGGAGTTTTTCTCAGAGAAACGTTTCCCGCAGCTGCATACATATCTCCGGCGTCTATAAAAAATCTGGGTCTTTCGCTCAAACCATTTCAAATGCTGGATTTTCTGGATCCGGTAATCATGAACACGGCTTGTCCTTCTGTTACAACGGGGGCAACGATGCATCTTTCGTTCCATCTCCACATGAAACTGTACAACTTCCCCAACTTGTTCCACTTTGGTCAGGACAACCTCTTTTAAACCAGGAATATTCATGATAAGATTCATATACACGCAACTCCATTCTTTAAACTTGTTTCTGGACAATTCAAGTATAAAGGAATTGGATGTTTGCGTGTATTTTTTATGCAAACGAAAGTGTGTTTAAACCCCAACAAATATTATAGAGCCTAAATATGTCGAAGGAAAATACTACCGCTAGAGGCAATACAGTTGGTGTATGACGCATTATATCAAGGGCAGCCGAACACTTATGACCGGCTAGAGGGGGAGCATAAAGTGAGTTTAAAAAATATGACATTGGAAGAACTGGAGGAACTGGAACAAGAGCTTCATGATCAGGAAGAGGAAAGTGACTATTCCTTATACTATCGTAAAATAAAAGTTTATGAAGAAATGTATAACAGACTCAGAAAACTAGTAAGAGAGAAAAAAGAGGATAAGAGTTATCTTGAAAATGTCACCAAGATGCTTGTTTTTAATTTAATCCATTATGGAACGTATCTTAAAATGCAGTATGAAAAAGACGACGAAACTGCAATCCATTGTCTGAAAAAGGCCTTAAATTATGATAGCAGAAACCCAATTGCAGCGTATAGACTTGGTTTTTTATCCTACAAACATAAGGATTATGAGAGTGCCTTACATAATTTTCAGATGTCAATAGATCATCAAAAATTTTATGATCAAACAGATTATCGCCTCAATGAAAAACAGATAGTGAACGCTCACCTATACTTAACGAACAGTGCCTTGCACATCGCAAAGAATTCGTATGATAGAATGATTGGATTACCATATAAAAGTTATCAGGAACTACCGAATTATGAATTTTCCTCACTTTATCAGAGTTTAACAGAAAATGAAAAATACTTGGAAATGCATGCATTCTATAAGATTTCTCAAGAAGAGACGACAACATGTTCAAAAGAAGAGTGTGAAAAACTAATCACCGAAGGATCTTCGGATACGATTGTTCTTTACTTTAATGATCGAAATATAAAACTTATATATAATGAAAACGAAGTAAACATTAGCCAATATCAAGGGGATATGCTCCGATATTTGCTGACGAAAAGTTCTGTTGATTCACCAGCTACACGAATCACTTTTCACAATTTTTTCCTCGATTCTCATGTTAAGGGAGTAGTTAATGAAGATACTTTTAAAAAAGCGATTAGCAGACTAAGAAATAAATTGAGAAGCTGCGAAATTCCTCCAATCATTCAAACAACCAACTACAGGGGTGAAACAGCTTATTACTTTGATCGGACAATGCCATATATTGTGATGTACCGCGTAGATGAAGAAATAGAATATTTATCATAAACATCCGATGACAGGGGTGTCATCGCATATTTGAGATAATAAAGCCATAAACAAAAGGGAGATGATACGATGAATTGGAATCGTTTATTCATTCGTCACGGGTTTATGGCGCAAGAGGAAAGTCCGAATGTATTTAATTGTTGGAAGGAAACAGAAGAGAATTTGACATTTTTGTTAGAAAGCCTGGATAAACTTTCAATTTCATATTTGTTTGAACAAGGAATATTAACAATATTAAGTCCTGTAGTCTCAGAAGATAATTGGTTAAATTGTTTGGATTTTAAATTTAGAGGTAGGGAAGGACTTTGGTTTCGTCCAGGGAAAGAAGAACCAAAGGTTAAAGAACTTGACACATATATATCAGGAATGGTACGGCAGCTGAACAGACTTGGGCTTCACACAATTTACTGCTGCGATGGACATGAACGACAAAAGCCAACGATCGGTTTTGCTGAATGGGTAGATATGGATTGTGTGAGTAAAGTTTTACATGCGGCGGGGGTATCAAAATTTTACACAAGAAATCGTGCGGTAAGAATGTCAGTACCACGCCAAAAGCTTCTCGACATCACCGAAAAGCTTAACAAGATTCAAAAAGAATGGCTGAACGAAGAGTTAGATTTTATCAGAAAACAAGTATTCCTTCATCAGCTCGAACAGTGTTTATCGATTAATGGAGAAAGCGGAAATGAAGAAGGTATTCGCCAATTTGTGATTGAAAATTTACGTCCCCATGTAGATTTCCTATCTGTTGACCGAACTGGGAATATCCTTGCCCAAAAAGTTTGTGGAACTGGCCATGGCCCTACGATTTTGTTAAATGCCCATTTAGATACAGTCGATGTCATTGAGGAAGACAGAGAAATTGTAAAAGAGGGATCGATTTGGTCAAGCAGTAAAGGCATATTAGGTGCAGATGACCGAGCTGGTGTGGCTATATTGCTAGAACTTGCCCAGCGTCTCCACACATTACATTTTAACGGTAAAGTTAAATTTATTTTCATTGTGGAAGAGGAAATTGGCTTAGTCGGAGCTAGAAACATAGATGACTATTTTCTATGGGATGTAGACGCTGCGTTTGTCGTAGACCGACGTGGTACCGGTGACATCGTCACATCATGCGGCGGATATGAACCATTTTGCGATGAAAGATTCGGGACTTTTATTGAAGAAGTCGCTAAAAGCCAAGGCTTAGAAGGATGGAAGTGCACAAATGGGGGAAGCAGCGACACAAGAATTTGGGCTTCACATCGTATCCAAAGTGTAAACCTATCAGTTGGATACCAAAACGAACATACAACAGCGGAAACACTTGATACCGAAGCATGTTACCACACGGTAGAGTTGTTAATTGGGGTGTTTCAACAAGCGAGAGAATTAAACAGAGTAATCCATCAAATTAATAACAGTCGGAAACGGCAGATATCAAGGGTCATTTCAATATAAATGGGGGATTTGCATGGACCATAAAATAATTGTTGTTAATGAAAATGAAATTAGTCTTCATAGAGCCAAAAAAGAAGCGATGATAGCCTCTATGAAAGGGCAAAAAATTGCATTTGATTTAAGAAATATCGAGGACAGTAAAAGAAAAGCTGAAATTATTATGTTTTTAAATAAGTCATAATTAACGGAGTATCATTAAGAAAGGCACAACAAAATTTTATTAAATTTGAGGCTTGTGAAGAAGGAAGTTTGAAATTTGCAAGATATTTAAATATATCCCAGATAATAAAGGATTGCAATTGTCAGCCACTATAAGTTTCGACAGTCTTCATAAACTAACGGATACGTTATCAAAAAGTCAAAGCTGTCATATTGGCAGCAGCTTTCTTAATCTAGAACTATAAGGACAGCTTAGTTCAATAAGATAGGATTATCAATTTTGTAGTTGATTAATAATAACTTTTTTGTGTTAAGTTTTATTTTGAGAGTAGCAAATAGATCCTGCTACTCTTATTTGATACCTTTAAAGAACTAATATCATTATGGTATAATTTTCCTGTGTATAGGTTTTGAGGACAAGACTATTTAGGATCATTGGATTAGTAAGTTGCATTTAGTAAAAAGTTGTGATCGTTGTAATCGTTGTAATGATAAGAAATTTTGGTTTAATAAGTTTCATAAAGGATCTTCGAATCATAACCAGCATTATGATTGAATAGAAGGGGATAAAATGAATTATATCGCTCATATCCGTGAAAGCGATCAACAAATACAAACGGTCGAAGAACATTTATTAGAGGTAAAGAGGTTGGCAGAAGATATTGGAGACAAAATAGGTGTAAAACATTTAACAGGTCTTGCCGGAATGCTCCATGATCTAGGGAAATATACGAATGAGTTTAGAGAATATATTTTAGAAGCTGCAAGTAATCCTGGCTCTCCGCCGAAAAAAGGGAGCGTGGATCATTCCACTGCTGGGGGAAAACTGTTATATGAACTTTTCCATACAGAGGGCAATGCCAACCCTTATGAAGGATTAGTAGCTGAAATTGTGGGAAATGCAATTATCTCTCATCATTCGTATCTGCAAGATTTTTTAGGTCCAAATCTTGAATCAAAATATTTAAATAGAGTTCGTGATAAGGATTTAGATGAATTTGAAATGGCGAAACAGAACTTTTTTGAAAAAGTAATAAGCGAAACAGACTTCCATGATTATGTGGACAAGGCGGCAGAAGAACTAAAGGATTTTTTAACGAAAGAGAATTCAAAAAATTATGCAGAAAAACTGATGTTTTTAACGAAATTTATCTTCAGCGCTTTGATTGATGCCGACCGAACGAATACAAGATTATTTGAAGAAAATAAAACCTATGATTCTACTTTTAATCATAAAGAGCTATTTGATACTTATTATGAAAGACTGATGTCCAAAATCTGTTCTTTTAAAGAACGGCCAGACGCTAATTCTCCTATTAACCTACTGAGATCCAAAATGTCTGAACAGTGCGAAGAATTTGCCGAGAAACCATCCGGAATATACACGTTATCGATACCAACCGGCGGCGGAAAAACTTTAGCTAGTTTAAGATATGCACTGAAACACGCCAAACTGTATAACAAAAAAAGAATTTTTTACGTTGTACCGTATACAACCATTATTGAACAAAATGCTGAAGAAGTCCGAAAAATATTAAAGGATGATGCCCATATATTAGAACATCATTCAAACGTAATTGAAGATGTGAATGAGGATGATGAAAATCAAGATGGTTTGATGAACGTAAAGCAAAAATTAAAATTGGCAAAAGATAATTGGGATTCTCCGATTATTTTTACCACGATGGTCCAGTTTTTAAATGTATTTTATGCAAAAGGAAGCAGAAATATTAGAAGACTTCATAACTTAAGCGAGTCGGTCATTATTTTTGATGAAGTGCAAAAAGTTCCCACTTCATGCGTATCTTTATTTAATTTGGCGGTCAACTTTTTAAAAACCTATTGTCATTGCTGTATCGTTCTTTGTACCGCCACACAGCCTGCATTGGACTTTGTGGAGCATAAATTGGACATCAATAAAGATGCAGAAATGATTGAGAACTTGAATCAAGTGATCACAGCATTTAAACGAGTGGAAATCATTGATCAGGCAACAAACGCTACTTTTAACAATGAAAAACTTGCTCAGTTTATTGAAGAAAAAATAAAAGAAGCTCACAGTATTTTAGTGATTTTAAATACGAAATCAGTCGTCAAAAAATTGTATGAATTGTTGAAAGAGAAAGAAAATGGCATTCCTATTTACCATTTAAGCACTTCGATGTGCGCTGCCCATAGGAGCAATATTTTAAAGGAAGTAAGGAAACATCTTCGTGAGGGTGAACCAATCATTTGCGTCAGCACTCAATTGATTGAAGCGGGGGTGGATGTAAGTTTTGATTGTGTCATTCGTTCCTTAGCAGGATTGGATTCTATAGCCCAAGCGGCCGGCCGATGCAATCGCCACGGGGAAAAGGATAAACAATATGTTTATATTATTGATCATGAGGAAGAAAATCTGAACCATTTAAAAGAAATCAAAGTGGGAAAACAAGTGTCAAAAAAAATATTGATTGATATTCGGAAGGATCCGTCGAATCATGGTGGTGATCTGTTATCCACACAAGCTTTGGAAAGATACTTTAAAGAGTTTTATACGGAATTTTCAGCGGATTTGAATTATTTTATTCCTACATTAAAAAAGAATATGACGGAATTATTGACGGAAATGAAAGCTAAGTCCGGATATCATCTGGCATATCGTCATAACAAGAAAAAAAACCTCCCTCTATTTCTATCGAACAGTTATCATACAGCAGCTGAACATTTTCAAGTTATCGAAGATATGACCACATCTGTCATAGTGCCATATGAAGAGGGGAAAGAGATTATTGCGGAGTTAAATAGCAACAAGTCGATCGATGATTTGACTAGACTATTAAGAAAAGCCCAGCAGTATACGATCAACCTCTACTCCTATGAACAAGAACAATTAGAAAAACATGACGGATTAGTAAGTTATTTAGATGGAAAAATCCTCGCCTTAAAAGAAGGTGCCTATGATAAAGAATTTGGTCTCAATCTCGAAAATGACAGTCCATTTGCTCTTAATATGTTTTAATAACCTTTCTATAAAAGGGAGTTTTTAATAGAGAGAGTATAGAATTGAATTAAGATTTATATAAGCAGCTGAGATAATTTTTAAATCATAAAATCGCGAGTTTTACTATTGAAAGAAATACAGGAAAAAGGTACCATTTAATTGTAAAAAAATTTCTAATAAAGGGGGTGCTATATATGAGGAACGCCATTGAATTTGAAGTATACGGTAAATATGCTCTATTTACGGATCCTTTGACGAAGATGGGCGGGGAAAAATTATCCTACCAAGTGCCTACTTATCAAGCATTAAAGGGAATTGTGGAATCCATTTACTGGAAACCCACACTGCTTATGATTGTGGACGCAGTCCGTGTGATGAATCCGATCCGTATGGAATCAAAAGGAATACGTCCAATTGAGTATGGCGGCGGCAATACCCTTGCTCATTATACTTATTTAAAAGATGTCCGTTACCAAGTAAGGGCTCATTTTATTTTTAACCCTCATCGCCGGGATTTGGCTTTTGACCGAAACGAACATAAGCATCATAACATTCTTAAACGTTCCCTTAAAGCTGGCGGCAGAAGAGATATTTTTCTGGGCACCCGAGAATGCCAAGCTTATGTAGAACCGTGTGTATTTGGGGAAGGCGAAGGATTTTATGACCAATATGAGGAAATTCATTTCGGCACCATGGTTCATGGGATAAATTATCCGGATGAAACGGGCAGAAATGAAATGGAAGTTCGTTTATGGAATCCGGTGATGAAGAATGGTGTGATTCAATTCATTCGGCCCGATCAATGCACCTTAATCCGAAAAATCAAAGAAATGGAACCGAAACATTTCGATCGTGCCAATGTTGAATCCGCAGATGAACTGTTCAGTAAAATTGAAAAAGGGGGGTGAAAAAAATGAGTTGGTTAATGAATTTATATGAAACTTATGAATCTAACCTTGATCGAGTTGGAGAAATTGAAAAAAAGCATAACGGTCAAGAATATACCCTTTTACCTATTTCCCATACAACGCAAACTGCTCACATCGAAGTGAATGTCACGGAAGATGGTGAATTTCATTCAGCGGCCGTCATTGATAAAAATGACTCCAGTACATTAATTCCATGTACAGAAGATTCGGCCAATCGAACAAGCTCAAAAATAGCACCTTATCCTCTTCATGATAAGTTAATCTATGTGGCAGGTGATTTTGTCTCATTCGGCGGGAAAATCAAAAATGAAGAACCGTTTACATATTATATCAAGCAACTGGAAGATTGGGCAAAATCACCATATGCCCATGCGAAGGTTAAAAGTATTTATACTTATTTAAGAAAAAAACGATTAATTCAAGATTTAGTGGAAGCCAACATTATATGGTTGGATGCTGGCGGTCATTTATTAGACAAATGGGATAAAAAGGCTGAGGACATGTATGGGAATAAACCGCCACTTTTTTCGGTGATAAATGGCTGCCAAGAAAGCGCATTTGTTCGATTTAATGTTTATTCACCGAACAAAATGTTGACGAAAGTATGGAAAGATCCTGACATATATGAATCTTTTATCCAATATTATAAAAATCTACTAAGCGATGAAGATCTTTGCTATGTGACGGGAAAAAGATTGCCATTCACAGATAAACATGCAAACAAAATAAGAAACGCTGCAGATAAGGCAAAATTAATTTCAGCGAATGATACTAGCGGTTTCACGTTTAGAGGACGATTTCATAACAGTCATGAAGTCGCCAGCATTAGCTATGATGTATCTCAAAAAGCTCATAATGCCTTGAAGTGGCTTATTAATCGTCAAGGGAAAATCGTGGATCAACGCGTGTTCCTTGTCTGGGAAAATGAAGGCATAGAAGCCCCTGATCCGACCGAAGATACCTACGATCTTTTTTCAATTGATCAAACGTACATGGAGAAAATAGAAAGAAAACCCTATACCAATCAGGAATTTGCTCATGAATTTTCCAAAGCTCTCGACGGTTATCGGAACCATTTATCTACTGATGCAAAGATTAATATTATGATCCTTGATTCGGCCACTACAGGTCGATTAGCAGTCCTTTACTATCGGAATATGGATAAAGAACTTTATTTAGATCGACTCGTAAAATGGCACTCGACTTGTGTTTGGAGACATCGTTACCGCAAAGATGAAAATCAACAATATGTTACATTTTTTGGTGCTCCGGCGACGAAAGATATTGCTTACGCCGCTTACGGACCGAATGCGAGCGACAAAGTGGTAAAAGGACTGATGGAACGAATCCTTCCATGCATAGTGGATGAACAAAAAATCCCATTCGACATTGTTAAAAGTGCATTTTATCGTGCATCCAATCCCGTTGCGTTGGAAAGGTGGGAATGGGAAAAAACGTTGAGCATAGCTTGTGCATTAATCAATAAACAGGAGGGATATGATGTGGCATTAGACACGGAAAATAACGACCGCGATTATTTATTCGGACGGTTGCTGGCCATTGCGGATGTGTTGGAAAGACGTGCTTTAGGACCTGATGAAACAAGATCCACTAACGCCATTCGATATATGAATTCTTTTTCTAGACATCCCGCAAGAACATGGAAAACGATTCAAGCTAGTCTTCAGCCTTACCAAGCAAGACTCGGAACAAAAGGATTATTTTTGTCCAAATTAATAGATGAAGTCGCTTCAAAAATAAAATTTGATGATTTCAATAATAAACCATTATCCGGAAAATATTTGTTAGGCTTTTACAGTCAACGTCATGAATTATATCAAAAGAAAGAAAAAAATGATGCGATGGAGGAAGCCTCCAATTAGAAAGGGGTAATGAATATGACCATTTTAGATCATAAAATTGATTTCGCTGTTGTATTATCGGTTACAAAAGCCAATCCAAATGGGGATCCCTTAAATGGAAATCGTCCGAGACAAAATTATGATGGACATGGTGAAATTTCAGATGTAGCAATAAAACGTAAAATAAGAAATCGCTTGCAAGATATGGGGGAAGCTATTTTTGTTCAATCCAATGACAGGAAAATAGATTCATATAATAGTTTAAGGGAGAGGGCTGAGGCTAATCCTAAACTTGAAAAAATATTAAAATCGAAAGATAGATCTAGCGATGATTTTGCAGCAATTGCTTGTAAAGAATGGATCGATGTGCGCAGTTTTGGCCAAGTTTTCGCCTTCAAAGGTTCAGGAAATAAAGGAGTTTCCGCTGGCGTAAGAGGACCGGTGTCCATCCATACAGCAACAAGTGTGGATCCAATTGATATTACCAGTATGCAAATTACGAAAAGTGTGAATTCAGAGCCTGGTAAGGATAAAGGGTCAGATACGATGGGGATGAAACACCGTGTAGACTTTGGGGTTTATGTTTTTTACGGCAGCATCAATACCCAGTTGGCTGAAAAAACGGGATTTACAAAAGAAGATGCGGAAAAAATTAAACAGGCACTCGTGACATTGTTCGAAAATGATTCATCGGCAGCCAGACCTGAAGGAAGCATGGAGGTTCATAAGGTTTACTGGTGGGAGCATAATTCCAAATTGGGTCAATATTCCTCCGCAAAAGTACACCGATTATTAAAAATTAAACGAAATGTGGAAGAACCAAAATCAATTAACGATTATACGATTACTTTAGATGAATTGGAAGGTTTAAAAGTGGATGTTATTGATGGGATATGAAGACGAAACTGAATATCTGATGCTGTCGGGTATTCAGCACTTTCAATTTTGTAAACGTCAATGGGCTCTTATCCATATTGAACAACAATGGGAAGAAAACGTCAGAACCATTGAAGGACAATATCTCCATCGAAATGCGGACAAGTCATTTAAGCGAGAAAAGCGCGGGAATAAACTGATTGTTCGCGCCATGCCTGTAAAATCAACAGAATTGAAAATAACGGGTATTTGTGATGTCGTTGAGTTTGTTCAAGATGATAACGGTGTTGAAATATACGGTGCGGAAGGAAAATATGTAGCCTATCCTATTGAATATAAACGGGGGAAACCGAAAATAAATGATGCTGACGTTTTACAATTAACTGCGCAAGCAATGTGTTTAGAGGAAATGCTGCTCTGTGAAATTGATAAAGGTTATGTATTTTACAACGAAATCAAACATAGAGTGGAAGTACCGCTGACAGAAAATAATAAAAACAAGGTAAGGTCAATTGTCGAAGAAATGCAAGATTATTATAAGCGCAGATATACACCTAAAGTAAAGACAGGTGCTTTTTGTAAAAACTGCTCCCTTCAAAATATATGTTTACCGAAATTAATGGTAAAAAGATCTGTAAAAAGTTACATTGAAGGAAAGATCAATGAATGAAAAAACTTCTGAATACATTATTTATCACTCAACCAGACGTTTATTTATCGTTAGATGGAGATAATATCGTCCTTTTGAAGGATGATCAAAAGTTGGGCAGGCTGCCGCTTCATAATTTAGAATCGATCGTTTCTTTCGGTTATACAGGTGCAAGTCCATCTCTAATGGGGTATTGTGCGGATAGAAATATTTCATTAGTCTTTTTCACAATGAATGGCCGATTTCTTGCAAGAGTGATCGGTAAAAGTAAGGGGAATGTCGTTCTAAGAAAGAAACAATATCGGATTTCTGATGATGAAGTCATGTCCGCAAGAATTGCCCGGAATTTTATTATCGGTAAAATTTACAATCAAAAATGGATGATTGAAAGGATGACAAGAGATTATCCGTTACGAATTGATGTGGCTCAATTTAAAGAAGTGTCACAATCTTTATCATCCATTATTTTTGAAGTAAGAAAATGTGAGGATTTAGAAAGATTAAGAGGATTGGAAGGACAAGCCGCCACATGCTACAATCAATTATTTAATCAGATGATTTTACAGCAAAAAAATGATTTTTATTTTCACACCCGTTCGCGGAGACCTCCGTTAGATAACGTGAATGCCATGCTTTCATTTGCTTATACGTTATTAGCCAATGATATGGCATCTGCGTTAGAAGGTGTTGGGCTCGATGCATATGTAGGATTTTTGCATCGGGATCGACCCGGTAGAGCTTCTTTAGCTTTGGATGTTATGGAAGAGCTGCGGGGAGTTTATGCCGATCGATTTGTCTTATCATTAATCAATAAAAAAGTCATAAACAAAGACGATTTTCTGAAAAAGGAAAATGGGGCTGTTATCATGACGGATGAGGCTCGAAAGAAATTTTTAGCGGCTTGGCAAAATAAAAAGCAAGAAAAAATTACTCATCCGTATCTCGGCGAAAAAATTTCTTGGGGATTAATACCACATGCACAAGCATTGCTTTTAGCTCGCCATTTACGCAATGACCTGGATGAATACCCACCTTTCTTATGGAAGTAGGTGTAATATTTGTTAGTGTTAATTACGTATGATGTAAGCACTTCAGGCAGCTCAGGACAAAAAAGGCTGAGGAAAGTGGCAAAAGTGTGTCAAAACTATGGACAGAGAGTTCAAAATTCCGTATTTGAATGTGTAGTAGATGCCGCTCAATTTGCTGCTTTAAAAATAGAACTTGCCGAAATTATTGATGAAGAACAGGATAGTCTAAGGTTCTATCAGTTAGGAAATAATTATAAGTCGAAAGTGGAACATATTGGTGTAAAACCATCAGTTGATTTAGAGGGACCTTTAATTTTTTAGTGCGAATGTAAAGCTCACATAAAATCACCGATTCATTCGCACCTGAATTTTACCTCATTATTACAATATTTGGTATTTAATTACAAAAATTCTTTATGTTAATAAAGAAATAGCGAATTTTTGATCAAAATGACGTGAATTTACGGTTATTTTGGTCAAATACCGCTGTCGCACTCTATATGAGTGCGTGGATTGAAATAATAATATGTATTAATGGGCAAAGTACCCAGCAAGTCGCACTCTATATGAGTGCGTGGATTGAAATAAGACTCCCCCTTGACAATCCTAGTCGGGATAGGGTCGCACTCTATATGAGTGCGTGGATTGAAATTTGATTTAACTATATCATGTGCGTTATCGCATGTCGTCGCACTCTATATGAGTGCGTGGATTGAAATGTTTACAGAAGTAGACCTTGTATCAGCGAAACAGTCGCACTCTATATGAGTGCGTGGATTGAAATAAGAAAATGGGCTTCAAGAATTTTGATACGGAAGGCGTCGCACTCTATATGAGTGCGTGGATTGAAATTAACCGATCAAATGTTTCATTGTACTGTTTGTGGTCGCACTCTATATGAGTGCGTGGATTGAAATTTTTACGGAATCAAAAACAGAATAGGCAACTAAATGTCGCACTCTATATGAGTGCGTGGATTGAAATTCCCATAGAGCTAGACCCCAAGTAGCTGTGTCAAGTCGCACTCTATATGAGTGCGTGGATTGAAATAAGACTTGGAAACCCAAAAAGAAAATGCTCACAAGTCGCACTCTATATGAGTGCGTGGATTGAAATTTCGATATCAAGAGCAGCACGCTCTGCAATCATGTCGCACTCTATATGAGTGCGTGGATTGAAATTTAAAGAACATAAAATACCGATTAAAAATCGGACGTCGCACTCTATATGAGTGCGTGGATTGAAATAATTCTTCTAACTGATCTATATAGCTTTCTGTAAGTCGCACTCTATATGAGTGCGTGGATTGAAATATAAGATCGAGTTTGAATTTTCCCGTCTACTCCGGTCGCACTCTATATGAGTGCGTGGATTGAAATAAAGGTTGATAGACATTATTTTGTAAGTAACCTTGTCGCACTCTATATGAGTGCGTGGATTGAAATCCATCTCATAGCGACCACCTCAAAATGGTAAATCGTCGCACTCTATATGAGTGCGTGGATTGAAATACTGGTTGAAGCAAAAACCAGATTAAGCACGCGAGTCGCACTCTATATGAGTGCGTGGATTGAAATAGAAGTTTACGAGTTTCAGTTTACTACAGCCGAGTCGCACTCTATATGAGTGCGTGGATTGAAATACAAGATTACAAAGGTAACACTCATGCACAAATAACGTCGCACTCTATATGAGTGCGTGGATTGAAATTCCTGCCGGTAAAGAAGGATCGCGAGGGTAATCGTCGCACTCTATATGAGTGCGTGGATTGAAATCTTAAGCTCTTTAAGAGCATCAAAGGCAGCGTTGGTCGCACTCTATATGAGTGCGTGGATTGAAATAGAGAGTTAAGCCAAGTCGGGAAAAATGGCAAGTGTCGCACTCTATATGAGTGCGTGGATTGAAATGTCTATTACAAAATTCATTTTATCCCAATAAACATGTCGCACTCTATATGAGTGCGTGGATTGAAATCTATGCCTTTCAATTTTTGCCTCAACAATTTGATGTCGCACTCTATATGAGTGCGTGGATTGAAATTACGCTTGCTGCAGCAGTAGAAGAAGCCCAAGGTCGCACTCTATATGAGTGCGTGGATTGAAATTCATTTGAGAGTGAGTTTGAAATGGGTATGCAGCGTCGCACTCTATATGAGTGCGTGGATTGAAATTAATAAGTGAGTTGCACGGTATTGAAGAGTATAAGTCGCACTCTATATGAGTGCGTGGATTGAAATATATATTGAAAAATCAAGTAACTTTAAAACAATAGTCGCACTCTATATGAGTGCGTGGATTGAAATTTGTGGTAGTCAAGAAGGATGGAAACAAAGAATATGTCGCACTCTATATGAGTGCGTGGATTGAAATAGACAGTTACGCTTGTTTAGAGGAACGTGGCACTCAGTCGCACTCTATATGAGTGCGTGGATTGAAATACAAGATTGCACAGCATAAATGACGCTGTCATTGTGGTCGCACTCTATATGAGTGCGTGGATTGAAATCCCTTTCCTGACCATTACGGTGCGCACCTGATTAGTCGCACTCTATATGAGTGCGTGGATTGAAATTTCAATCTCAAACAGAACACGCTGGCCAACAGTTAATGTCGCACTCTATATGAGTGCGTGGATTGAAATATCGATAGATACACCTGCACTGTCCTGAATAAAGGTCGCACTCTATATGAGTGCGTGGATTGAAATCAAATAACGCATGACTTTGTATATTTGCTGATGTCGTCGCACTCTATATGAGTGCGTGGATTGAAATTTTATTTCTATTGCGTCTTTGAATCTTGATCTAACGTCGCACTCTATATGAGTGCGTGGATTGAAATTTAAAACGCTCTCGACCAACCCCCAAAAGATCGCAGTCGCACTCTATATGAGTGCGTGGATTGAAATTTAAAACGCTCTCGACCAACCCCCAAAAGATCGCAGTCGCACTCTATATGAGTGCGTGGATTGAAATGTTTCTACAAGACTCTCATTTGCCTTTTCAAGATGTCGCACTCTATATGAGTGCGTGGATTGAAATAGCCCGCCATACTTCCAATTGTGACGCCACCGCAGTCGCACTCTATATGAGTGCGTGGATTGAAATATCTGCGAAGTCACCAGTCTGAAACGGAGAATCAGTCGCACTCTATATGAGTGCGTGGATTGAAATGGATCACGATTAGGAATATCAGGATCACCGTCTCCCGTCGCACTCTATATGAGTGCGTGGATTGAAATGTAATCATCCCTGGACATTCCAGAGATAATTTGGCCGTCGCACTCTATATGAGTGCGTGGATTGAAATACAAGATGTGCTGCTATTCCATTTGAAATGGTGAAGTCGCACTCTATATGAGTGCGTGGATTGAAATTGTAAGGCGATCTCGGCCTGCTGCCGTTTTTGCTGTCGCACTCTATATGAGTGCGTGGATTGAAATTCTTCTAAATAGTTATATTTTCATATTCCTATTGGTGTCGCACTCTATATGAGTGCGTGGATTGAAATTACCAGAGAAGTAGAAGTTAGGTACGGAGCTAGCTGTCGCACTCTATATGAGTGCGTGGATTGAAATTGATTTATTTCTAATCTTTGTAATTTGAATAGAGTGTCGCACTCTATATGAGTGCGTGGATTGAAATTTTTCTAGCAGCACTTTTAAAACATGTTTGAACCGTCGCACTCTATATGAGTGCGTGGATTGAAATAATATATTTTTTATCCGGTTTCGGTGTAAGCGTCAAATAATCCCCACCTAAAAAATAGATGGGGATTTCGTTATGATTTAGGTATTCTTTTTAAACACTCGACAAACTAAGGGGATGGTTGATGACCAAGGCATTAATTGATCCAAGGCATCTTTATCTTTGGTATCCATGTTTGGTAATTTCTCAAAGAGATAAGTGAGATAGGTAAATGGATTTAAGTTATTCTCTTTAGCTGTCTCAATCAAACTGTATATTGTCGCACTGGCCCTAGCGCCTCGGGTGGTATTGGCAAACAGCCAATTTTTCCGGCCAATGACAAATGGCTTGATCGAACGTTCGCTGCGGTTATTATCGATTTCTAAACGGCCATCTTTTAAAAAGCCCACTAATTTATCCCATTGGTTCAGGCAATATTGGATTGCTTGGCCTAGGGCGCTTTTTGGGAGAACTTTTGGTTGTTGAGTTTTAAGCCATGCTGAAAAAGCCTCCAGCACTGGCTGGCTGCGTTCCAAACGACTTTGATAGCGTTCTTCAGGGGTTGAATCCTTTAAGTCACGCTCTATCGCAAAAAGTCGGTTACAAAAATCGAGCCCTTCCTTGGCAGCTACCGGAGCTGGTTGCTTTGAAGCCGGCAGAGCCTTTAAGGCCTCATCAAACTTGCGCCTTGCATGCGCCCAACAACCGACCAGGGTTACATGAGGAAGCCCTTGATAACCCGAGTAGCCGTCCACATGAAGGTAGCCCTTGAAACCATTCAGAAACTTGCGAGGATGTTCCTTTCCCCGTGTCTGTTGGTAATCATAAAGAGTAATCGGCGGACCTTCTCTTCCTGTGCGATAAAGCCACATATACGAAGTGGATGTGGCCTTTCGGCCCGGTTCATGGAGCACCTGTAAAGTGGTTTCATCCGCATGGAGAATATCCTGTTTGAGTAAATGATCCTTCATCCGATCATAAATTAAACGCAGCCACTGATCTGCGCCATAGATCATCCAGTTCGCCATTGTCTGCCGGGATAAAGTAAACCCAAGTCGTTCAAACTGCTTTTCTTGTCGATAAAGAGGCAGCCCTTCCACATATTTTTGGCACATCACATACGCCATGCTTGAAGGGGAAGCTAAGCTGCCCGGATAGACAGGCTCCGGCATAGACGCTGTCACAATTGGGGTATTGATCTCCTCATGTTCACAACGGCGGCAGGCGTAGACATAACGGACATGCTTTACCACTTTTACTTCAGCCGGAATGACTTTGATTTCTTGACGCACTTCCGTGCTCATTTCATGTAAAGATCCACCGCAACACGAACAAACCTGCTCTTCTGCGGAAAGACGGTATTCAACCGTTTCCGTAGGCAGGTCTTCCAGCA
Organism: Bacillus methanolicus; assembly: GCF_028888695.1. NCBI lineage: Bacteria > Bacillati > Bacillota > Bacilli > Caryophanales > Bacillaceae > Bacillus > Bacillus methanolicus. The sequence continues at coordinate 1,083,560 of NZ_PNFF01000001.1, read as the reverse complement.
TCGATTCACGTTGACCACGTTTTTTACGACGACGGTAGGTAATGGTTTCAGAAGCAGGCTCCTCTAAAACGGAGGCTGCTTCTACCTCTGCTTCATTAAAGAGCGAAAGCTCTAATTGATCGGCATGTGTTTTTTCACTTGAAGAGCCAAATCGTCTTTTTTGGCTGAGGCGAAACTGCTCCTCATACCATTTCAGTTTCGCAGTAAGTTCAGCCACTTGCTTTTCAAGAGATTCACAACGCTTTTGAAAATATTCAGTTGGTTGGGTGAGTGTTTTCGTTGTCTTTTTCATACTTTATCTATTCGACAAATGATGATTCATTCCTTTTAAAAATGAGTGTGCAAATAAAAAATTTTAAAGAATATGTTTTTTAGATAACTGTCCTTGCGGTGACTTCAGGATGAGCCTGGCGCTGTTCAAGCGGAAGCCCATCAAGCAACCAACGAAGCTGGCGGCGGCTTATTTTTAGCGGTGCATCACTTTCTTCCGTTGGCCATTGAAATTTTCCTTGTTCTAAACGTCTATAATAGAGCCAGAAGCCGTTGTGCTCCCAATGAAGGATTTTCAGTTTATCCCGATTGCGATTGCAAAAGACAAAGTAGCTAGGCGAAAAGGGATCTAAATCGAAACCCTCTTTCACCAACGCAGCCAGGCCATCAATGGATTTGCGCAAGTCTGTGCTCCCTCGAGCGAGATAAACATTCGTGATCATGGTTTCGTTTAACATAGCGACCTCAACGTCCTTACGACATCCGCAAGGAAAGATGGGTCGAAGCCTGGTTTCACCTCTATGGATGCTTGCCCTATAGTAATCTGTATGGTGTTTTTTGATTCGCTATATTGTTCATCCATTGTGACTGAAACCCATTTAGATGACGGTGTTGAGATCCGATTCGTGTTTTCAATTTTTCTAAGCCAATATTTTAATTGATGAAGTTTCACATTATTGTCTGCACACCATTTGGATTGGGTCTGTCCACTATTCCTAAAATCGGCGATCCGAAGTTCCCATTCTTTTCGCAATTCTGCTTTTGACATCAAAAAACCTCCCTCTATATACTTTAAAATTCTCCCGAATACTCACGTTTTCTCTAAATTTCATTAACACCTAATAGTTGATCCACCGAAAATCATGGTTATAAATTGAATTTATTTAAATTTCTTACAGATGGGGGGCCATTCTACCAACCAAACTGGTATTGTTTGGTAATAACAGTTATGACCGTGCGCAAAATCTCCACTCATCTCACGGTCGCTAACCCTCCCATGTATCACCGGATTGGGATCCATACATTCCTTCGTCCTGCGTATCCATGAGGTGGAGGTCGGATAAGCTCCTCAGCTGGGTCATAAGCCCGTATGGTAAAAATAAACTCCGACTCGGCACTATTGGTGTTTGTCTTTAGAAATACTTGAAGTATTCGATAGTAATTTGATTAACAAATTGGTTAATAAATCGGTTTAAGCAACTTGTAATGTAATTTGAGGCAAGCCTTGCAATAATTTTGAACCATCAAATTCACACTGTTTTTGACCAATGACAAATAAGACACGTAATAGCTTACAACACAAAGCGATGAGAGACTGTTGCTTTTTTAAAGGCCTTTCAGATCGTTTTGTATAGTATTGATGTAAAGCTTTAAAAGTTGGATTATGGGCAACGAGTGGCCGAATCGCTAGGTACAGAGCTTTACGCAGCCTGCTTCGTCCCCGTTTCGTTATTCTGGTTTGTCCTTTAAATTTTCCAGAACTATGCTCACGTAATGAAAGGCCTGCCAGATTAACTAATTGCTGAGGGTGACTGTACTTTGTGAGATCACCCACTTCAGCGAAGAATAGAGCGACTGTTGTAACACCTAACCCAGAAATATTCATCATTTGCTTAGCACCTGGGATCGTTTCTACAAGAGCTTCTAGCTCCTGATCCAACTCTTCCAACTGCGTTTGATAAAGCTCATATTGGTCAATCAGATATTCCATTTCACGTTTGGCAAACTGAATCCCGATTTGAATTCCAATGCTCTTTTTGGCCGTTTCCACTAGTTTCGTTGCTCGCTTCATTCCAACTCCTCGTTGTACAAATGGCTTCCACTTTGAGAGAATCTCTTCAGGTGTCATTTCTTTAATTTGAGAAGGAAATGGAAACAGTTTTAGCGTGCAAAGAGCTGCTTTTCCTTCCCAATCCCCGAAAACATCGAAAAACTCCGGAAAATAACGTTGAATCAAATTTTGAATACGTCCTTCTGTGATGGCAAGCTGTTGAGTGAGCTGATCTCTTATTTTGACGCCTTCTCTTAGTTCCGCGTAAATGCCGTCTAAGAGATTTGGTACGGAGTATCGGCCGTCTTTAATCAGCTGTGCAATCACTCTGGCGTCTTTTGTATCGTTTTTTGTTGGAGAGTTGTCATCAAGCTCTTTGCTTTTCTTTACATGCATCGGATTGACTAGCACAAAGTCATAGCCCTTTGCGGTAAGAAAATAAGCGAGATTTAACCAGTAAGGCCCGGTTGGTTCAACCCCAAAAATCACATGGTTCTTATCATTTTCTTTTTGGTGTCGATTCACCCAATCTAAAAGCATTTGGAAACCATGTATGCGATTTTCAAAGATCAAGCGTTTTCCAAATTCAATTCCTCGATCGTCTTGTGCCCGTGCCACGTGTTTGTCTTTGGCAATATCAATGCCGATTATTAATGTTGATGGTGTGATTTGCGAGATTTTTCGATTTTGAGTATAATTCATTATTGAGTCCTCCTTGGCAACTTATTAATTCGGGGTCAATGTATTGACACCCTGTACTATACCAAGAGGGCTCTTTTTGTTTCAAACCTCAAATTTCTTCATTACAGGAATGCTCCTCAAATATTGATTTGAGGAGATTATCTCAAAGTGTCATCTAGGTTAATAGGTGGGAACTATTTTACGGTTACGTTCAAACTTCTTTTTTGTTTCATTTCCTCATCAGGTAACTACAAGAAAGACTTAATAGATGATGAAGTAAAACAATCTTTCCTTTTATTTAAAAAAAGAAAGAGATTATTGAAACAATTCAAAAAGTCGTCAAAATGAGACAAACATATATAATATTTAAAATAAGCCTCAATTCATTTCGAAAAATTGAATTGGGGCATTTATTTTTGATTCAATAAACACTTGAATTAGTTCTCCGGCTATTAATGAGTATTCACTTTGTTCAATTCTTTTTTCTTGTTCAAACGAAATTAATTGAAACATTCTCTTTGTAGAATGATTTTTTTACACCTCTTCATTAATTGTTTGCTTTCTCAAGAAAATGAGAAGGAAATTATATCCAGAGTACCGCAATAGAAATAATAGGCTTTTATTATTAGATGAGCAACCATGCTTATAAAAGGTTTATGAATATATTGTGGTAAATCGTTGTCTCAATGAAGATATTATTTCTTATCTCGATTGAAATTAATTGGGCAACTAAAAAGAAGAGGGGAACAATAATGAAAAAAAAGAAAAAAATATTAAAAAAGGGTGTGTAATTGGACCTTTAAATGCACGGGAGCGCAAGGAGAAAGCATTTCAAGTTCGTTACAAGGAAGCAATTGCCAAATTAAAAACTCGTTTTAACTAATTATCCCTGTAATAGCGATGAGAATTCATACAAATCGAAAATAGGAAGTTTTTCTAAAGGATTACCACATAATTCTCTTGGCGAGGTAGACCTCCATACCTATAACCAATTAATTAGGGCACTTAAAACGGGCGATCCCGAAGATTTTGAAGGCATTCCTCTCGGCGGTAAAGTAAAACTCGCGAATCCTCAAGGAGCCTATGTATTTGATATAGCAGGGTCTGATTGTCATCAATTGGGGATTCCAGAACCACCGTCCTTTAGCAGCGCTTGGGAAGCTGGTGAAATGGCTGAAGTTTATTGGCATGCATTGGCGCGTGATGTCTCTTTTGAAGAGTATGAAACCAATCAAACGACAATTGATGCCGCTTCAGATCTATCGAAATTTTCGGATTTCCGTGGTCCGAAAGACAATGGACTCGTTACACGTGTACCTTATTCCGCGGAGGGACACCTGGTGACCTCACAGGCCCTTATATCTCCCAATTTCTTTGGAAAGATATTCCTTATGGATCCACCATAATTCCTCAACGATATCGAACTACTGTTTCAGGTTCAGACTATATGACTACGTACGAAGAGTGGTTGAACATACAAAATGGTTTATTACCGGCCTCTCCGAAATACGATCCTACAGATCCAACGCTATATCCGTAATGGCCGTGATTTGGGTGAATATGTACATTATGATTTCAGTTATCAAGGTCCTCTTTCAGCATGTCTGATTCTACAGAGCTTTGGCAAAGAAGCTCTTGATCCAGATAACCCTTATATTAATTCAGTAACACAAGGACGATTTGTTACATTTGGTGCGCCTCATATTCTCGATATGGTTGCCATGGTAGGGAGAGCAGCATTAGAGGCCTTTTGGTTTCATAAATTCTTAGTTCATCGCAGACTTAGACCAGAGGAATTTGGAGGGCGTCTCCAAAATCATATGACAGGTGACGCATGCTACCCAATCAACTCTGAGCTCCTTGATTCTCAAGTGGTTTCTGAAGTCTTTAAGGAGTATGGCACATACCTGCTGCCTATGGCTTACCCTGAAGGCTGCCCGACACATCCTGCCTATCCTGCTGGTCATGCATGCATTGCAGGGGCCGGAGTTACGGTTCTAAAAGCGTTTTTTAACGAATCCTTTCCAATCCATAATCCAGTCGTTACCAGTTCAGACGGTCTCTCTCTACTTCCATACTCAGGTCCGACTTTAACAATAGGGGGAGAATTAAATAAACTTGCCACAAATATCTCTCTCGGCCGGGACTTTGCCGGAGTTCATTGGCGATCCGACGGTATAGAAGGAATTAAGCTAGGAGAGGCAGTTGCCATCAGTATTCTTCAAGATTACGCAAAAACATACAATGAAAATTTTAAAGGATTCTCGTTGACTAAGTTTGATGGAACTAACATTAAAATTAAATAAATTCAAGGCACATTATGGGATTTCCTTTCGGGGCCTGGCCCGCACCGCTTTAACGCGTTAAACCATTGAGGGTCTGACCCGCACTGCTTGTCCATATACAACAATTGTAGCAAAATTGCCTAAGCTAACATAATTATATATATCTAGTCGATTAACATATTCCCAAAGGTAAATTGTAATTATATAGAGAGGCAGGTGCATCTGTAACCGTCAAGTAGTTTTGAACACTTTTTGCTAATTAATTTTGAACACTTTCTTTTCCGAAAATGGTAGTTCGATGCTTAATCCTATAGCTGTCATTTTCATTTAGTTGGATAACCTCTACTCTATGAAGTAATCGATCTAGAATAGCTGTAGTAATTCCTTGATCCCCCATCAATTCTCCCCACTGTTCAGGCCCTTTATTAGAAGTCAAGATGATTGAACTTCTTTCATATAAATGGTTGATCAGGTGAAAGAACAGATTAGCTTCCCTTTGGTCCATTGCCATATACATTAAATCATCAATAATGACCAAATCTGATTCTTTTATTCTTTTAAGCTGCATTTGTGACTTTCGAATATACTCTTCAGTTTTTAATAGGTGCACCAGTTCACCCATAGTAGAGAAGGTAACTTTAAAACCCTTTTGAATGGCCTCTAATCCTAGTCCAATCCCTATATGTGTTTTCCCTGCTCCTGGAGGCCCTAATAGAATTAGATTATATTGTTGCTCCAGCCAATTAAGTTCTCTCAGTTGGTTTAATTGACGAGTACTTAGGGATTTCTGTTCTTCAACATGAAACTCATCTAATGTCTTAAGATAAGGGAACTTGGCCCATTTCAACCTCTTTTCTACATTTTTTTCTTCTCGTCGTTTTAATTCATACATAAGGAGTTCCTGCAAAAACTCTTGATAGGTCCATGATGATCTCTCGGCATTACGAAGCAATTCTGGCAGCTTATTAGCCGTTTCCACCATCCGAAGATGGTGGAATTGATCTTGTAGAGTATGTACAGTGCTTGTCATCATGAAACGCCTCCTAATATTTTTATATAGTCATCCATTTCCCTAGTTGCTGCTGAGGCTTTTAAAGCGGGGTTATCATTTCTTGATTCTTGAATCGAAGGAGAATTAGGGGTTTTTGCTTGTTTTAATCGAGTTAAGTGTTGTGCAATATCCCGAAGGTCATTGGCACTCCATAACTGATCTTTGATACAAACAGCTAGGGCTTCCTCTATTTCTGATCGAAAATGGCTGATGGCGTATTGAATGACTTGAAGCTGGTCACGTATATATCTCGGATAACGGCATCCTACCTCATGTATAAACTGCTCAGCCTTTTCTTGATCTTTAAACTGACGAATAATGGTTTCTTTGTAGGCTTGAATTCCTTTTGATCGATCTCTTGTATGTTGGCGATTCTTTATCAATTCTCCTTTCCCATGACATAAAGGGTGTTTTGCCAATACTTCTCCTAGCGGTTCTGTTCTGATAATGAGCTCTTCTCCTTGAATTTCTACATATACCGTATTATCTCCCCTTGGACGATAAGTTCCAATTGGAAGGGAATAACGATTGGATTTATATTTTATAACATTGTCCTTGTGAACAGTCCTTGTTATACTAGAGCCAAGGTTGCTTTCGAAAGAAAGCAGGGTGGAGACTGGCTTTAAGTGTTGCTTTTCCAGGGCGTGCACTTCTACCGGTCTCTTTTTAGTTGTATGATGTATATTGTAATTTCCCGTCCTTTCTAACCAAGCTAAACACTTCTCATTCCAGGCCTCTAAATTTGGAAATACTCTATTTTTTGCAAAGTTCATTTTTACATATTTCACTACATTCTCCACTTTTCCTTTGCTCTGAGGGTCTGCCTTTCTACATAAGTAGATTCGAAATCCACGGTCTTGCTTATAAGCTTGAAATTCCCCAGTTAAGATAATATCTCCTGCATTTTCACTTACGGTGATCAAGTGGTCCTGGTCATAAACAATTTCCTCGGGTATTCCTCCAAAGAATTGAAATGCCTTCTCGTGACACCGAATTGTATCTTTCGTTGTAAAAGGCCTATCTAACCATTCCACATATTTGTAACGAGAGTGGGAGAGGACAAAGGTAATGAAATATAATTTGACTTCTTTATTCTCAAGATTCTTCACGGTGGCTTCTCCCCAATCCACCTGCACCTGTTGCCCCATTGGTAATTCTTCCACAGCTTCATGTGTTCGTATACGAACTACTTTAGGGATATGATAGATGTCTCTTATTTCACTTACATAGGCTCGGACTGTACTTCCTGCAACATCTAGTGCAGGAAATCGTTCTTTTAGCCAATCTTCCACCTGAGCAGAAGACAGATCAGGATGTTCCTTTAACCAACTGATAATCCGATCGCGATAGGGATCTAACTTCTTGCTTCTGCTTCCTAAAGATAAAATCCACTCCGAAGCCTCCTCTAAAGTCATATCCAAATATTTATAAACTGTGTTTCTGGAAATCTCTAATTTTCTTGCGATAGCTGCTACTTTAAATCCTTGTTTTTTTAATTGATGAATTTCAACAAACAATAGTAATTTTTCCACCTTTCGTACCCTCCAGCTAAACTAAAGATATGAATCTATCATAGCTTAGCTGAAATAAATATTGGTAAAAAAGTGTTCATTTCTATCTGGCGGAAACTGTTGATTATAATTTAGCAGTTACAGCATCTTGTATATGAAACTTAAGCATGTTGTATTTAATGAACAAGAGAAAGAAAAGATCTCAATATACAAAAAAAGAAACAGAAATGAGATGTTGGATGAGTTGGAAGAAGATTTTTTACAACAAATTCAAGAAGAGAGGGACTCTTATTTAGAATTGGTCCAACAAAAAACTGATTATATAGCAATACTTGAAAATCAAATCAGTGTTGAAGTTTCAAGGTTTGACGAACTGGAACAAGAGAAAATAATTATTGCTACAATGAACGAAAATTTAAAACGTGAAAATGATAGCCTTTTGCAACAAATTGCTGAACTATCTGAGAAGGTACAACAATATGAAACGACTTTTAAATTAAATAAGTCTGAATATGAGAATGCCATGGATGAAAATAATAAGTTAACAGTGAAAGTTGTTGAGTTAGAAAAACAGTTTTCATTAGTTAGCGAAGAAAAACAGCAATTATTGAACGAGAATAAAGAATTATTTGATAAACTTGAGTCGAGGGAAGAATCCTTTATCACCTTAGAAAAAAAATATACTTCACTACTAGCCGAAAAGGAGGAATTACTCGAAACCAATCGCGACCTTGAAAAAAAGAACTTTTTGATTCAACAGGAAAAAGAGAAGGTTGAGTATGCAAAAGAAATCTTATCAACGTCATTATCTGATCACAAAAAGTTACTTGACTTCTATAAAAATATGAAAAAAGAATTGGAAGAAATCAAGGAAGAATGGTCAGTACAATATAATCAAAGAATTGACATGGCTGAAAAATTGCTAAACGACCATAAAAACATTTTGGATCAAATTACTTTAACGATGGAACAGCACGAAAAACATTGGAATCAGTGTTTACTTGAGTTGACAAGGATACAGAATGAAAATCAGATTGGTTCAAACGAACTGGAGAAAACAACAAAGGAAATCGCAGATATCCAACGGAGACTGAATGACTTCATTAGTGAAGTAAGGGATTTTATAACTAAAAGCAAGGCATCAAACTACGATTATAGAATAATAAATCACGCAAAAGGAAACTATTAGGCTTTGATAGAAAAAAGTTGAAATGATCAAAAAAATTTCTCGCCAGATTAGACTCTGATGGAAAAGACTTACTATTCGGAAAAGGAAAGTGCTGTCTCAATTGTCAAGATAACTGACTTATGGGCAGACTTTTTTTATTAACGAGAGAAATTCTACAAGAGCGTAGACCGTATGGTGTTTGATTTAATAAACACTTGAATTAATTCATCGCTTCTAATGAGTTTCCAAATTTTTTAAGTTCATTTCTCTTGTTAAACGCATTTGATGAAACATTTATGTTAGTGATGATTTGAGATAAAAAGTGAGTGCGGACATATGACTAAAGGCATATTCATTAAATTGTTTCAGTTAGTATAAACTTCGTTCCGAAAAAGGCAGTCACACATATAGTATAAAGAAAAATAAATGTAAAAATTCAGGTAATAATTTTAAAACTTCTGAGTATGACTATGTGAAGGTGGTATTTCATTTCATGAAAGGGGTTATTCTTGCAGGTGGTACAGGTTCTCGTTTAAAACCATTAACAAAATTTCTAAATAAGCATCTCTTGCCAGTAGGACCATATCCAATGATTTATTGGCCAATTTTAAAATTAAGGGACGCTGGAATACATGAGATTTTAATCATTACAAATCAACATCACCTCAGTTCCTTCATAGAGCTGTTAGGGCTGGGGGAGGAATTAAAAGTAAAGCTTCAATATAAAATACAAAAAAATAAAGGCGGAGGGATTGCCGACGCCCTCATGAGTGCCAAAGATTTTATTAATAGAGACAGGTTTGTCGTAATACTGGGCGATAATGTTTTTGAAGATTCATTAATTCCTTACATCCAATCATTTCAACAACAGGACACCGGCGCAAGAGTATTACTAAAGGAAGTGAAAGATCCAACACGATATGGAGTTCCGCGGTTAGATAAAACCAATAAAAAAATTATCTCCATCATTGAAAAGCCAAAGTTTCCTCCTTCTTCTTATTGTGTGACGGGAATTTATTTGTATGATCAAAACGTTTTTCAATTTATAGAAGCGATCAAACCATCAAACCGAAACGAGTTAGAAATCACAGATGTCAACAATTTATATATTAAAAACAATCAACTTCAGTATGATATTCTTCAGGGATGGTGGATTGATGCAGGAACACATGAATCCCTTTATAAGGCGAATCAATGTGTTTACGAAAAAATGGAGGAGGATACGAAGTGAGTAAACACCTCCTTATAACAGGCGGAGCAGGTTTTATCGGTGCAAATTTCATATCCCATTTACTAAATCACTCAGATTACTTTATCACAAATGTGGATTCCCTGACCTACGCCGGAAACGATCAAAATATTAAGCCATTTGAAAAATCAAATCGATATCGTTTTTTTAAATGTGATATTGGGAAAGAACAAGAGCTAGCAGCTGTATTTGATCAAGAATATAAATCGATTATAAACTTTGCTGCCGAATCACATGTGGACCGCAGTATCATGAATGCCGCCCCGTTCATTCATACAAATATAATTGGTACGTTTAACCTTTTACAGGCTGTATTATCCGGGAAAGCCCGTAAGATGATCCAGATCTCAACAGACGAAGTATATGGCTCTCTCAAGCCGCAAGATCCTCCATTTACGGAAGAAACCCCTCTTGCTCCAAATAATCCGTATTCTGCCAGTAAAGCAAGTGCGGATTTACTCGTCAGATCTTTTCATAAAACACATCAACTTCCGCTTATCATCACAAGATGCAGTAATAATTATGGACCAATGCAGCATCCGGAGAAGTTCATCCCGAAAATTATCACGAATGCACTAAACAATAAAGAAATTCCCTTATATGGCGACGGATTCAATATTCGTGATTGGATTTATGTAGAGGATCATTGCCGGGCCATCCATATGGTGCTTGAGAAGGGAGTTCTCGGCGAAGTTTATAATATCGGAGGAGCTGAAGAAAAAACGAATCTTGAAGTTATTCGATTTATTTTAAAGCAATTAGGAAAAGACGAACATTTAATCAAGCATATAGAAGACCGAAAAGGACATGATCGCCGGTATGCGATGAATTCAACGAAAATATCAAGGGAGTTGGGATGGAAACCCCTTGTATCTTTTCAAGAAGGCATTCAAAAAACAAAAGAATGGTATAAACGAATGCAGCATGAGAGAAGGTGAGAATTTGAAGATTTTAATTACCGGTGGTCATGGCCAATTAGGAAAAGAACTGGAGAGACAGTTGAGCATTACGCATTCTGTTGTTAGTCTTGGAAAACAGGAGTTAGACATTACTTCAAAAGAAGATGTTGAAAAAATCATTTCGGACATGAAACCACAAGTGATCATTCATGCTGCTGCTTTTACTGAAGTCGATCAATGTGAAACAGACCGTAAAAAAGCATTTGAAGTGAATGGTCTTGGAGCTGGCTATGTTGCGCAAGCAGCCAATAAAGTTGATGCTCGGATGTTTTATATTAGCTCTGATTATGTATTTGATGGAAGAAAACAATCTCCTTATCTAGAGAATGATGAACCAAATCCGCAATCAATTTATGGACTAAGCAAGTGGCTGGGTGAAAAGTTAGTACTCAAAATTAATAATGGAACGGTTATCCGTACATCATGGCTCTATGGGCATGATGAAAAAAATTTTGTAAAGACAATGTTAACATTGGCCGAAAAAAATCAAACTATTCAGGTAGTAAATGATCAGATAGGCACTCCTACTTATACTCACGACTTCACTGAAACGATCATTCATTTATTCCATAAAAAAAATGGGATTTATCATGTAAGCAATTCTGGTTCATGTAATTGGTATGAATTCGCAAAAGCCATTTTCGAAGAAGCAGGATTCAATCCGAAATACGTATTGCCGACAACGACCGAGGAATATGGGGCACTTGCTCCAAGGCCACGTTACTCAGTTCTGGGACATAAAGCTTTACTTAGAGAGAATGTTAAACCACCTAGGTATTGGAAAGAAGCGTTAAAGGATTTTATTCGAAAGGAGACCAGTCAATGATAGAAGGAGTCAAGGTGAAGAAACTTGTAAAACATTGTGATGACCGCGGCTTTTTTGCAGAGCTCGTCCGTGATGATGAGCCCGAATTGTTATCGAAATTTGGCCAGGCCTCATGGTCGATGAGCTACCCTGGTGTGATTAAAGCTTTTCACTATCATGAAAAGCAAGATGATTTGTGGTTTTTCCCTTCTGGCAATGCTCAGATTGTCCTTTATGATCTGAGGGAGGATTCGCCAACAAAAGGAGAAACCGATGTTTATTATATGGGAGAGGAAAATCCGATCATGTTGCTGATTCCCAAAGGTGTTGCTCATGGATATAGGGTGCTTGGGGAAAGGCCTGCTACAATTATTTATTTTACTACAGAGTCTTATAATCGGGAAAATCCGGATGAAAAACGAATTAATTGGGATGATCCATTAATCGGCTTTGAGTGGAAAACAAAAAATCGCTAACTTAAAACAAGTTTATATGAAAGACTAATTTTTTAGTAAATAAAAAGGAAGGAGGAAATCATTTGAATAATGAAGACTTGCCAATTTTTAATGGACAAGAACAATTTACTATAAAAAATTTGTTTTTAAATGCAAAGGATACGTTTACTTATGAATTTTGGGTAAAACCTTTTGCAAAAATTAATATACCATTAGAAAGAACTAGTGGAATTTCAGGAATAAGGGATCAAAAATGGGTTATCGGAGCAGCACATGGTGGAATTAATTCTAATATCGCTGGAACAGGCATATCTGTAGGTAGGAATGGTATTTGCGTGTTTGAACATTCACATAACTATTTACCTGCCACATTAGTTTACAAAATAAATATTACTGAATTTACACATATTGCTATTGTTTTTTTAAAGAAAACTCCTTATCTATATATAAATGGAAAATTTGTAAGAAAAGGATTAATGAGTATAAAGAAACATGTATTTCCTTCGGGGATAATAGGTGGATTAGGAAGATACGGGAATTTTGTTGGGCAGATAAAACAACTGCGTATATGGAATTGTGCTAGAACTACAGATCAGATCAGAGAAAATATGCAAAAAGATTTAAATAGAAATGAAAAAAATTTATTGTACTCTTCAAATCTAATTGAGCCAAAGAGCAAAGATTCTAATTCAAAAATGAACAATATAGTTATTTATACAGCTATCACTAATAATTACGATACTTTAAGAGAACCCACTTATAAATTGCAAAACTGTGACTATTTATGTTTTACAGATAACTCCAATTTAGATTCAAAGCACTGGACCATAAAAAAAATAGAACATCTTATATATGATCATAATCGAAATGCAAAACAATATAAAATCTTGCCACACAGATTTCTGCAAGAATACGAATATAGTATTTGGATAGATGGCAATGTTGACATCATTGGGGATGTTACAGAGTTGATAAATAAATATTTAACACATGATGTATTAGCTTTTTACAAACATCCAGAAAGACAGTGTATTTATGATGAACTGGAGGCATGTTTAAAATTAACAAAAGATGATGAAAAGATTATGATTGATCAAATAAATAAATATAGAAGTATGGGATTTCCCAAAAATAAAGGTTTAATTAGAGCATCAATAATTCTAAGGAAGCATGATGACAAGAATGTAATAAAAACTATGGAAGAATGGTGGAAAGAAATATTAAATCACAGTAAAAGAGATCAATTAAGTTTTAATTATATCGCGTGGAAAAACAATTTGAAATATAGGATTTTGCCGGGAGATCCTTTTTTAAGAAACGACTCGTATTTCAAAATAAGACTAAATGGCTCACATGGCTAGGTGTTATTATGCAATTATTTCACAATAAGTCAGGAGTGGATCTAATGGATAGAAAACTTCCCAAGATATCCGTGATTTCAGCAGTATACAATAAAGCTCATTCTTTAGATGATTATATATTCGCGTTGACAGAACAAACCTATAAAGGTGATATAGAAGTTATTCTTGTTGATGATAAATCAACGGACAATAGTGCAATGATTATCAAAAATTTACAGAAAAAATACAACAAAAACAATTTTCAAATCAAATTTATACAAAATGAAAAAAATATTGGAAATTGTGCAAGTCGTAACAGAGGCATACAGAAAGCAGAAGGAGAAATACTTGTAGTTATTGATGCTGATTGTATCGTAAATGAATTCTTTTTAGAAGAACATGTTATCGGCCATCAAAAAAACTTTGATGTATGTATAGGCCCAATGGGTATTGAGAGTAGGGGGCGTGACATATTTAAGATGAGGAAAGAATTAATAAAGAATGATGCACTTATAAATAAGGAGATGAGATTACAATACCCCAGAAAAAAGACTTGTTTTTTAAATTGTGTAACACGTAATTTTTCAATAACAAAAGCTTTCTTGAAAAAAATGAATGAACCTTTGTTTGATGAAATCTTCACATATAAAAATGACACAGAGAGCGGTTTTGGATGGGAAGATGTTGAAATGGGGTTTAGGATTTTTAAGAAAGGCGGCAAAATTTATTTTACTCCAAGAGCTATAAGTATCCATAAGTCACATGCTCCGTCAATTCCTGATTCAATAAAACCTTTATTATCATTAAAGAATTTTGCTAGGTTGCTTAGAAAACATAGAGAAATAGCAGTAATAGCCCCTGATTGGACAGCAGAAACATTTCAAAAAATATACAATTGGCTAAAAATGTACAATTATGCGGATAACCATGATACTAAATTTATAAGCAGTTTAATAAAAGGAAATTTTAAGAAGTAAAGGGAGAAGGTTATGTGTGAAAATTCTTTATGTTAGCGGTGTAGATGGTGATACAAACCGTTATCGTGTAGACAATCCAGTGGATGCCTTACGAAATGGAAACATTAATGTTTCTAAAGTTAGAGGAGAGGAAATAGATAACAGACGAATGAATTCCTTGTTAAACGCTAATTACGATGTAATTATATTTCATCGAATAGGGACTCATTTGAAAGAATTTGTTCAAAAAGCTAAGAAGAAAGACATCCTTGTTATTTATGATATTGATGATCTAATATTTACTGAAGAGTTTGTTAATGTTCTTGAACGATTGGGAAAAGCTACTTACAGTCAAGGCAAATATTATGTTGATAATATTCGTTCAACAATAAAACTTTTCAACCATGCTACTTGTACCACAGATAATTTAAAAAAGTCACTCCACTCCATTGGTGTAGAAAATGTAGAAATTATACCGAATTTTTTTCATGAAAAATTGTTAAAAAAATCAAAAGCAGCATATTTACAGAAAAAAAATATAAAAAAGCAAAGGGAGAAAATTATTATAGGATATCCCAGCGGAAGTAACACTCATATGCGGGATTTAGAAATAGCAGTTCCAGCCTTAAAAAAAATCCTTCGTCAATATTTAAATGTAGAGATTCATTTATTAGGTAGAATTGAAATTCCTAACGGACTTAAAGAGTTTTCAAATAGAATTACCACCCATCCTTATGTACCTTGGATGTCTTTACCTGAATTATTAGCTGATTTGGATATCAGTATTGCTCCTCTTGAGAATAACTTATTTTGTAATTCAAAAAGTCCATTAAAATATGTTGAATCCTCATTAGTTTGTGTACCAATTGTTGCTAGTTCTACAAAACCATTTCAAAAAGTAATAAGACAAGGCATTACTGGTTTTACTGCGTCTAGTACCTATGAGTGGTATAACTATTTAAAATTTTTAATTGAAAATGAAGAATGTCGTATTAATATCGGCGAAAATGCATATGTAGATGTTTTGAAAAATTTTAATTCAATTAATCATAAGACACTAATACTTGAGGTATTGTCCAAGTGGAGATCAGTTAGTTAACTATATTCTAATAATTAAAGGAGATAAAAATGAATAGATTTTGGAATAATATTATTAAACCTATCTTTATTAAAGAAAATATAAAGACAATTATTGAAATTGGGATTGATAAAGGAAAAAATACGACCAAATTAATCGATTACTGTTTAATGAATGGGGGAAAGCTAATTTCTATAGATCCAAAACCAGTAATTAATGTGAATTTATTGGAAGAAAAATATAAATTCTTTCGATGCATAAAGGATTTAAGCTTAAATGCTTTACCTACTATCAAGAACTTTGATGCCGTATTAATTGACGGGGATCATAATTGGTATACAGTATTTAACGAACTAAAAATAATTGAAAAAAATTCCTTAATTTATAAAAAGTTTCCGCTTGTTTTTTTACATGATACTGAGTGGCCTTATGCTAGGAGAGATATGTATTATCTACCTGAAACTATCCCGTCAAATTTTAGAAAACCATATGCAAAGAAAGGAATCATAGCAGGTCAATCTGAATTGAAAGATCCAAAAAGAGAGTTAGGAAAAAAATTGATCAATTCTCACTTAAATAACGCTTTGTTTGAAGGCGGAGAAAAAAACGGGGTGTTAACAGCGATAGAGGATTTTATAAAAAGTTCTTCTGTCCCTTTAAGTTTTTGCAAAATTCCCACTAATAATGGGTTAGGAATACTTTTTCAAAAAAATAGACAACTTGAATCGTTTATTGAAGGACTAACTAAAACTTTAAAGCAATAGAATAGGGGAAATTTAGTTATTTTTTGTCATTTCTCCTCTCTTTAAAGTGAAATAACATACAGATTTTATCTAAAAATTTTCAACAAAACAGATTTATATACGGGGGATAGACGTGACTCCAATAATTTCGATCATTCTAACAAGTTATAATAAGCCGGATACAATTGATATTGCAATTGAAAGTGTACTTGCACAGTTTTTTGATAACTGGGAGCTTTTTATCATGGACGATAATTCCAATCAAAGAACCGTTGAAATTATTCAAAGATATTTAAACCACCCGAAAATCTTTTATTTTAACAGCAACATCCAAGACAGCGAGAGATACAAAACAACAAGGTACGCAACATTAATTAATAATGCTATACCGAAGACTAAAGGAAAATATATTACTTATTTAACAGACGACAATATTTTTTTGCCTGATCGATTAGAAACAATGGCAAGAGTTCTGAGCAAAAATCCTAATATAGAAATTGTTTATTCCCAGCAATTAGTAAGAACAATTGATGAGTATGGAAGAGTGAAACGTGAAACGGTCCGTAAAACATATGGAGTATTAAAAAATCCTATCGGGCTTGTTGATCATTGTTCAATTATGCATACAAGAAGCATAGCAGATAAAATATATAAGGAATATGGAAACTATTGGGATGATGATCCGGCTTATTGGTTTAATGGAGATGCAGCTTTTTGGAATCGTTTAACTAAATTTAAACCCTTTTATCCTATTCCGAAAACTTTAGATATTGCATTAAAAGGTACTCAATCCTTTCAACGACTTTATAATCATTTGCCTAAAATTATTCCAAACGGAACTCTTGTGAAAAGTCCATCATCTGATATTTATATTATAAACAACCAAGAACGAAGAAAAATACACCCGGAAGTTTTTGAAAAGTTAAAATATGACGAAGACAAAATTGTAGCAATTCCGGATCCATTTCTTTTTAAATACAATCAAGGAGTACCCGTTGACAATCAGGTTTTTTTAAATTATGCCCTCTTCCCGGATCAAAGGCTTATTAAATCTCCTAATCACCCTGCGGTGTATTATACCCAAAGAAATAAAAAGCATCTTATTAAAAATGAAAAAGCATTTTCAGATTTTAAATTCCAATGGGATAAAATTGTGATCGTTAGTGACAACTTATTAACTCAAATACCCAGTGGCAACTTAATTGATGATTTATCTATGAACATTGCTAATTTACCTGATGGAGTCTTATTCAATTGTGAAAATAACTTTTATATCAGCTTTAATAATCATCTCCATCCGATAGAAAAACGGGTGGCAATAAAACTGAATCTTCCCGTCACCAATCCCGTCAAAATTGATCATAGTATTTTTGTTAAATTTAAACAAGGAGAGCCTTTTAAATGGCAAATAGCTTTTATAGACTAAAGAAACCATTCAAAAACAATGAAATGGCTTCTGTTCCTATTAAATGTTTTTTTCCCTTGTCGCTATTTCTTTAATTTACGTAGTCTATTTAATTTCCATATGACATCATTAAAATTCGTTGATCATTCTATAAATGACAAAAAATAGGTTTTTATTTTTAACGAATTTATAAGGGAGCATAGGTATGAAGATATTTAATTCAACACGGTAAATTTTTTGTTAATTCCTCACTTTATTGCCTCTTTGATCTTTGCTGTGTAATTTTTTGGATATTTTTTTCTTGGTTTTTTTATTGGATAAAAACAATAATCCATACCGAAGATATGGATTCAGCTTGTAGACTAAGTCCCTAACTAGGGGCTAAATCTACAGGCTTTTTTTGTACAATAGGGATAGAATTCTTGGTTAACGGGGGAAATTTAGGATGTTATCGAAGCGTACAGTCAATAATCGAAATCAATTGGAAATGGTGGCTCTTGATCAATTGGTTCCAGAAGATCATTTGGTAAGGAAGATTGAACAAGCCATAGACTTTGATTTTATTTACGATCTTGTCAAAGATACCTATTGCCTAGATAACGGAAGGCCTAGTATTGATCCTGTTGTGCTCATTAAAATGGTCTTTGTGCAGTATTTATTTGGTATTCGGTCCATGCGTCAAACGATCAAAGAAATTGAAACCAACGTGGCGTATCGATGGTTCTTAGGATATGGTTTCACAGAGAAAATTCCTCATTTTTCAACGTTCGGCAAGAATTATGTTCGTCGCTTTCAAGGTACTGATTTATTTGAACAGATTTTTTATCGTATCTTAGAAGAAGCGATGAATAAAGGGTTAGTAGACCCTTCTGTTGCCTTTATTGATTCTACACATGTCAAAGCAAGCGCCAATAAAAAGAAGTACGATAAGAAAATTGTCCGGGCAGAAACAAAAAGCTATCAAGCGCAATTAGAGTTAGAGATTAACCAAGACCGCGAAAACCATGGAAAAAAGCCCTTTCCCCCGAAAGAGAAGGAAGAAACCAAGGAAATAAAGGTCAGTAAAACAGATCCTGATAGTGGCTATTACGTAAAAGATGAACGGGAAAAGATGTTTGCCTATTCATTTCATACCGCATGTGACGCAAAAGGCTTTGTCTTAGCTACCAAGGTAACGGGAGCGAATATTCATGATAGTCAGGTGTTTGGTCAATTACTCGAACAAGTCATCGAAAAAGTAGGCAAACCAACTGCAGTAGCCGTAGATGCCGGATACAAAACCCCAGCGAATGCGAAAAGTCTATTGGACAAAGAGATTCGTCCCGTTATGCCATATACAAGACCAAGAACAAAAGACGGTTTCTTTAAAAAGTATGAGTATGTATACGATGAACATTATGATTGTTATATCTGCCCAAACAACCAAATTCTTGAATACCGAACCACGACAAGAGAAGGATATCGACAGTACGCTTCTAATCCGGAAATATGTAAAACGTGCCCGTTCTTAGAAAAGTGTACCCAAAATAAAGATCATACCAAATTCATTCATCGCCACATTTGGGAACATTATGTGGAAGAAGCCGATCATTTAAGGCATACAGAGATCAATAAAAACATATATGAGAAGCGCAAAGAAACGATTGAACGAGTCTTTGCCGATGGAAAAGAGAAGCATGGCATGCGATGGACAACCCTTCGGGGACTGGAAAAATTGTCCATGCAGGCGATGCTTACTTTCGCTGCCATGAACTTAAAGAAAATGGCAAACTGGACATGGAAAAGACCATGTCCAGCCTAAATAAGATAAGAATCTTAGAAAATGATGAGCAAAAAAAAGACAAACCGCAACTCAAATGAAGCATTTGAGTTGCGGTTTGTCGACAGTCTGAATCCATACCGAAGATATGGATTTTCTTTATTTTTTAAAAGCGTCTTATTTAATTAAGAAATAAGCTTTTTCGTGACCTTTCAAAAGGAAATGTAATGACGCTCCTTGTTGAAAGGCTTTTCTCGTTTAACTAATTCTCTAATATTCTTCAAATCATTAATCTTCCATTTATGAAAAAATTTTCTTTTACTTTCTTGAATGATTTTTATTTGGAGCGATCTGTTTACTTTAAAGCTGCCGCTGCCATAGTGATGAATAAAAACATCATTCGCCACCCACAATTTTTTTTCGCATATTTGAGCTCTAATACTAAAATCTGTGTCTTCAAAATAGCCAGGGTAAAATCGTTCATCAAGCCCGCCAATCATATCAATCAGGTTTCTTTTAAAGACCATACAAAGACCGCTCAGATTTTCAACTTCATACCCTTGCCGATCGTGTTTTTTTGTCCATTCATAAGCAAATTTCTGCATTTGGTCCATTTTTTTATAGGGAACGGGTTTGATCGCTTGTTGGGGGATGACATAATTTGATCTAGGACCTACTATGCCGATTTCAGCATTATTATAAAGCCACCACAGCAACCGGGTTAACCATTCTTTTGTAACAACTGTATCATTGTTGAGAAGAACAATAGTTTCTCCTCTTGCAATTGATAGCCCCTGATTGCAGCCGCCTGAAAAACCTTTGTTTTTTTTATTCGCAATAACAGTGGCGTTTGGAAGGGATTTAAGATATTCAAGGGTATCATCTAAGGATCCATTGTCTACAAGAATTAATTCAAAGTTTTCTAATGTATGCTGAAAAACGCTGGTTATACATTCCTTAGTAAAAGAAAGACCGTTTCGAGTAACAATGATAATTGAAGTTAGTTGTGATTTTTCTGATTGGATTAGATTTTTATCCTCCATTTCCTACCATCCTTTAAAATAAAACTCTTTCGGAGAGCTCTTTAAATGTACGAATTAAAAATCTATATCAAACTTGTTAAAATACCAGTCGTCATTATATTTTCGTTTTTGAAAATAAGCTTCTCTTTGTTCGTTAACTCCATCTTGAAGCACTTGTGCTTCAATAGCTTTAACTTTTGCATGTACGATCAATTTTCTGCATTTTTGTATGCGTACAGCGTTAAAGTGAGAATAAGCCATTCTAAGTAAATTATAATAAACATCATCATAGCTGACTTTATATGGATGAGCTTTTCTAAATAAATGAATTATTTTCACCTCAGGCTGAACGTGGCAGTGATATCCGAAAAGCCACAGCTTGATGGATAGCTCTACATCTTCGTGTCCCCAAGTTTTAAAACCTGTTTCAAAACCGCCAACATCTTCAAAAACCTCTCTTCGAATGATGAAGCATCCTCCGGGTAATACAGCTGTTTCAAATAGACCGTTTTGTTTAGAATTCCATTTAATTCTAAGATTCGGTTTTAAGGTTTGGCCGTAACCGATGAATTTGGTATTCCCCATCGAACCAATTGCAGGTGTGACTGCATCTGATTGTCCGGTAAGCAACGGTTCAATTAAAAGGTCAATCCACCAATTTTCAAATTGTAAATGTGCATCACAAAAAATCAGGTATTCTCCAGATGCGTTTTTTGCCCCTAAATTTCTTGCGTTTGCGGCACCAATTCCCTCTGAATGGATGAGTTTAACTTGATCCTTTTTATAATAAGTTTTGAGAAAGTCACAGCAGTTGTCTTCTGATCCATCATTTACGATAATCACTTCAAAAGGATAATTGGTTTTTACTGAAAATAATGAATTAAGCGTTGTTTTTACATTTTCGCCTTCATTTTTAGCCGGAAAAATAATAGACAAGAAAGGTTGAGCTGCCATTAAATATGTCGCTCCTTTTAAAATTAAATTCTTACTGTTTGGATGATATATCTGAAAGAGAATCTAAATCTAATAACAGGAATGCCCCTCTCGTTTTAAGACAATGTTTCTTTTTGCAAGAGGAGAGGGGAATTCTTTGAACATATCAATTATTCATTTGAATCATCGCTTATTTTCGTTTCTAAGATTTTTAAAAGGATTAATAGCTGTATTAATTGTTCCGGATTGATTTTTATATAATGGATGTTTTTCATAAAATAAATCAAGAGAATTCTTTTGAATTGAGTCATTTTTTGTTGGCATGTAATCATCTTTGGTTTTGATCGAAACTATTCCGATATTTACATGTTTCGATAAGGAAGTGAAATCCCTCTGACGATCCGGAAGATGGTTTTGTTGTAGAGGAGACTGGGTAAATTGTTTCATTTGATTAAGGGAGGTGTGAAATTGAGTCTTTTCTTTAATTTGCTCACAAGTGAAACGGAATTGGGTTGTTTGGTCCTTCGGTTGTTTTAGTGAGATTTGATGATTAATTTTTTGTTCTATATTTTGAGAGTTTTTATTCAAGTCCTTTTGCTGTATTGTCTTATTCGGAAAGTTTTCTTCGTTTTTTGTTTTCTTTTGAAAATTATTTTCCTTGTTTTGAATTTCTTCGATTTTTTTGTTTAATTTATCTATTTCAAACTTATAATGCTCTTTTTTTTCAGTAAATTCAGATATTGTTTTGTTTAAATTATCAATTTCATTTTTGAGTTTATTTTCATTATCGCTATACTTGGATATAGTGTGATTTAATTCTTCTATTTTTTGTGTATTATGAAAATCCTTTTCAGTAAGATCAGATACTGTTTTTTTTAGAGTCTCGATTTCTTGTTTGTATTGATTTTCTTTTTCATGGAAAATAGCTGTTGATTCATGAAACTGATCCAGCTCAGTTTTTAAATTAATTTCTTTCTCAGTAAGTTCGGTGATAGTGTTATTCAGCTGTTCGATTTTTTGTTTATAATCATTTTCCTTTTCATGGAACAGAGCAGCAGATTGATTTAAGTTTTCCATCTCAGTTTTTAAATTAATCTCTTTTTCAGTAAGTTCGGCGATTGTGTTATTCAGCTGTTCAATTTCTTGTTTATAATTGTTTCTTTCTTCATCGAACAGAGCGGCAGATTGATTAAAGTTTTCCAGCTCTGCTATTAAATTATTTTCTTTTTTAGTAAGTTCGGTGATTGTGTTATTTAGATGTTCGATTTCTTGCTTATAATTTTTTCTTTCTTCATCGAAAAAAGCGGCAGAGTTTTCCATCTCTGCTATTAAACTAATTTCTTTTTCGGAAAGTTCAGTGATAGTGTTATTCAGCTGTTCGATTTTTTGTTTATAATCATTTTCCTTTTCATGGAACAGAGCGGCAGATTCATTTAACTGATCCAGCGCGGTTTTTAAATTAATTTCTTTTTCAGTAAGTTCAGTGATTGTGTTATTTAGATATTCGATTTCTTGCTTATAATTGTTTCTTTCTTCATCGAAAAAAGCGGCAGATTCATTTAACTGATCCAGCTTAGTTTTTAAATTAATTTCTTTTTCAGTAAGTTCAGTGATAGTGTTATTCAGCTGTTCGATTTTTTGATTATATTCATTTTCCTTTTCATGGAACAGAGCGGCAGATTCATTTAACTGATCCAGCGCGGTTTTTAAATTAATTTCTTTTTCAGTAAGTTCAGTGATAGTGTTATTCAGCTGTTCGATTTTTTGTTTATAATCATTTTCCTTTTCATGGAACAGAGTAGCAGATTCATTTAACTGATCCAGCTTAGTTTTTAAATTAATTTCTTTTTCAGTAAGTTCAGCGATTGTTTTATTCAGCTGTTCGATTTCTTGTTTATAATTGTTTCTTTCTTCATCGAAAAGAGCTGCAGAGTTTTCCATCTCTGCTATTAAACTAATTTCTTTTTCGGAAAGTTCAGTGATTGTTTTATTCAGCTGTTCGATTTTTTGTTTATAATCATTTTCCTTTTCATGGAACAGAGTAGCAGATTCATTTAACTGATCCAGCTCAGTTTTTAAATTAATTTCTTTTTCAGTAAGTTCATTGATTGTGTTATTTAGATTTTCAATTTCTTTAATATAATTGTTTTTCTCTTCATCGAACTGTGCAGCCTTTTCAGAAAGCTCGGTAACCGTATTCTTAAATTCCTCTATTTCATGTTTATACTTGCTTTCAATGTCATAAAACTGAATAATTGTTTTATTGAAATTCTCAATTTCTTCTTTATAATTTTTTTCTTTATCGTTAAGAATGGCAATAGTTGAATTCAATTCGGCAATTTCTTGTTTATAATTATTTTCTTTTTCGATAAAAAGTTCTATTGTTTCATTTAGTTTTTGAAGTTCAGCATAGATTGTTTCCTTTTCTTGATTACTGGTAATTGATTTATTTATAGGAGATAAAAGGGATATTATTTCGAAAATTTTACTTTCGAGGTTTTGAATTTTGTTTAAATGCTCATTTTCAAGCTTTGTTACAAAATATTCTTTTTGTTTTTCAGCTTCTGACTTGTAAGTTTGTATTTCATTTTCCAATTTGCTGTATTTGTTTTGAAGATTTTTTTGAGTAGATTCGTAAATAGCAATTTTTCTTTGAAATTCATCAATTTCTGATCGTAATGCCATGTTTTTCTGTTCAAGCAGCTTATTCATTTCGAGTTTCTTTTGTAGATCCGTTTTGTATTTATTATTAGCATCTTTTAATTGTGTTTTATATGAATGTAATTCTTCTTCTAATTTTGAAATCTTCTTTTGTATATTTGAATTTTCTTTTTCTTTCTTTTTAATCAACTCTTGAAATTCGTCTATTTCTTTTAGTAACTTTGCATTTGCAGTTTTCAGGTTTTTTATTTGATTATTATTGTAATTTTTTTCATATTCCTTGAGTTTCGATTTATATTTAGCAACTTCAGACTTAAGATGAATAATGATTTGTTGAAGCTGTATAGTATTTAATTTTTCCTTATTTCTATCCTCCTTTTGGACCTTTTTATTATGGTTCTCTTCATCTTGTGTGTTCGAATACATATAACCACTTCCTTTTCATTAAAACATTCCAATGAAAGCTTATAAAATTGTAATTTTTATGTTAAAGATTTTATAACATTAATTCATATTAAAAAATGGTTCCATAATAGTTATATGTACCAATCTGATATTTGTGAAAACTGAAAGAACTTCTTGATTTTATGGACAAAATACTCGCAAATCCAAATCTTGATCATGTTCAAGTAAGTAAATGCGAGTATTTTTTACAATGGATTATCATAATGTTAAGTAAACGGGTTACAAACCATCATTAATATGATTAGGATTAAATGGTCTAAGTTGGATTGCTTTTTCTTCCGCAGCATCCTTTTGTCTTCGTCTGATTTTTCGGAAGTATGGTTGGTACGGGCTGAAAAAGTATTTTGCTTTTTGTTTGTTTGCTGATTTGTTTGGATTCATTTAATTTTTTTTGAACGATCCTTCGAATATTTTCAAAACTCATTTCTAATTGCCCTCCTTTAAGCATATTTATATATTTATATGTAATCTTGTGAAATCAGGTAACTAGCTCTAAAAGGATTGGTGGAAAAAATAAATCGTGATTACTTGAAATAGAACAGGCTGGTAAAACAATTTAATTAAAAGCTTCGAATAATAATATAAGAAGGTGAGAACAAAATGGATTTGAGAATCATAATGGGGGATCAGGAGTTGGCAGTCATCCCATATGATACACTGCCGGCTTTTTATTATCTTTATCGAGAATTAGGGTTTCATGTGAAAATGGATACTCAAAATCGGAAAGTCCTATTGAACTCAGGTTTGTATGGAAAAAAGATTTACATATCGTCTGATGATGATTCGTATCTATATTCATTTAGAAAAGAGAAGTTAGAATTGGAAATTCTAAATCATGTTCAAAAATTTCTTTCTGCATGCGGAGCGGATGTCATTTTAAACAATGAAGCGCTGGCAGAAGAAAATACGAATTTTCATTTTAAGCTGGCATTATTTGAAATTCCAACAATTAAAGAACCTGTAATGGAATTAACTCATAATTTAAAATCCACCAATCAGAAGTGGCTAAGCCTTTTTCAACATGAATGTAAAATATCGGGTACGAAATTTAAAACGAATGAGTTAGTCAATAACGAAAATTCTCATTTTATAAAGGTACATGTTATGTATCCTGAAATAGAAGATCGTTCTTTTTGGAACCAGTTCGGTGAAAACTGTGCAATTACGATAACATTAGGGATTCTTTCTAGAATTCTAGAAAGTTCTTCTTCATCTGTTTTTTCTATCGTTCCTTTAGACATTCTCATGACTAACTTTTCTAAAACTAATAAGAAAAATGCGATTCCTAAAAAACAAGATGAAATTCGACTTTTAGACGATCAAAAACTTGATTCAGGGAAATTAATGATTGATAAGAGACTAGAAGCAGAAGTATTTTTTGATTATCATTTTCTTATTGATGAGAATGAAGGCCTAAAACTTAAGGTTTTAGGAAATTTGCATATAAAAAATATAGGAACAGAAATATTACGGAATCCTGCCATCTGTTTGCGTTCCACTCCATCAGAAAGCATAAAAATTTCCGGACAGATACTCCCTCCAAATGTAGCTGAAACTCTGGGAATGATGAACAATGAAGGAACAAAAGGTTGGAAATATATGAACAATGATTGGTTTGAAGAAGCTGAAAAGAAAGGAGAAACATGGATAAGTCCTATTCATCCATTAATTATTAATCCTGGAAAAACAGAGTCTTTATCTAATTTTCAAATAAGTCTTCATAATTTAGAAAAATATGATCATTTCCGCGTGGAAGCTTTTGTATTTTTTAAGGAGCAAGAACTTGAAATTGCTTCTAACAACAAAATATTACTTTCATTTACTGTAAAGAAAGAATAACTATATTTTATAAGAAATTGATGAAATGTTTGTTAGTTGTATATGGAATAAGATTAAAATTTTGGAAGATAAAAAAACTCGCAACTTCGACCTGATTCAAATACAGAAAGAAAATGCGAGTAGTTATTGTTTTTTGGCAGACTCGAAAATGATATACCAAAATCTATTTTCTACTTGTCAATGTACGATTTTGATGGATAATTGTTTTACATAATTAGCCTTCATTTGAAAGCATTTTACGATTGGAGTTTGCTTTGCAAGTGAGACAATAAGATATCCTGCCTCTGGATAGTTGTTGTATTCAATATCTTGTAAGGATGGATAGGCTTCGGCTGTTGGATGGGAATGGTAAATGCCTATTAATGATTCATGTTTCTTGTCAATTAGTTCAAAGACGCGGCGAATTTGATCCAGATCCATCGAGAAGGAAATCGGACTCCGGTTTACGTTTTCCATAGGCCAAATCGTCTCTGCTATACCGTTTTTCCCTGAAAGCAAACCGCAGGCTTCTAAAGGAAATTCCTCTTTGCAGTGGAAGATTATCCTCTGCCAAACATTTTTGGTCATGAAAAAAGTACCAGATAATGATCGAAGATTAGCTGCTTCTCCCGCAGCAGCCTTTTGTTCGTGCAGGCTGAGGCTGGAGTGGCAGAGCGGGACGTTTTAGTTGACGTATTGGTGTTGGGTTTGACAATCCCAATTTTTTTCGGACTTTTCTTCTGAGGTTATCAGATGTCATTTCTTTATCTCTCCTTTATCAGATCTATCATATAAATATGTTTTTTTCATATTTATAGGAACGTAAATAATGATAAATGGGTTGCCCAAAAAAGAGGAATATTATCTATTTATTTCAATCAATCGAGATTATACTAATTATCTTTTAACATATCAATTTGAAGAGAAAAACCGGAAGAGAAATTTTTCTCCCGGTTTTTTGTATTGGATCTCTTCCTGAAGGTC
The DNA here is from genome assembly GCF_028888695.1 of Bacillus methanolicus. Taxonomy (NCBI): domain Bacteria; kingdom Bacillati; phylum Bacillota; class Bacilli; order Caryophanales; family Bacillaceae; genus Bacillus; species Bacillus methanolicus. Next base: position 1,056,191 of record NZ_PNFF01000001.1, on the reverse strand, counting down.
TGTCAAACAATACGTTCACAAGGCCCAACTTCAACATCTAAATCAGAGGCAACTGTTGTTAGAGGAATAGTAACAGTTGCGGAAGGGCTAGTAATGATGAGTGTTAAACTTGTATTATTTATTAATGTCACTGAGAAGGTGGCATTTTCTTCTACTCCGCCGTCCGGCGTAAATATACCCTCACCTGAAACAATCAGTGTACCAACAGCTGTACATACCGGCTGCCTAAATTCAGTGGCTCTAAACGTAAAGCTTTGATCAAGGTCATCGTCAGGAGTGCCCACAGGAGTAGGTGCTGGCGTGTCAACAAATCTTACTCTCAAGCTGCTTTTAGCAAGCGTACATTGGTCACAAATTAAGGCTGTAAGATCCAGTTGTCCTGTCGGTGTAAGTGTAGAGTCAGTAGTAGGAAGAGTCTCTATATATGTGATGGTTGCTGTACCACTAAAGTCAGCTGCTCCCTGGCAGAGACAATTCTCTTCAGGGAAGAGTGTCGGACATTGCTGCGGGAAGTTTGGAAACGGCGGGCAATCAATTTCATCCGGTCCGATCGGTATAACAGGACGCGGTCCGCAGAACTTCGCTTCGACTTCGAGTTTTACTTCTGCCTCTACTTGAACATCTTTACACATTACAACATCAATAAAAACCATGTTACCTAGCATTTGATTTAAAAGCACCTGACACCTTACATCAAATATGTTACAGTTAATTTCTGTTCCTTCTGGGAAACAGAGGAGTACATCGTCCACAAAGCTGATCGGTACTACGAAATTACAGCCTGGAAGAGGGGAGCCATCGCAAAAGAATTGAACGCGAATATGGACATGGAAGGCAAGTGTAACAACTTGAGCTCCTGGAATCGGTGAGTTTGGTGCTGGAGTTGCACCAACAAAATCGCAGCTTCTAGTGTTCGGTACTTCAAAACATTGAGCAGTTACAATTCTGCCTTGATCACGGCAGTTTTCGATTTGTGCAAAGCACTCATCAGGAATTGGAACTTTGTTTTTATCGTGATTTGTAAGGACGACCCAGTCATAAACTTTTGTAACACGAATACATTCAGGTCCGAAGGGATTCGGCGCTAATTGGCGACCTTGAATGGATTTAAGGTCCTTTTTCATATAGTCATCTTTCCTTTCGTTTGTTTAGTTCTTATTACTAATGCATTAATATAGTATGGAAGTACCCATGGTTGCGTACACAAATCTTACAAAAATAGGCTCTTTAAAATACGCAGAAGTACAAGCTTATGAATTTATTAAGGACATTGGAGTTTTGGTTTTAGATAAAAAAACACTATATAATGAAGCAATTATTTTGGAAGGGACAAATGCTTGTTTTGAAGGAAATTAAGAATTTCATTCGTTGTCTATAACTTTGAATTGAGTTTGTGGTATTCTGCCTCTACAAGAAACGCTGAAGAAACGGAAGAGGAGCACTCAGCCCGGCTCCTCTAAACAGAGCGCTTGCTCCTTTTGTACTTACAATTTGAATCGGCTACACTTAACTGGACAAAAAAATTAAGGTCAGGTAGACTAACCATCCAATCTGGGTATACTGCTAATCAAGCATAAGAGATCCCATACCAGCAACTTTACTAGGAGAGGCGGGTATGCTAGCCTGGTATGGCAAGCCAGATATTTTCATCATCTGGTTTCCTGGCTGGGAAAGCATGCCCGTAGAGGCTCCTTGTCAAGTTGCGGTGGTTACCCACTACATTTGGAAGTCTACTTCATCTCATTCAGTTAATGGAGGTGCACTGTGTTTTGCAATTTAAAAATCCAGCGTTTTGCAAGATTTTTTTCCAGCACCTTGCTCTTCATTTTATAGGTTCATATAGGAATTTTTTAATCGATAACTTGGTCCGGTAAATGTAAGTAAATAACTGTGATGTACGAGTCTGTCAATTATTGCAGTTGTCATTCTCTCATCATGAAAAATACTGTTCCATTTGCTAAATTCAAGATTTGTTGTAATGATAATACTTCTCCTCTCATAACACGAGGCAACCACCTGGAAAAGAAGCTGCGCTCCTTCCCGGCTAACTGGAATATAGCCCCATTCATCACAAATTAAGAGATCCGCCTTTTCTAGCTGACTGATTGTTTTATGCAAGGTACCTGCCTGTTTTGATTCGATTAATTCATTCACCAATGCTGCAGTTCGATAAAACTTTACGACTTTTCCTTGATTACACGCTTCCACTCCAAGAGCCGTCGCCAGATGAGTTTTGCCCGTTCCAACACCTCCATACATTATTAGATTTTCTTTTCTATCAATGAATGCTGCCGTTTTTAATTCGTCTATCGAAAGCTTTGCAGGCAGTTCTATTCCTCCGAATTCATATCCTTCAAATGTCTTAAAGGTATCAAAGTTGGCCTGTTTTAATAACCGGTTTTTTCTAGTGATTTTTCGATGCTTTACCTCCAATGCAAGGAGCTCTGCCAGAAACTCTTCATGAGTTTCTGCTTGTATGCTCGAATAATGTTCTGCTATTCGGTTTCCGAGTTTCAGTTCTTTACAGTATGCTTCTATTTGGCTTCTCATTTGACACCACCGCCTAAAAGTTGATCATAACTGGTCCAATTTGCTTCAAAAACCTCTTCTTGTTTTAAATGTTCCGAAATCTGAATTTCTGGTAAATCCTCTAATTTCCCAGTTATTCGATACCAGGTGGTCAAAATGCTGTCTGTATCTGTTTGCCCCAGTTTTATACTCTCGACCAATGCCTGTGTTGCAGTTTCAATATCTCCTTCTTCCTTAATGATTTGGGACAGGAGCCGTAAGGCTTCTTTCTTTTTGCTTGTATATGATAAATAATCTTGCCATGGGTCCGGCAATTCGCGAAAAAACGGCATCTGTTCAAAAGATTTAGGTCTTCTGGCCATCAAATCCAAATAAGGTATCCATTTCATGGATTCTAAGTTCTCTCCGTACAACCTTTGGTGTTCGACCACCATATGGTATTCATCATCTAATACGATAATTGTTTCGTATGTAATTTTTAACCACACTTCCTGGGATGCGAGGGAAGGTGAGGTAGAATACCGGTTTTTTTCAAAGCGAACCTTGCCATATTTATCTGCTCTTGCTTTTATCAACCTGTGAACATCAAATGATGTTTTAGGTAATTCCCAAATGGGTTTCTTGTCTTCCTCAAACAATGTTGCGATTTGCTTTTCTTTTCGGTAATGTGGTCGTTTCATATCCTCCTCACAGCGAATAAGTAAGGATTGATTAAAGGCGTTCATATCTTTAATGATTGGGATGGGAACCAGGAAATTACGTCGATGATAGCCCACTTTATTTTCGACATGCCCCTTTTCGTGGCCGCTGTTAGGATTACAGAAAATAGGCTGAAAGTTATAATGGAGGGCAAATTTCTCGAACTGCGGTACTAGCTTGCGTTCCCCATTTTTGTAAATACTAATGACAGCTGCCGATAAATTATCAAACCAAATCTTTTTTGGAACGCCCCCAATATATTCAAATATCTGTTTTAACCCCTGAAGAAGACATTCTTGATTTTGGGCTGGCATCGCTTGCATAAAGCCAGCATTACTGTAAGGAAATGATAAATTTAAATAGTAACCTTCTTTTTCAACTCCTGCTGACTCGTCTTGATAAGTATAGCTCCCAAAGTCTACTTGCGCTGTTCCAGGAGAATGTTCAAGTGGCAAGTATCCTTCATTAGCGTCATAAAGCTCTTTCTTTTTTGTGGATACATAATATTGAACGGTCCGGTATGAAACATTAAAGTCATCCCCAAACATGGCTTTTAGGCGATGAAAAACACGGGCTCCAGTATGGCGTTGTTTCTTTGGAGCTTTCATGTCCTCTTGAAGCCACTGATCGATAAGAGGTTTATAAGGATCTAATTTTGATCCTTTAATTTTTTTCCGTTCCGAAGGAAGGGAATTATCATCCTCTTTATAGGCATATTTCTTAACAGTTTTAAAATCATGATTAGTCTCTCTGGCTATGGCTCGTAAAGAGAGCCCTTTATATTGATGCAAATACTTGATATGATGTTGTTGAATCATTGAAAGCATCCTTTCTTCCTCCTCTAACTGACATTTCACGCCAATTAGAAGGTTAGTAGAGAAGAGGGGTGCTGGCAATGATTTTTTTTTCTTACTGTAGGATTTTTATTTTGCAATTTGCGCCATTTCTATTTTGCAATAAACACTTTCCGCGAGTGTAACGGGAACTCTCATAGTGACTGTACGATGATCTCCTCCGGGAGTAGTGATCGGATCTACTTCAACACTGGCACAATCACCAACGGTTGCAGAATCGTTAAAATCTATGCAATCTTTATCTTTTCTCATTTTTAATTCCTCCTTATAATTAATGGTTCAATTTATCGTATGCGATTGGGGATTTTAAGCATAGATGAATGAAGCAGTATAATCGTGGAATTTTTGGGTTTTTATATAAAAAACAATAAAAAAAATGAGGAAAATATATATAGTTTTAAGAAAAATGTATAGGTACTAGCACACTGAATCTCACTTCGTGCATAGGATTCAGAAGGAGGAGGATAACATGGAGAGACATAATTTTTTTGCCGTTGATATAGGTAACAGCTGGTACAAAGTACTAGCCTCTGATCATGGAACAGTATATGAATACCAAATGCCTAATGCAATCGCTTTGTTTGATGATGAATTTTATGAAAAACCATATGATGAGGAAGACGTGGTTCTTGAGGAAAATTTAATTGTTGAAGTTAAGAGTCAGGCTTTCAAAGATAAAAGAGAAATCTATTATATAGGAAAAGCTGCAACGAGGCAGCGGAACGTAAGTCTGACATCTTTTAATAATCAAAAAGCAGAAGAGGATCGAACCTTTATTCTTCTTTTTGGGATTGCAGCCTACCATGCGCTTTTGGCAAATCCCGATGAAACTGAGATATCTTATGAAATCGATCAATTGGCTGTTTCATTGCCCACCACCCAATATAAAGAGAAAAAAGATCTGTTAAAAAAGCGCTTAATTGGGACACATACGATTATCTTTCATAAGGTGCCGGGAGTCCCTGACCCAAAAGAAGTAGTTGTAATAATCGATGTAAATGATGTGATCGTCGGTGCAGAAGGAGCATGTGCCTATTTAGGGCTAACTCGTGACCAGGAAACATTAGGAATTAAAGACGATTCCCTCATTAAAGATTCACGGAAAGGTATCATCATTGGCGACTTGGGTGGAGACTCCGTTGATTTTGTAGGAATTAAAAATAATAAACCTGTTGCCTCAGTAGAAGGAGAACCATTCGGGATCAACCAATTTCTTGATAATATCATTCAAAAAGTGAGTAAAAATGAATTGTATAAATTTGACTCACGATCAGAACTGGAGGAAAAATTAACTGCGGGCCCTTCGGAATGGTACGTTGAACCTTTTGCCGGTGTCAGAAAGGATATTAGCAAGTATATCATTCCCCAGCTAAAATTAATGGCCATCAAATACCTTGAACATTTCGATCGGGTACGCAGCAGTTCAAATGAAATTAAGGGTGCAGTTAAATATATAGCTGTTGGGGGAGCCGCTAAACTTGCAAAAAGACAAATACAGGAAGCGGCAGTAAAATGGGCTGAAAGAGGACGCCCGATTGAATTAATGTTCCCTGAAGACTTAGAAAAATTAAATGTACTTGGACTCATGATTCTAGCAAAAATGAATTATCTAAAGAAACAACATGGAACATTATCCGAGTTAGTTACCACTAAAGGATGATCGATATGGTGAAAACTTATACCGATTATATCAATAAAATTGCAATATCAATTCCTGATAAATTCATTGATGTAAAAACAGGTGAGACACATGCTGTTTCCCAAAAACTTCAGGAACAAATTGAATACCATGCAAATAACAGTACACTTATTCATCTTGTTTTTTCGGCATTAGATCAATATTTAAAACCAAAAGCGGCCAATGGAGTGACTGAGGAAATTTTACTTGAACTATCGGAAATTAAGAGGATGATCGAGAATGGTTACATTCCTTTGAATCATTCACCACAATCTTTTGTTTCGAAAAACAAAGATTTGACACCTAAATCTGTTGATTTAAAAGAAGTGGAAGACATTCTTGAAGCATTTGGGGGATAACGATATGAGTCAAAAAGGCTAAGGTTTGCATTTTTGTAAGTCACCCATTAAAAACATGTAAATTGTCCGATAGACTTTCATATGAATATAGAAAAGCCCAGTCGTTGCCGCTGGGCTTCTAATTTTATATTTCTTGGATACGCTAAAAAAGAACGAACTTTCCGAATTGTGTCCTCTATATATGCACAAAGAAAAAAATATGATATAGTAATATGACAGAAAGCTTTACTGATCAAGTGTTACATAACAAAAAATTGTCCACTCTAAATATACAGTTGTATTTTTTGTGGTGACAATGAGACAGGAGGATTATTGCGTGTCAAGTAAACTGGAACAATTTTTGAAAGAAAATTTAGAAGATCTAAAAACCAGAGGCCTATACAACGTCATTGATCCGCTTGAAAGTCCAAACGGGCCGATGATTACAATTAATGGGAAAGAACTTGTCAATCTTTCTTCAAATAACTACTTAGGTTTGGCAACAGACGAAAGGTTGAAAGGCGCGGCAATCGATGCCATTAACCGCTATGGAGTGGGGGCAGGAGCCGTCCGGACCATTAATGGAACGTTAGAACTTCATGTAAAGCTTGAAGAAAAGCTGGCTGAGTTCAAAGGAACAGAGGCGGCCATTGCCTATCAATCCGGATTTAATTGTAATATGGCAGCTATTTCGGCTGTGATGGATAAAAATGATGCGATCCTGTCTGATGAACTGAACCATGCTTCAATCATCGACGGCTGCCGTTTGTCAAAAGCGAAAATTATCCGATTTAACCATTCGGATATGGACGATTTGCGCGCAAAAGCAAAAGAGGCGAAGGAATCGGGGCAATATAATAAGATTATGGTCATAACAGACGGTGTTTTCTCGATGGACGGAGACATTGCAAAGCTTCCGGAAATCGTCGAAATTGCGGAAGAGTTCGATTTGATTACGTATGTAGATGATGCTCATGGTTCAGGGGTGTTGGGAAAAGGTGCCGGAACGGTCAAGCATTTAGGACTGCAAGATAAAATTGATTTCCAAATTGGAACTCTTTCAAAAGCAATCGGAGTTGTCGGCGGATATGTTGCCGGCAAAAAAGAATTAATTGACTGGTTAAAAGTTCGAAGCCGCCCGTTCTTGTTCTCTACTTCTTTGACACCGGCCGATGTTGCGGCATCCATCCGCTCGATTGAAATTTTGATGGATAGCACAGAGTTGAATGAGCGCCTTTGGGAAAATGCTAATTATTTGAAAAAAGGATTAAAAGATTTAGGGTTTGATATCGGAAACAGTGAAACACCGATTACCCCTTGTATTATTGGAGACGAAGTGAAGACACAGGAATTCAGCAAGCGGCTGAATGAAGAGGGTGTTTATGCAAAATCAATCGTATTCCCGACAGTGCCAAAAGGAACGGGAAGAGTGCGCAATATGCCTTCTGCTGCTCATACGAAAGAAATGCTCGACCGAGCGATTGCAGTTTATGAAAAAGTCGGCAAGGAAATGGGGATTATTTAGTTTTTTCTAAGATAAAGAATTAGAAGTCTGTACGAACTTATTTTTTTTCCAGAGTTGATTTAACGGGAGATAGACGGAGGAGACAGCATGAAACGAATTTTTATTACCGGTGCCTTAGGACAGATCGGATCTGAGTTAACGGTCATGTTAAGAAAAATTTACGGCACAGATAATGTAATGGCTACCGATATTCGAAAGAATGACAGTGAGGCAGCACAAAGCGGTCCATTTGCGATCGTTGATGTTACAGATGGAAGAAAAATGGTTGAAACGGCAAAACAGTTTAAAGCGGACACGATCATTCATATGGCTGCTTTATTATCGGCAACAGCAGAGGCCAACCCTGTATTTGCCTGGAATTTGAATATGGGGGGCTTAATGAATGCGCTTGAAACAGCACGAGAACTCGGCTGTCAATTCTTTACCCCGAGTTCGATCGGGGCTTTCGGGCCGTCTACTCCTAAAAATAATACCCCACAGGATACAGTACAGAGGCCGGCAACGATGTACGGCATAAATAAAGTTGCAGGGGAATTGTTAGCGGATTATTACTTCCATCGTTTTGGTGTAGATACAAGAGGTTTGAGGTTTCCCGGCCTCATCTCTTATGTAACGCCGCCGGGCGGTGGAACGACGGATTATGCAGTCGAAATTTATTACGAAGCAATCAAGCACGGCAAGTATACATCCTATATTAATAAAGGAACATATATGGATATGATGTACATGCCTGATGCGCTAAACGCGATTGTCACTTTAATGGAGGCAGACGGGTCAAAGCTAAAGCACCGCAATTCATTTAACGTGACAGCAATGAGCGTTGATCCGGAAGAAATTGCTGCTGAAATTCGCAAGCATATTTCCGGATTTGAGTTAACATACGACGTTGATCCTGTTCGCCAAAGTATTGCCGACAGCTGGCCGAACTCTTTGGATGCGTCTGCCGCTGCGGAAGAATGGGGCTTTAAAGCAGAATATGATCTAGCAAAAATGACGGAAGATATGCTTCAGAAATTAAAAGAAAAATTAGTAGATGAAGAGGTCCGGGCTTAAGGCCCGGTTCTTTTTAGTTCATATATAGGGATGACGGCTTATTAATCGGGCTTACGGTTTATAAACCCCGCGCTTCTTTAAAGCGTTAATACGTTGAGGGCCTGGCCCGCACTACTTTAAAGCGTTAATATGTTAAATGAAAAAAGGTGAAATCTAGAGCGATTTCACCTTTTTACGTAAATAAGTTTGTCTTTTCTTTCTGTTACTTGTCCAATAATGCTCGCTGAGGTCAGGCCATGTTTATGAAGTTCTCCAACATATTTTTCAGCCTCTTCTTTTTCAAGAGAAACGAGGAGGCCGCCTGATGTGATGGCATCACATAACACAATTTGTTCTTCTGGAGAAATATCCTCATATTGAACATCATTTTGCAGCCATTTATGGTTTGATTTTGACCCGCCCGGTACAACGCCTTTTTCAGCTAATTCATATGTACCTTTAAGAACAGGCACAGATGAAAGGGCAATCTCAAAACTGGCATTGCTGCCTCTTGCCATTTCACTTGCATGGCCGAGAAGTCCGAAACCAGTTACATCTGTGACGGAGTGAGGATGAAACGATTTTAATACGGCTGCCGCTTCTTTGTTCAACATCGCCATCCATTTTGTTACTTCTTCTTCTTGTTCAGCAGTTACGGCAGACCGTTTGATTCCGGTCGTGATAATCCCGACTCCGATTGGTTTCGTTAAGACAAGAACATCTCCCGGCTTCGCCCCGACGTTTTTCCAAATATGATCCGGGTGGGCAATTCCTGTGACAGACAATCCGAATTTTGGCTCCTGGTCATCAATGGAGTGGCCTCCAACAGTGATCGCACCCGCTTCTTTCACCTTGTCTGCAGCACCTCTTAATATTTCGGACAACATTTCGGGTCCGAGCTTTTTAATTGGATAACCTACTAAATTTAATACGGTTTTCGGTTCTCCGCCCATCGCATATACATCACTGAGTGCATTCGCAGCAGCGATTTGGCCGAACATATAAGGATCATCGACAATTGGGGTAAAATAATCAATTGTTTGTATTAAAGCGATTGAATCAGTCAAACGATAAACACCTGCATCATCTGATGTTTCATGGCCGACTAAAAGTTCAGGAACAGGCTCCTGTGCCGGTAAACGACGCAAAACTTGCGCCAGGTCCTCAGGACCAATTTTGCAGCCTCAGCCAGCTTTCGTTGAAAGAGATGTTAACCGGATTTTTTCATGTTCACTCAACTTTTTCCACCTCCAATAATCATTATAGCTTTTCACTCGCTTTAAAGCCTAATTAGAACGCTTTTTGGTTTGCACATGAATAGTGCTTGTAATAAAATATAACTAATCATATTGGAAAATTCACGAAATTTAAAAAACGATCTTTCAAGAGGAGGATTATTGATGAAAAAGTATCAAGTAAGTGTCGAGTTTTGCATGAAATGAAATTACGCACCGAAAGCCGCGAGTTTCGCGGAAGAACTATTTAACCATTTCCGTTCAGATATTGAAAAAATGGAGCTAATTCCAAGTTCAGGCGGGGCATTTGAAGTAACTGTAAACGGTGAGAAAATTTACTCCAAACTTGACACCGGCGTTTTCCCAAATGCCAATGAAATTATTGAAAAAATGAAGAAATAAACCATTTGAGACCTCTTTGCATGTTGGAAAGGGGTCTTGTTTTTTCTATATGGACAATAAATATATTATGTAATCAACCTAAACAATTTTACGCAAGTTATTTTTGAGAGGACAATAACAATTTTATGTAAACAAACAAAATAAGAAAAGGCCGTCCAGCCTTTTCCTTTTTTAAACAATGGTTATTTTTCGATTTTTGCCTGTACCGGGTGTTGTTTTTGACAAAAAAACTTCCAAGATTCCGTTGTGAAAAACCGCATGGATCTTTTTGTTAATGATTGAACAAGGAAAATCCATTTTGCGGGTACGGGTACGATAGGTATTGGGTTGGTGATTTGCAGAAATGGTAAGTATTTTGTCCTCAACATACACGTTTAAATGGGATCGCTCATAACCGGGGAGGAGTGCTTCTACAATAATTTCTGTTTCTGTTTCAAATATATCGACACGAAACGCTATCTCGTCCAAATAGCTCGTTAATGGATCAAGAAAGAAGTTTTCCAGCCATTTTTCAATTCCTTTTAAATCGAAAGGCTGTTTCTCATTCTTATCAGCCATCGTTCTTACCCCCTTGTTTCAATTATTATATTCACACTTAGCTTCTTTGTGAAAGAAATAGAGAAAATGGTATAATGAACCAGCAATCTTGTAGTGGAGGGATACGGAAGTGAAACAGTTTCTGCGCTTCATACCTCCCGTTCATGAATTCCAAAGAGATGGTCGTTTTGTCAAAATGATGAGCGAGAACGGGATTGATTTGAATCATGTAACAAACCTTTTAAAGGAAGTCATTGAAGAGGTCAGGGAAGAACTAATGAATGAATCGTGGGAGGGTCATTTGCCGGGAACTGCGGAATTCTCCAGTTCTGTGTTTGAACTTCTTGAAAAGAAGATTCAGAAGCAATACAGCTATACATTAGCCCGAGTAATAAACTCAACGGGAACCATTTTACATACAAATCTCGGAAGAGCCAGATTGAGTGACGAAGCAGCAAGGCATGTTCTGGAAATCGCGATGAATTATTCCAATCTTGAGTACAGTATTGAAAAGGGAGAAAGAGGTTCACGGCACAGCCATGCTGAATCGTTAATCAAAAAAATTACCGGTGCCGAGGCAGCAATGGTTGTAAATAATAATGCAGCAGCTGTTTATTTAATTTTAAGGGCGCTTGCAAACGAGAAAGAAGTCATCGTATCCCGCGGACAGCTTGTGGAAATCGGCGGTTCGTTCCGAATATCTTCAATAATGGAAGAAAGCGGTGCAAAGCTGATTGAGGTAGGAACAACGAATAAGACCCATTTGTATGATTACGAAAACGCCATTACTGAAAACACCGCCATGATTTTAAAAGTTCATACAAGCAATTTTAAAGTGATTGGTTTTACAAAATCGGTGGAAACAGAGGAGCTCGCCTCTTTAAAAAAACAATACCCCGGAGTGATCTTTTATGAAGATTTAGGAAGCGGTGCCCTATATGATTTTCAAAAGCATGGAATCGGGGAAGAACCTGTCGTCAGCGAAGTATTAAAAAAGGGTGCAGATCTCGTTTCTTTTAGCGGAGATAAGCTTCTCGGCGGCCCCCAAGCAGGCATTATTGCAGGAAAAAAAGAATTGATCGACCGGTTGAAAAAACATCAACTGGCCCGTGTCGTTCGTGTGGATAAAATGACATTAGCAGCACTGGAAGGGACGTTGTTGGATTATTTAAAGGGTGAGGACCGTTTGAAACAGATCCCTGTTGTAAGGGATTTGCTCGTACCGATTGATGTTCTTGAAAAAAGAGCGAAACGCTTCCTTGACCGATTATCTGATTTATCTGAGGATTTTTTCGGGAAAATTTCCGATGCAACGAGTCAAGTTGGGGGAGGAACTATGCCGGATGTTGAGCTGCCGACAAAGGTCATAACGCTGACACATTCTCGACTTTCAGCAGAATCGGTCGCAAGAAAACTTCGAATGGAAAGTACTCCGCCCATCATCGTAAGAATTCAAAAGGATGAAATTCATTTGGATTTAAGAACGGTTACCGAAGAAGAAGAAACTGTTATTCTTAATGCATTAGCTAACATTTAAAGCGATTTAAGGCTGTTGACTCTTTTGAAGTCAACAGCCTTCTCATGTTGTTCAATTTTTTTGATCTTTGTGTTGAGGGGAACATACAGTTTTGTATTTATGAACCATTTTTCGTGGTTTGTCAACCAGTTTTCGGGTTTAACGGTCAATCATGGGTTTATGAACCACTTAAAACCTCTTTTCAAATATATCGATGTTTATCGACCACTTTCCAAATTCCCACTATTCTTGCTACATATCATGATGTGATTTCGATTTTTGTCCTGTATGGTTCCGGTTTTTTACTTTATGTGATCCGCTTAAAGGTGCAGGCTGGCCCGGCTGGTCGCCTTTAGGGGCATTTTTTCTCATATCTTTGCCGTTGTTTTTATTCATATTCATCCCTCCTCATAATTAGGATAGGAAAAGCGGCTTTTTTTATTCCGAATATTTTTCAAAGAACTGCACACTTTAACGGTACAAAGTTTTTACAACAGGAGTGAAAATCATGCCTTATCATAAAAACAAACAACAAGCCTTTCAGGCGGCCCAGCAAGGGGTAGAAGATGCACAAGAACTTTATTATGAAATCGTCAAAGACAGTGCAAACTACGGACACCAATTGAAACATTTGAAACAGGAAGTGAACGAAGCATACCAGCAGATTGAAAATGCACTCGAAGTAGCTTCCGAACAGCAGCAGTCACAGTTAAGAAAATTCCAGCAGGACTTGAAAAATATTGTAAATGGTGTCAATAACACAAAATCTTAAATAACGTAATACTGAACCCAATGCCTGTCATCGGCATTGGGTTTTTAACGCTTTAAAGTACCGAGGGCCAGACCCTCATCGCTTTAAAGCGATGAGGGTCTGGCCATGCAAATTGGATCTAACGCTTTGCTTTTGAGTCAGTCTCCCGAAAATTGGTTTTATTGGTTCTTTTTGCGTTTTTTGTTGTTTTGCCTTTGGGCTTCTGTCAGCGGTTCATTTAAAAATTCTTCATTGTATCCTGCACCTTTGCCTTGACCTCCGGCATCGTTCATTCCGGGACGAATATGATTGGCTTTTCTTTGCACCATATGATCACCTCCATTGCTGTTTATTTTTTACATTTGAAATGCAGACATACATGAAAAAATACTTTTGTACCATAACGACAACTTCATTCCGTTTTTTTACAAGACAAACTAAATATCTTTATAAATATAGGGTTATTACCACTAAATACTTAAAATCTGAATTTAATATAAGAATTTCTTATCATAAACAATAACTTTCTTGTTATTTACTTAAAGAAATGGTTGTATTAAGATAGAATTGTGTGAAAAGTGAAGAGGCGCTGCAAAATTCAAACTTTTCGACATTTACAGTGATTTTCGTATTTGTTGAATACGAAAGAGGGGGTTTTACATTTGGTTAAAAACGATGTTTTTCAAGCTCGTTCGAGTTTTGAAATCAACGGAAAACGCTTTCATTACTACCGTTTAGCTGCACTCGAAGAAGCAGGTATAGGGAAAATTTCAAAACTTCCATATTCGATCAAGGTTTTGCTTGAATCTGTTCTTCGCCAGCTTGACGGCCGTGTGATCACAAAAGAACACGTTGAAAATCTTGCTAAATGGGGAACTAGCGAAGTAAAAGAAATTGATGTTCCATTTAAACCTTCACGTGTTATCCTTCAAGACTTTACAGGAGTTCCTGCAGTCGTTGACCTTGCTTCACTTCGGAAAGCGATGGCTGATATGGGCGGAGACCCTTACAAAATTAATCCTGAGAAGCCAGTTGACTTAGTAATTGACCACTCAGTACAAGTTGACAAATTCGGTACTCCGGATGCATTGGAAGCAAACATGGAGCTTGAATTTGAACGAAATGCAGAACGGTACAAATTCTTAAGCTGGGCGCAAAAGGCATTTGATAACTATCGTGCTGTACCGCCTGCAACAGGTATTGTTCACCAAGTAAACCTTGAATACCTTGCAAGCGTTGTTCATGCGATCGAAACTCCGAATGGAGACTACGAAACATTCCCTGATACACTAGTTGGTACCGATTCCCATACAACAATGATTAATGGTCTTGGAGTTCTTGGATGGGGTGTCGGCGGTATCGAAGCAGAAGCGGGAATGTTGGGGCAGCCTTCATACTTCCCGGTACCAGAAGTGGTTGGTGTGAAACTTGTCGGTAAACTTCCGGAAGGTTCAACAGCTACAGACCTTGCATTAAAAGTAACTCAAGTTTTACGCCAGAAAGGTGTAGTTGGCAAGTTTGTAGAGTTCTTCGGACCAGGTGTTTCAACTTTGCCGCTTGCTGACCGTGCAACGGTTGCAAATATGGCGCCGGAATATGGAGCAACTTGCGGATTCTTCCCTGTTGATTCTGAATCTCTGGATTATTTGCGCTTAACAGGCCGTCCTGAAGAACACATCAAAGTTGTTGAAACATATTGCCGTGAAAATGGACTATTCTTCGATCCAAATTTAGATCCAGTCTATACAGATGTAGTTGAAATTGATCTTTCAGAAATTCATGCAAATCTTTCCGGTCCGAAACGCCCGCAAGATTTAATCCCGCTGACAGAAATGCAAAAAGCTTTCCGCGAAGCTTTGACTGCGCCGGTGGGCAACCAGGGCTTTGGTTTGGATCAATCTGAAATTAACAAAGAAGTTACTGTGAATTTCCATAACGGCGATTCTACGACAATGAAAACCGGTGCAGTTGCCATCGCTGCGATCACAAGCTGTACAAACACATCAAATCCGTATGTTCTTGTCGGCGCAGGATTAGTAGCGAAAAAAGCGGTTGAACTCGGTCTTCAAGTACCGAAATATGTGAAAACGTCTTTAGCTCCGGGGTCAAAAGTTGTTACAGGATATCTTCGTGATTCAGGATTGCTGCCATATCTTGAGCAGCTCGGTTTTAACCTTGTCGGATATGGCTGTACAACATGTATCGGTAACTCTGGCCCGTTAAAAGACGAAATTGAAAAAGCGATTGCTGAAAACGATCTGCTCGTTACATCGGTCCTTTCCGGTAACCGCAACTTTGAAGGGCGTATTCATCCACTTGTAAAAGCGAACTATCTGGCTTCACCGCCGCTTGTCGTTGCATACGCTTTAGCAGGTACAGTGGATATCGATCTTCTAAACGATCCAATCGGAAAAGATAAAGACGGAAATGACGTCTTCTTTAAAGATATTTGGCCAACAACAGATGAAGTAAACAAAATTGTGAAGCAGACAGTAACACCTGAATTGTTCCGTAAAGAATATGAGCGTGTCTTCGATGATAACGAACGCTGGAACCAAATCCAAACAAGCAACGAGCCGCTATACACTTGGGATGAGGATTCAACATACATTCAAAATCCTCCATTCTTCGAAGGCTTGAAGCCGGATCCTGATGAAGTGAAGCCATTAACAGGCTTGCGCGTTGTAGGTAAATTCGGCGACTCTGTGACAACAGACCATATTTCTCCGGCCGGTGCAATCGGAAAAGATACGCCTGCAGGAAAATACTTGCGTGAAAAAGGCGTCCAGCCGCGCGACTTTAACTCTTACGGTTCACGCCGCGGAAACCATGAAGTCATGATGCGCGGTACGTTCGCGAATATCCGTATCCGCAACCAAATTGCTCCTGGTACAGAAGGCGGATATACAACGTACTGGCCGACTGGAGAAGTGACAACTATTTATGATGCTTGTATGCGTTATAAAAAAGATGGCACTGGTCTTGTCGTTCTTGCCGGCAAAGATTACGGAATGGGTTCATCCCGTGACTGGGCTGCGAAAGGTACAAACCTTTTAGGCATTAAAACTGTTATCGCAGAAAGCTTCGAGCGTATCCACCGTTCTAACCTTGTGTTAATGGGCGTACTTCCATTACAATTCAAGGAAGGCGAAAACGCTGATGTACTAGGCCTAACAGGAAAAGAAGTCATCGACGTTCATATCGATGAAAATGTAAGACCTCGCGACCTAGTAAAAGTGACTGCAACTGATGAAAATGGCAACAAAAAGACATTTGAAGTCCTTGTCCGCTTTGATTCTGAAGTGGAAATCGACTATTACCGTCACGGCGGTATCCTTCAAATGGTTCTTCGTGAAAAACTTAAAGGCTAATAAGAAAACACCATGCGCTTTGATATGATCCCCTTATAGTAGACAGAAAAAAGAAAGCCCATTAATCTGTCTACTATGGAGGGGATTTTTCTATGGGGAAAATA
The DNA here is from genome assembly GCF_028888695.1 of Bacillus methanolicus. Classification (NCBI taxonomy): domain Bacteria; kingdom Bacillati; phylum Bacillota; class Bacilli; order Caryophanales; family Bacillaceae; genus Bacillus; species Bacillus methanolicus. The sequence goes on along the minus strand of NZ_PNFF01000001.1, from coordinate 1,039,620 downwards.
CGAAAAACATATGATGTAAAGTTTAAAAAGAAAGCTGTGGATTTATATAAAAAAGAGGGCATGGGCTACAAATCGGTGGCTAAAGAGTTAGGGATTGATCATACCATGGTACGTCGATGGGTAGAACACTATGACAAGGAAGGAATGAAAGGGCTGGAGGAAAAACGCGGGAAGGCAAAAGGACCAGGCAAAGGAAGACCGAGAACTCGTCCAGAAGATCCTGAAACGAAAATCAAGCGTCTTGAAGCGGAAGTAGAGATGCTAAAAAAGCTCTTAAAAATGTGAAAGGGGGAATGGAAACCGTACCAACTCACAAGAAGTTCGCCATCATTCATGAAATGGCTGGTAACCCCATATCTATTCAAGAATTATGTAAGATTGCAGGCGTGTCTCGAAGTGGATATTACAATTGGGTAAAACGACAGAACCACCCTTCTCAAAAGCAATTAGAAGACGAACAGTTAAAGAAAAAAATCGAGGAGTGCCATAAAAAACTGAAAGGAATCTATGGGTATCGGAGAGTCAAAGTCTGGCTTAAGAGAAAATACAAACTGAATATCAACCATAAACGAGTACAAAGGTTGATGAGAGAGATGGGAATTTGTGCGGTGATTCGGAAGAAACGGCCTTATTACGGGAAGAAAGAGCCTTATGTCATTTCGGACAATCATCTAAACAGGGAATTTCACGCGTCAAAGCCAAACGAGAAGTGGGTGACAGATATTACATATTTGATTTTTAATGGGCAAAAGCTTTATTTGTCCGCCATTAAAGACCTATACAATAATGAAATTGTTGCCTACCATATTAGTCCAAGAAATGACATCAAACTGGTGCTTGATACTCTAAAAAAGGCCATAAAAAAACGGAATGTAAATGGACTACTCCTACATAGCGATCAGGGGTTCCAGTATACATCCCGCCAATACAACAACTTACTTAAAAGATACAATATAAAGGCCAGTATGTCCAGAAAAGGAAACTGTTTAGACAATGCCTGCATGGAAAACTTCTTCAGCCATTTAAAGACAGAGTGTTTCAATCTGTACTCATTTCGCAAAGCTGAAGAGATCAAGGATGCCGTACACAAATATATTCGTTTTTATAATCACCAACGTTTCCAAAAGAAATTAAATAACCTGAGTCCTTATGAATATAGGACTCAGGCTGCCTAAGTGTGCTTTTTTATTCCTGTCTACTTGACAGGGGTCACTTCACTTTGCATGGTGTTTTTATGTTTGTGCGCCCGGTATGGATGTAATTAGAAGATAAGAAAAAAATTGAAAAATTCCCAAATCTAATTATCCTTTTACAAATTGGGGAAGTGCTGAATGAAGTTTTAAATGAATATCATGACTCAATTTTTTGGCTATGAGATATTGAAATTTTGTTTGACAAACAATTACAACAACATCCTGTTAGATTACTAAAACATTTAAGTAAACGCTTTAAATTGATTCTATCATGGGCGGGTAAATATAATGGGAATGCTTTAATCTACGCGACCCCTAACATCCGGAGTATTTTATTTGCAGTGAATTTGAAGGGAAAGTAATAACTCTATAAAGGAGCATTCCTGTAATGAGGAAATTTGAGGTTTGATAAAAAAAAGTCCCCTTGGTATAGTACAGGGTGTCAATGCGCGTTGACCCCGAATTTCAATAAACCAAGGAGGACTCAAAATGAATTATACACAAAATCAAAAAATCTCTCAAATTACACCATCAACTCTCATTGTAGGTATTGATGTAGCTAAAGAAAAGCACGTTGCCCGTTTTCAAGATGACCGAGGCTTAGAATTTGGCAAGAGATTGATCTTTGAAAATCGTATACACGGCTTTCAAACCTTATTAGATTGGGTTAATCATATTCAAAAAGAAAATCATAAGGACCACGTGATTTTTGGAATGGAGCCAACAGGTCATTATTGGCTAAATCTTGCCTACTTTCTTAAGGCAAAAGGATATGATGTAGTGCTAGTGAATCCCATGCACGTCAAAAAAAGTAAAGAGCTTGATGACAATTCGCCTACAAAAAACGATACAAAAGATGCTCGTGTCATTGCACAGTTAATGAAAGATGGGCGATACTCCGTACCGAACCTATTAGAGGGCGTATACGCTGAACTAAGGGAAGGCGTCAAATTACGAGATCAGCTCATCAAACAGCTTATGATCATTGAAGGGCGGATTGAAAACGTCATTCAGCGCTTTTTCCCAGAGTTTTTCGATGTGTTTGGAGATTGGAAAGGTAAAGCAGCCTTTTATACCTTGCGCATGTTTCCATTTCCCTCTCATATTCAAAAGTTGTCACCAGAAGAAGTGCTGCAAAAATGGAAACCGTATGTACAGCGTGGGGTTGGGCTGAAACGAGCAACCCGACTCGTAGAAGTAGCGAAAAAGAGCGTTGGGATTGAGACAGGAATCCAGTTCGCAAAAAGAGAATTGGATTGCCTATTGGATCAATATGAGCTTTACAAGAAACAGTTAGCACAACTAGATGAAGAACTAGAAGGTGTTGTTGAAAGCATACCAGGTGCGAAACAAATGACCAATATCCCGGGACTTAGTCACACTACCATTGCTTTGTTCTTTGCGGAAGTAGGAGATTTAACCAAGTACAATCATCCGCAACAATTAGTCAATCTGGCAGGGCTTTCTTTAAGAGAACACAGTTCAGGAAAGTATAAAGGGCAAACACGCATAACCAAAAGGGGCCGAAGACGTTTACGAAAAGCATTATACCTGGCCATTCGACCATTGGTTGCCCATAATCCTGTATTTAAAGCCTTGCATCATTACTATACCAATCGGCCAGACAGGCCGTTAAAAAAACAACAGTCTCTGATTGCCTTGTGTTGTAAATTATTACGTGTGTTATTTGCCATTGGTAAGAAACAGTGTGAGTTTGATGGATTAAAGCTATTAAAGGGATTACCTCAAATAAAAGCATTACAGGCTGCATAAAAGCTTTCAAACGACTTGTTATTCTGACAAACACCAATAGTGCAGAGTTGGAGTATATTTTACACCATTCGGGCATTAGACCCTGTAAAGGAGCATATCCAACCTCCACCTCATGGATACGCAGGACGAAGGAATGTGTGGATCTTATAATCCAGTGATACATGGGAGGGTGAGCGACCATGAGAAGTGTGGAGACTTCTTGCACGGTCATACATGATATTACAGATATTGTAAATCTGTATTATAGGATGCACCTTACCATGTAAATATATTGAATAAATACAAGTAATATCCACTCATTTGAGGTAAAGAAGCTATTATGTGTTAGCGAAATTTAAAGAAAACGCGAGAATTTTGAAGAAAATTAAAGTTTATAGAGGGAGGAGAATCGGTATGTTTCGTTACAAAGAATTAATTCACTTTAAAAACTCATTCTTAACCGATAGGGTAGGGATGAGATTATTAATTGAGAAGTTGGAATAAAATAGATTAAAATAGTAATTTTTTGCTATAATTTATGTAAATTTTGTAAGAAATCTAGTTTGGTGGTGAGCTTTTTGAAACATATACAACAAAAAATTATTGACTTCCGTGATGCTCGCAACTGGCGACAGTTCCACAATCCAAAAGATTTAGCTATATCACTAAGCTTAGAAGCGGGAGAATTACTAGAAAATTTCCAATGGAAAAGTAGTGAGGAAGCAATACAAGCTAATTTTGAAAATATTAAAGATGAAATTGCAGATGTAATCATCTACGCGCTTCTGCTTTCTCACGAATTAGGGATTAACGTAGAAGAGACAATTGTCAATAAAATAAAGAAAAACGAACAAAAATATCCAATAGAGAAATCATTTGGATCGAAAAAGAAATATTATGAATTAGAGTAGAGGACAAAGATAAGAAATATAATTTGCAATATCGTGTCCTCGCAATCTCCATAATATAAAGGTGAGAAGAATGATAGTTTACGAAGCGACGAAAGATGAATTTTTAAAAGATGTGTTTGATGATCAATTAGTACATAATATTTGTAATAATTTCAAAGCTAAGATTGGGCGTGTCGACGAGAAAGAAATTCGAGCCTGGGATAACTCTATGAAATATATGTATCTTGTGTTGATTGATAACGAAATTCCAAGCAACGCAGGGGTGGCAATTGAGTTCAAAATTCCTCACACCTCTAAACGAGTTGATTTTCTTATTTCTGGTATGAATCAAAATTATAACAATTCGGTGGTAATTGTCGAATTAAAACAATGGGATAAGGTTGAAAAAGTAGAAGGGAAAGAAGCGATTGTAAAAACGGTAATAAATCGTCATATGGTTGAAACGACGCACCCTTCGTATCAAGCTTGGTCTTATGCCTCGTTGATTCAAGATTATAATGAAAATGCGCAAAGCGATCATATTCAACTTTATCCATGTGCTTATTTACACAACTATATGAACCTAGGTGAAAACGATCCTTTAGTTGATTCCATGTATCAATATTACATAGAGAAAGCCCCTTTATTTTTAAAAGGAGATGCAGCTAAATTACGTTCTTTTATCAAACGGTATGTCAAATATGGCGATAATAAAGAGAATCTTTACAAAATCGAAAAAGGGCGCATTCGACCATCTAAATCACTTCAAGATACATTGAACAGTATGTTAAAAGGTAATCGAGAATTTATAATGATTTATGATCAAAAAGTGGTATATGAGACAGCTCTTCAGCTAGCGAACGAAGCAATTAGAACGAATCAGAAACAAGTGTTGGTTGTTGAAGGTGGTCCGGGAACGGGCAAATCAGTGTTAGCGATTAATTTACTGGTAGAATTGACAAATCGAAGTTTAGTTTGTCAATACGTCACAAAAAACGCTGCACCAAGGAAAGTATACGCACAAAAATTAAAACAAGATTTCCGAAAGGGGCATATTGACAATTTGTTCACTAGTTCTGGTAGTTATGTAAACACACCTTCGAATGAGTTCGATGCTCTTATTGTTGATGAAGCCCATCGACTTAATGAGAAATCAGGAATGTTTCAAAATCTTGGTGAAAATCAAATAAAAGAAATTATCAATGCCTCGAAATTATCGATCTTTTTCATTGATGAACGACAGCGGGTAACATTAAAGGATGTTGGCAGTGTCCAGATGATCCAAAAATTTGCAAGTTTATATGGAGCCAAAGTAATAAAGGCAAAATTAGAGTCTCAGTTTCGTTGTAATGGGTCAGATGGTTATTTAGCTTGGATCGATGATGTTTTGCAAATTCGTGAAACAGCAAATACAAACTTTTTTGACAGTAATTATGATTTTCGAGTTTATTCAAATCCAAATGAGTTGCGCAGCGAAATTGAAAAGTTAAATAAAGTAAACAATAAATCTCGTATTGTAGCTGGGTATTGTTGGAATTGGATTAAAGAAGGGAAAAATAATTCGAATGTTCATGACATTGTCATTCCTGAACATAATTTCAGTATGAGTTGGAATCTTGGAAATTCTGAAACATGGGCAATTGATGAACATTCTGTTCGTGAAGCAGGTTGTATACATACGTGTCAAGGTCTTGAATTCGATTATGTCGGTGTTATTATTGGCGACGATTTAATTTACAAAGATGGACAAGTTCAAACAGACTACACGAAACGAGCAAAAACAGATCAATCCTTAAAAGGCTTGAAAAAGATGCTTAAGGAAAAACCAGATGAAGCATTGAAAATCGCAGACGAGATTATTCGAAATACGTATCGAACATTACTAACAAGAGGACAAAAAGGCTGTTTCGTTTATTGTACAAATAAAGAGTTAGAGAATTATTTAAGAAAACGGTTAAAGGACATCGAACATTCTTATAACGAAAATGAATTTTCTAAACCACTTTCCATTGTGGCAGAGGAGAAAGGAGAGTATTAAATCGAAATATTGCCAAATCGGTAACTATGCGTATAATGTGCAATCCAGACTATTCCAAAAAGAAGAATTGATCGCCTACTTAAACGAAAATGTAATCAGTATTGAAAAGTTACCGTTGAAAATGTAGAAAGTTTTGTGTAATTGGTCATACTTACCAATAAGGAGATATTCATTTATGCAAAACGAAAAAAACTGATTGGCTAAAGAATTTGCGAAAGTTTGTCGCACAGTGGAAGACATTCAGGAAAAGTTAAGGGATGCGTTCAAAGATACAATCCAACAGGTATTTGAAGCTGAAATTGACGATCATTTAGGCTACAAGAAACATAATAACAAAGGTGACCATTCCGGCAATAGCCTAAATGGGTACAGTCATAAAACAATTAAAACAAAGTTTGGCACCTCGGAATAAAAGTACTGAGAGACCTAAAAGGCGAATTTGAACCACGGATAATTAAGAAATATGAAATGAGCTCTAATGGATTGGAAGACCAAATCATAGGCCTTTATGCCAAAGGCATGTCTACCAGGGACATTGAAGATCATATACAGGACCTCTACGGTATTGAAGTATCCCATTCCATGGGCAGTAAGGTCACTGATAAAATCATGCCCCTCATCGTGGAGTGGAAATCCCGGCCATTGGATCGGATCTATTCGATTGTCTTTTGGATGCCATCCATTTCAAGGTTAGAAAAGAAATCGCATTGTGAGTAAGGTTACATATAGTGTTTTAGGGATCAATCTTTTTGGCCATAAAGAGATTCTGGGGATTTGGATCGGAGAAAATGAGAGTGCGAGTTTCTGGATGGGAGTCTGTTATGACCAGAAACACAGAGGAGTGAAGGATATCCTGATTGCCTGTAAGGACGGGCTTTCCGGCTTATCTGATGCCGTTAATACGGTTTTCCCTCAGACTGATATCCAGTTATGTATTATCCATCAAATCCGTAACTCTATGAAATACGCTTTGTACAAGGAACAAAAAGCGATCATGGCAGAATTAAAGAAAATCTACCAGGCACTCACTCTGGAAGAAGCTGAATTTGAGTTCCCAGACTTCAAGGAGAAATGGGGTAAAAAGCATCCAATCATCATCAAATCATGGGAAGCGAACTGGCTGGTACTGACCACCTTCTTCAGTTACCCTCCAGAAATAAGAAGGCTCATTTATACCACCAACACCATCGAAGGCTATCACCGGCAGTTCAGAATAGTCACGAAGACAAAGACGGCCTACCCGACCGATGATGCTCTCAGGAAAATTATATATTTGGCGACCATTGAAACATCAAAGAAGTGGAATATGCCTGTAAGATGATGGAAAGAATATATATCACAATTAGCCAAATATTATGGGGAAAAACTGGAAGCCGAACTTTTATCTTAAAACCGAAAGTTAGTGCCGGCTTGACAGGGAGCCTCTACGGGCATGATTTCTGGCGATTGGGCGATACCTTCTTTAAGCATCGCCTGGCAGCCAAGCCTATCATACCCGCCACTCCATGTAAAGCCTTTATATATTAATTTGGCTCTAAAAACCAATTACACAAAATTATTTATACTCCCTGTTAAATATCAAATTCTAATTGTTTAAATCGGTCTTCCTTTGAGGATTTTTTCTTTTTTTCTGTAAAATACTGTTCTTTAATTGCCTCGGCGATTACTTTTACAAACAAGGGTGGAACAGCATTGCCTATTTGACGCCATTGTTCTTTAAAATCTCCCATAAATTCGTAATCATCGTCAAAAGATTGAATACGTTTTATTTCAGAAATTCTCAAAAAGCGATTTTTCCAATGAAAAGGTCCCATATTATTAGAAAAACTCGCTTGTATCGTCCATGAGGGACGATCTGGTGATAATTTTAAAAGGAATGACCAATATCGTGATCTCCACTTGAATTTCGGATTTGGATGATCTCGTTCAGCCGTAAAATATAGATAATTATCCCCAGGTGGAATTTCTTTTAACAAATCTTTATGTTTAGAACCAGCTTGCATTTTCTCATCTTCTGGTAAATCATAATCCAGATCACCGATTGCTTGTCCACATGTAACCCATGGTTTCTTGTTTTTGTCTTTCACAGGGTCATATTTTTCAGGAATATAGTGCGTTGGTTCGGGAAAAACAAATGGTTCACCAAAATCTTTTCTTACACCAATACAAATAAATCGCTCCCTAGTTTGTGGAACACCATATTCCGCAGTATTACAAACTTGCCAAGTAATATGATAGCCTAATGTTTTAGAACGTTCTTTTAGTAAGTCAAAAGCTGCTTGATGCGGCTTATATATAAAGCCATGAACGTTTTCAAAGAAGAATATTTTGGGACGAATTTCTTCTAGAGCTCGAAAATACTCATTTAAAGTAAAGGCGTTTTCATCCTCTAAAGCTCTTTTCTTTTCTTTACGATAAAATCTAGATTTAGAGTATGGTGGACAAGGTGGACCGCCTACAAGACAATCAATTTCCTCTACTCCTAAACGTTGAATAACATCCTTAAAATCAATTCCACGGATATCTTTGCACTCCACAATTTTCCCTGTTTTATTGTGTTTAAGTGTTTGACAAGCAATTTCTTCGATATCAGTTGAGTATAAAATATCAAAGCCAGCCTTTTTAAACCCTAGGTCAATTCCTCCTCCACCAGAAAAGATGCTTATTACATTCACTTTTTACGCTTCCTCCTTGCTGCCTCTGATTGTATGTTTCTTAGACTAAGGTTGAAGTTCTAGCAATATTTATATCTACTTTGACATAGTCTTCTAGACTTTCCTTTAAAAATTCGATCATAGCTTTACCCATTAAAGGAGGGACAGCATTTCCTATTTGGCGTTGAATAGATCTTCTGCTTCCGTAAAACTTATATCCTTTAGGAAACGACTGAAGAGCCGCAATTTCAGGTACCCTTAATCTTCTTGATGTCCAATGGAATGGACCAATCCATGGACCAGGTTGTGCTGTAATAGTCCATGATGGATTATCTGGCGATAATTTTAATAAAAAATTCCAAAATCGTTTATCAGCAACAAATTTTGGATTCGGATGACCTGCCCATTCAGTAAGTGCTTTATAATTCATCCCAGGAGGAATCTCAAGTAATTCTTTATAATATTTTCCGCCTTCTGTAACCTCTTCTTTTTCAAAGTACTCAGGAGTATCGAATTCTTCTATTGCTTCACCAGCAGTTACATAAGGTTTCAAATGGGATTCAAGCAAATTTTCAGGATCACCGTGTGTGATTTTTGGTTCATCAGATTTAAATGTACCTTTACTACCAATAATAAATAAACGTTTCCTTTTTTGAGGCACTCCATAGTTAAGAGCGTTGGCACGAATAATTTTATATTTATATCCTGCTTCTTGAATTATTTCGATGAAAGTATCAACAATCACCTTATTGGTAGGGTGGAGTAAACTTTCTACATTTTCAAAAACAAATCCATCTGGAGATAAATCAGTAACTACTCGTAAAAATTCGTTTACTAAACTTGCTCTCGGATCGTTAATTCCTTTACGTATTTTATTCGTTACCCAATATCCATTTTTAGAAAATGGCTGACATGGTGCACCGCCTATGATTATGAATTTCTCATCATCTTTAATACCTGATAAATCTTTTATCTGTTCGCTTGAATATTCACTTAAGTCACCACAAATAATCGTTGTATTATTAAATTCGGCATTCATTTTTAATGTTTTAATACAATCCTCATCTATATCAATACTAAATACTACGGGAACTCCCGCCATAAAGCTAGCAATATCAAAACCACCAGCCCCAGAGAATAAACTTATAGCTTTCATAATGTACATCAGACTCCCGTTTAAAATTTTAAAGTCCTAAATTATATGATATCAAACATTAGCTCTTATTCAAGCGTTAAGTATTGATATTCGGATTTCTTATTATAACATGGAACTTTTGGATAGATGATAAAAAAGCAGTTTTGCTATTTTTAGAAATGTTGTTGAATGTGCATATTTTCGTTTGTAAAATTAAGTATTGTATGGTTGTTTAATGAAATTTGATAATCTTATATAGTAAGGTGAGTGAAGGATGCAGGAATATATTTATTTTCAGGCTAATTCAGATGGATCGGTACAACTCGGTCCTCAACCTGAGGGACCTTTTAAACCGGAAATAATTCAAATACTAAAAGAAGCGCTTTCGTGTAATGGTTGGAATATTGATTATGAAAACACTGATAGCCAACCTTATTTATTTAAAATTAGTGCTAATGATCGTTTTATGGATGTCTATATCTATTGTTGGAGAGTATCAAATGGTGGAAGACAATCGAGACCATATGAACAGAGAATACAGATTGGGAAAGCTGGAGAGGAAGGCTTTTTGATTGATAACAGCACTGATCCATTTAAAAAAGGACTTTTATTAGGGATTTATAAGAAAGATAGGGAAGATCCTATAATTGTGGCGTGGGAAACGGAAAAAAATCGTAACCATGGTTCTTCAAAATCCTGTTTTATTGATATTAGAGGTATTGCTCAAGCAATGAGAGATGGGTTTATTCAAACAAGAGATAATCATGGGAATTTAATTTGTGCATTTAAAAAGGAATTCTTAAACTTCTATATTTCTAATTTGAAAATGCTTCATACAATAGACTTTTCTCATGTAATAAATAATGTAAATTACTCCTCAGAACTCATTAACGAAACTCCAGGAGAGAATCAGTATGATATTTCACGTGTAGGAACCAACAAAATTGTGTATGGTGCACCTGGAGTTGGAAAAAGCTACAGTTTAGGTAAAGAAAGTATGCGAGTAACTTTTCACCCTGAATACACATATTATGATTTTGTTGGTGGGTTAAAGCCTTGTAAAAATGAAAGCGGAGAAATTTCTTATGATTTTGTACCAGGACCTTTCTTAAGAATACTAAAGAAAGCATACGATCATCCAAATGAAATGCATACTTTAGTAATTGAGGAAATAAACAGAGCAAATACTGCTGCGGTATTTGGAGATATATTTCAGTTATTAGATAGAGATGAATATGGATGGAGTGAATACTCAATAGATAATAAGGAGATTCTAGAATATCTCAACAGTGGAAGGGAAGAAAATCAAAAAATTAAAGAAGTTAAAATTCCAGGTAATCTTAACTTGTATGCGACGATGAATAGTGCAGACCAAGGTGTATTCGTTATGGATTCAGCTTTTAAACGTCGGTGGGAATTTGAATATAAGGGTATTTCATTTAATGAAATACCACATTCTCAAAAGCATTTAACTTATGCAGGATATAAAATTACTTGGGCTAACTTCGCAAATACAATTAATGAGTACCTTTCTTCTGTATTAAGAGTAAATGAGGATAAACTAATTGGACCATATTTTATTAAAGAAAACGAACTACTAGATAATAAAAAAATAGCTTTTAAATTACTAATTTACTTGTGGGATGATGTAGTTCGTCATCAACGTAATGAATTATTTAATGATATATATAGTACTTTTTCAGCAGTTTCCAATGCTTTTATTTTAGGGCAGGAAAGAATTTTTGTTGAAGAGTTAGATCAAATGTTGTATGACAAACGAATTATTTCTGAAGGAATAAGTGATATAGATGAATAATCTGTATTTTTTCACGGAACATGAGTATAAGACCAGTAAATACGTAAAAATCCCTTCAGTATTTTACGAAAGAGGTTTATGCGACAAGATAAGAAATGATTTAGTTAGATTCAAGATAACCGGAATCATAGAATTTCAAGAAAATCTCTTTGTTGTTTTACCCAAAGGAATGGAAATCCCATCAAATGATTATGAAAAGCAGCTGGCTGCACGTTTAATTTACAAGGTATTAAATAAATATTCAAAAACAAATTTGTTGGATGAAGAGGAAAATGATTGGTTAGGAGACAAAGAGACCACCAAAGTATTTGAATTAGTGCAATGGTTTGTGGAAGACTATCGTCAGAACGGTTTAATTTACATGCAAAGAAGAATAGAACAAATAAATGGAAATGCACGAATTAATTGGTCAAAAACTTTGACTAAAATGTCGCCGATTTTGATTAAAAATAAGATGTTTTACATAGATTTAATTACATCTAAAAATGATATAGCTAATGACCACGAACTAACATTAATTCATGCTTTTGTACTTAAAGAAATTAAAGAAAGATTCGGATGGCTCTTTAATTTTAATTTTGAATTTTATATTGATAACACCCTGTAACAGTATAAAGTACATGCAGTATAGATTACAACAAGCTTTAAGGACTACCTATGTCGATCGTGAAATCACACTTTTTAAGAAAATTTTATCTTATTTAGAAATGAAATCACGAAATAGAAATTCTGATAATTTTAATATTTATGCTACGCCATTCTTTCATAATGTTTGGGAATCGATTTGTTCAGAAATACTAGGGGACATGGATGAACTACATATCATAGTACCCAATCCGTACTGGATGTTTAAAGGTAACAAGCTTAAAACATCGCAGATTCCAGACATTTTGATACAGACGGGTGAATCAATTTTTATATTTGATGCCAAGTATTATCGGATTAAGGCTGGGTTAGATAAGTTACCAGGTTGGGGAGATATTGTAAAACAGTTGTTTTATTCTTTATCAATGAAAAATAGATTTAATCAACTATATAATGTTTTCTTGTTTCCCGATACATGTGGCAACGGATTTGAGTATTTAGGATATGCAAGTGTTGAAGGAATGGAAGATGAATTTAGAAATGTATTAGCTTTTGGAATAGACATAGGCACAGCGATGAAATTTTATGTGAAGGAACTGGATAGTGAGAAGAGAATAGAGTTTGTAGATAAGATAATATATGAAATTAAAGAACTTCAATTACAGTTCTCTTCATAGTTTTTGTGTTGAAAAAGGTTCATTTTTTCTTATTATATTATTTTTTGATTTCTATCCCGAACTATAGACAAGGGGCATTGTAACTTGACATGGAGTCTCTGAGAGCATCATCCTCTCCCAAGTAGCCAACCATTACTTAGTTGGCATCGCCGAATTAGTCTATCATGCCCGCCACACCATATCAAGCTGAGTTTTTCAATTGATATGGTAATGTTATACCCGAACTTCCTTTATGATAAAAGTTTCTTTTTCTTGCATTGCATAGAGTTCTTTTGGTGATAGATACAGAAAAACTGAAATGTATCCGGCGTTCATTATAAAATTTAATAAACTCTGAGACTGCTTTGTATGCTTCCTCATTAAGATTCAAATTGAAATCTGCTGAGGCATTTATCTTCAAAAATTCGATACAAAGCCTCAATACAAGGTAAAACCACCATAAAGAGTGGCATATTAATACTTTTTGTATCAATACCAGTATGGACCGTAGGGATTTATTTTCATACCTGGGTGTGAGAAGTCGGATGCTAGTTACCCACTCCTATTCGATTGTGTTCCTAGATAAGGTGATTGAAAGTATTGAATCGGCTACACTTAACTGGACAAAAAAATTAAGGTCAGGTAGACTAACCATCCAATCTGGGTATACTGCTAATCAAGCATAAGAGATCCCATACCAGCAACTTTACTAGGAGAGGCGGGTATGCTAGCCTGTTTGGCAAGCCAGATGTTTTCATCATCTGGTTTCCTGGCTGGGAAAGCATGCCCGTAGAGGCTCCTTGTCAAGTTGCGGTGTTTACCCTCTAAATTTGGAAGTCTACTTCATCTCATTCAGTTAATGGAGGTACGCCGATATGACGAGAGCTAGAAGAACATTTACTCCCGAATTTAAAGCTCAAATGGTCAAACTATATGAAAGTGGTAAGCCTAGAAAAGACATTATAAGTGAATACAATTTAACGCCTTCGGCATTAGACAAATGGGTGAAACAGAGCCAAACATCTGGTTCATTTAAAGAGAAGGACAACCGAACACCTGAAAAAGAAGAACTGATCAAGCTTCGTAAAGAAAATCAGCGTTTACTGATGGAGAATGATATTTTAAAGCAAGCTGCGCTGATACTAGGACGAAAGTAAATGTGATTAAAAATAATCGTCACAAATACTCGATATCAGCAATGTGCGACGTCCTACAACTCCCAAGAAGTACCTATTATTATGAAGCAAAAGAGCAATCTAAATCAGATGATGAACTTACTGTTACCATAATCGATATTTTTCATAAAAGCCGCCAGAACTATGGCACTCGTAAGATAAAACATGAGTTGAAAAAACTCGGTAAAATTGCATCCAGAAGACGTATTGGCCGAATCATGAAAGAAAATGGGCTAGTATCAAAATATACAGTTGCCCAGTTTAAGCCACATGTGGATAAATGTAATGAATCTAAAGTTGAAAATGTGTTGAATAGGGAATTTGATCAACAAAAGGAATTAACGGTTGTAGTCAGTGATTTAACATACGTAAGGGTCCAAAAAAATTGGCATTACATATGTCTATTTGTTGATCTTTACAATAGAGAAATTGTTGGACATAGTGCCGGTCCTAATAAAGATGCTGGACTAGTCTACCAAGCCTTATCAACGATTAAAGCTGATTTAAGACAAATTCAACTATTTCACACAGACCGAGGAAACGAGTTTAAAAACAAGACAATCGATGAAGCTTTAGAAACATTCGAGATTAAACGGTCGTTAAGCATGAAAGGTTGCCCATATGATAACGCAGTAGCCGAAGCCACATTTAAAATTATCAAGACAGAATTTGTAAAAGGTAAATATTTTGAAAGTTTAGAGCAATTAAAATTGGAATTAGATGATTATGTACATTGGTTTAATCATATAAGAATTCACGGAACACTCGGGTATTTAAGCCCTATTGAATACAAAAAGGAACACCTTAAAAAAATTGTCTAGTTTAGTGTTGACATACCATATAATCAACCCAATTGGATTAGGGAGTGGGAGAGGGGTAGCTACCCTTATACTTTTGGTCATACAATATTTAAGTAGTTATTACTTTTATGAAATATATACTATATATAGTAGTGCAGAACAAATATTCCCACTAACTATTGATTAGTTTAATAGTTCAATAGTATTATTAAATTATAAGTGTTCATGTTAAGATTTTGCATCTGGATTTTACATACTCCTAACATGAACCAAAAATACTCTTAAACCATACTGGAGTGAATTTATGAAGTTAAATGACCATTTTAAAAAATTTGTAGGGAACATCTCATTGAATCCAACAAGGAAAAGCCGTGTTGAAAGTGCACTAAACCATTGGGAAAACAATTTTAAAGAAGACGAAGAATTAAAAGACCTATTCTTGGACTTTTATTCCCAAGGATCTTACAGTACCGACACAGGAGTTAAACCTAAAAATAATGACGAATTTGATGTTGATGCCATTCTCCTTCTCAATATTGACGAAAAGGAAGAACCAAAAGATATCCTCAAAAAAATTTCCGTCCGAATTAAAAGTCATAAAGAATTTGAAGATAGAGTAAAAGTGAAAGACCGTTGTGTAAGAATTGATTACGCTGGGGACTTTCATGTTGATATCGTTCCCGCGTTGCCATTTGAGAATGTCATTAAGATTCCTTCCAAGAAGGAAAATGAATGGTGCCAAACTAATCCCGTAGGATTTACTAATTGGTGCAATGCCATTAACAGCAAGACAGACGGTTATTTTGCAAAAATAGTGAAAATCATGAAGCATTGGCGAGACGATAATGTCGGAAAAGATACAGCACCCAAATCTATCTTAATGACCACTTTAATCGGAAACAGTTTTGTGAAAAAAAGTTCCATTGCTGAAACATTGGTAGAAACATTAATCTCTCTCGTAGATCAATTGGAATGTCTATTAGAAGAAGATGAGATATACGTTGAAAATCCTTCCCTTGAAGATGAAAATTTGGCAAGAAATTGGGATCATACGAAAGCTGGACGGTTCCTCAAAAAGGTAAAAAATCTAAAAGACGATTGCCAAGACGCTTTAGATGATAAGGACAAGGAAAGCAGCATTGAAAAATGGCAAAACATTTTCGGTAAGTCCTACTTTCCATCCAGTCTAGGTGAAGTAAAGGATATGGCTGACAATATTAGTAGAGGCTTAGTAAAAGTGTCTTCTGCTGGCATCCTAAACCAAGATCATGGGACAAAAGTCCGCGACCATCGTTTTTATGGTAAACAAGATGAAGAATATTAAAACCATTAATTTGGGATTGCAAAATTTTGCCATATCAAAAAAATTCCCTTCATTTAGACTATTTAAAGATAGTCATCAAAATATTTACTGGATAGGAAAACTGCAACCTTCAGAAAAATCACCAATCTACACTGTCAAAATCCAATACGATCCATATCAACCTAAGGTTTTTGTCTTGGAGCCAGAAATATTAAGATCCGCACCCCTTCGTTATGGCGACAACTCCTTATGTTTATATCATCCAAACGATAATAGTTATAGACCTGACATGTTAATTTCTGATACCCTAATACCTTGGGCTTCTGAATGGTTATATTTTTATAATATTTGGTTAGAAGAAGGTGTTTGGTGGGGTAAAGAAGCTCCCCACAGCCCAATTAGTTTTACAGAGAGGAAGTAAAAAATGTTAAATTGGGAACACATAAAGACGGGGAACTGGCAGCCAAGAGAACATAATGCCTTTAAAATTTTATCAATTGATGGTGGAGGAATGAAGGGAATAATTCCTGCTCGATATTTAAAACTTGTTGAAGAAGTTATCAGAACGCCCATTTACCTACACTTCGATTTATTAGCAGGTACATCAACTGGTGGAATCATATGCTTAGGATTGGCATCTGGAATGAGCGCTGAAGAAATCTCCAATCTATATATTAGTGAAGGCAAGCGTATTTTCGGTAATAAAAAGGCAAGCGGATATTTTATTAACACATCTTACGATAACACATCATTAAAAGCCCTTTTAATGGAGAAGTTCACTGATAAGAGGATTAATGATGCCAAGACATTGTTGTGTATTCCTTCCATTGAACATCATAAAGCTGAACCTAAAGTTTATAAAACTCCCCACTGCTCAGATTATATTAGGGACGGAGAGCGTTACATGTGGGAGGTAGGATTGGCAACGTCCGCCGCTCCTACATACTTCCCTGCTGCCAATATAGGTGACGGAGAATGTAAAATAGATGGTGGACTTTGGGCAAACAATCCAGTATTAGTAGGGATAGCTGAGGCCAAAAAGTTAGGATTTACACTTGATCAAATAAAAGTGCTTTCCATTGGAACAGGTGACAGTTTATACAATGCCCCTAATAAGATTGCGGAAGCAGGTGGATGGTTGTCCTGGAGGAAGAAGCTGGTGGAACTTACGATGCAAGCACAGTCAAAAGGTGCTGAACACACTGCCAGGTATCTAATCGGAAGTAATTTAATCCGTTTAAATCCAACTCTTCCTCGACCGATACCATTAGACACCACGAACAAAGAAGATATTTCTATCATGATACAGGAAGCAAACCACATGTTTGAAAGGACTTTTATTCCGCTAGGCATAAAAGATATGTTTTTCGAAAGAAGTGCAATACTTCAATAGTAATAATGGTTTGAATTCTAATAAACAGGTTTGGATTTGAAAGTGTAAAATAGTAAACAATCATTTAAAATGGGGTGCAATTCGCACCTCTTTTGTTATATTATCACTATTTTAGAAGAGTTCAATCAAGAGAAATTAGATGTTTTGATTCATCACCACATTTTGTGATTTAACCCAAAAAATAAGGAAAACACTCACGAATTCCTGGCAATAATGTTAGCGTGACTTAACATAACAGGAGGTTCAAAAGTGTTTTCCGTATCACTAGATTTGCCAGAATTTGAAGTTGTTAAACAAGTATTTCTTGAAGATTGCAATCTGTTACATGTTGAGAAAAATACGATGGAAGAACGTTGTACTTTTTGCGGCTTTTTTACCAGTAATGTCCACGACTGGCGGACAAGAAAGGTTCGTGACTTGTCCGTATTAGGTAAGCCCCTTTTCTTATTAGTCAGAGTGCATAGATACCGTTGTCACAACTGTAATGAGGTATTTTCACAAACATTTGAATCTATCAGTCCTAATAAGCATCAGACCAATCGATACAGAGAATATCTGTATCAAATGTGCAATGGATCCACTATTCAAGAAGTAAGTCGAAAGGAAAAAGTTCCTTATACGACAGTAGAAAGAATTTTTTATTCCATCGCTAAAGAAAAAGAAATGGAGCATTTAGAACATCTTGATAGTGCTTTAGAAAACAATGAACTAGTCCTTAGCCTTGATGAGATCGCTGTTCGAAAGGGTCACCGATATGAAACCGTTCTAATGGATGCCCAATCCGGCAGTGTTCTTGGTATGGAACATCAACGTAGTTATGATTCTACTCTAACCTTACTCTCCAAGGAGATCCTGGCTAATAAGTGTGTTCAAACCGTTGTCATGGATATGTGGGATCCCTTTCATAAAGCTGTTAAATCTATATTCCCAGAGGCCTGTATCGTCATTGATAAATATCATGTGGTGCAAAAGGTGACACATGCACTTGACCAAGTTAGAAAGAAAACTCCTGGACTAAAAAAGGGACGGTTTAAACTCTTGAAAGGTTCTGAAAAGTTAACGGCTAATGAAAAACAACAATTAGACGAGATGCTCAAAGAGCATTCAGAATTGTCATATGCCTATTTTCTAAAAGAACTCTTTAGAGAAATATACCAAGTGAATGACTATGATACAGCTGATTCACTCTTAGAAGAATGGATTCAACTCGCATGGAGCAGCCCATTTCCTTCATTTCATCAAGTTGCCAAGACGATAGAAAATTGGAAGGCACAAATTTTACAATATTTTCTTACACCTTTTACGAATGGCCGGATTGAAGGTACAAACCATAAGATTAAGAACATCAAAAGACGTGCTTTTGGCTTCAGAAACCTTGAAAGATTTCGGCTACGTGTATTTTTGGAATGTACAGGTAAAACTTATAAAAATCAGGTTGCTTAACCTTGCCCTCCATCAGCTTTCCGCATTGTAGTTGGTAGAATGGAAGCCGTCAAGGAAAGCACTTGACCGCTTCCATTCTACCAACTTAGTGGTCTGCAAGCTGACGAAGGGGCTACTCTAGATTGAGTACCAATCTAGCTAACTTATTTCAGGAATTGTGTGGACATCACAGAATATGGTGAAGAGACTACATATCTAACCCAAATAACATAATATAAGATTTGTAAAGCGGTACATTGTGAACGATAGGGTCATTGTGCACTCGTTTTAAGGTTGCCAGCTTTGATATGGCTTCGTGAACCATAAAAAGGGAGGAGCTATTAGTTATGCACTGGGGAAAGGTAGTTATACATTGTTTGATGTTGGTTATTTTGTTTTTGTTAGCAGCCATTTTTGTGATTCCCCTGACGGATGTGATTGAAAACGGTACGATGCGGGTTGTGGTCAAAGAACTTATACGTATTGGATTTACTGTAGGACTGCTATGGTTGTATGCGCGGCTGTTCTTTAAAAAATCGAGTGGATATTATCGTATTCATAAACTGTTTGATACTGGTGAAATATGGGTATTTGTTGGTTTGGCAATGCCACTTACAGTTATAGCATTTTATCTGCTCACAGAATTCGTCGTTTTTGAAAAGCAAGAACAACTTCATATTGAATCTGCTTTAGCGTTTATCATTGGCTCGTTCTTCACGGCATGCTCTGCCGGGGTGATTGAAGAGATTTTGTTCCGCGGTTATTTGTTTAAGCTAATCGAAGACAAATGGAATGCGATTACCGCCGTTTTCATCACTTCCATCTTGTTCGGTGCTCTTCATTTACTTACTGTGAATGGGTTACAGTTGGTTGATGTGTGCTTGGTACTTATCGCAGGCAGCTTGGTTGGCATTATGTTTTCGCTTATTGTTTATATGGCGGGGAATGTATGGAATGCAGTCGTGGTGCATATCATTTGGAACTTTTTTATTAATTCCCAAATGGTGCAATTTGCTCCTGTGCCCGACAGAAGTCATTCTTCCCTTGTGATGCTCAGGTTAAAATCGGACAGTGTTTGGATTACGGGCGGTACATTTGGGATCGAAGCTGCTCTTCCTGTTATCGTACTATATGTACTCATTATCTGCTGGATTGGATTTCGCAAAACAAAAGTTAGAAGGAATACTGTCACTTTTTAAGGAAAATACAGCAATTATTTTTGCACGTATTTTTTCACACATTGAACTAAACCAGCTGTTAATTGGAACAGCTTTAAAACTTCAATTAAACATACCTTTAGAAAATGTTAATGATATTAATAATTTGTATCAGTTAAGATTAATTTTTTAATAAAAAAGGAAAAAAGAAAATAATACATAGGCGGTCTTTTATTGTCATAAACCAACACACAGGACATGGAATGACAGAGAAAACGACAGTAGGAACAGTAAGATAATAGCAACAGACAGCAACGAATGAACAAATAACACAATGATAGCGATAATGACTAATAATAATGAGATCAGAGATCGCCTGCCGCCAGCACTCTTTGTACATAAGATTCCATACTGTTAGACATTTCAAAAAAAAGTCATTGAGTATTTATCTCAATATTATAGAAGGGATTTCGGATCGGAAAATACCTTTTATCTCTGGGAACTCAACAGAATTTCTTTACTGAAGAAAAATTACGAGGTTAATTGTTCAATACGTTCATAAAATATCACAAATAATAAGAACGATTTGTGACAAGTTTGTGAATATTTTTGAACAAGGTAAAAATTGCCTACCTTTTGCCGATATATATATGGTAAAAGGTTCTCTTTTGGTGTTTTAAATTTTCATATTTATTTGGCAAACTACTCGAAAGGGTAGGACGCAAAGCTAAAGGGGCTACATCTATTTATAATAGACATGCCAGCCAGTTGCACTTCGTCTGAAGTTTCGTTTTGATTCTTTACGAAGTTTTTTATTAAGATGATCTCGTTCAAGCAGCTGCCCTCTTTAGTTTTACTAGACTAGAGAGGGCAATTTTTTTATATAAGTTCAGATTGAAAAATAGACATAAGTAAGATGATCAAGTGAAGTAAAAGAAAAGTCCAAATGTTTTATACATATGTCTGAAAATCAAACTGCATTTATATAAATTCAAGTAGTGAACAAGCATTTACATAAATAATTGCTACTTCTTATGAGGAGGAATAAAAAGTGTTAAAAAACATGAATTTTTTCACCAAGAATATGCTGTTTTCGATAGTGAGTGTTGTGATTGTAGGAGTATCACTTGTTGGGATGGGTTATATTATCCAAGGTAATTTGTTAGAAAATCAGTTAAAACAGCAATCGGAAGAAATTACAAAATCTTGGATGAAGAAGATAGATGTCGATAAAGTAGAACAAGCTTCTAAAACGGAAAATATAAAAAGTAAAGAACATCAAGAGTTAACGACTTTATTAGATCAGTTAAGTGAATATAACCCGAATATTGCTCAAGGATACATATTTGGTACTGAATTGGCGGGGAAGAATGGAAATAAAACATCTATAGTGGCAAATCCTACTGGAATATGGGAGATGTTGCAAGAATCAGGATTAAAAGTAGGGGATATGTATGCTCAGCCTGATGTGGTAGTGGAAGCAATTAAGAAATTAAAGAATGAAAAGAAAGTTCAATTTACTAAAATTTATAAAGATGATTTGGGTACTTGGATGACAATTTTACATCCGATTATAAATAGCAAAGGTGAGGTATTTGCTTATTTTGGAGTTGACATAGATGCTTCAAACATAGAGGAAGGGCAAAAAGATTTATTGTTCAAATCAGGAATCTCGTTAGTTGTTATTTTAATGTTACTAATTGTAGGGCAATACTTATTATTAAAAGTTTCATTAAAGCCGTTAACCAATTTAATGCAAGGTATTGAAGAAGCAAGTAAAGGAAACTTGAATATTTCAGTGAAAGAAGGGAAAGATGAGTTAGGCCAAGTTAATCAAAAGTTTAATGGAATGATAAATGTAATAAAAGGTACGGTAAGTAGAATACGACATACTTCGAAAGAGATTGCCGAGAATTCAGAAAGGCTTTATGCATCGTTTGAAACAAGTTATAAAGCAGCTAACAATATTACAAACTCGGTAGAAATGGTACAAGAATTATTAGAGCGACAAGCTAAATCTATTAATGAGTCTTCGGTTGCGGTGGAGCAGATTTCTAAAGAAGTAATTAGCATTGCCAATTATACGAATGAAGTTTATGAGCTTTCTGAAGGGGTAACACTGCTTTCTGAAAATGGGAAAAAGTCTACTGATAAAGTTGTAGAGCAGATGGAGAAGATTAATCATAATGTAGAAAACTCCGATAAAGCAATCAACGAGCTTGTTACCGTGTCGGATGAAATTCAAGAAATATTACAAGTAATAACCAGTATTTCAAATAATACAAATTTATTGGCATTAAATGCTTCGATTGAGGCTGCTAGAGCAGGTGAGCATGGGAAAGGATTTGCTGTAGTAGCAAATGAAGTGAAAAAATTATCGGAGCAATCTGCAAACTCGGTAGAGAGCATACAAAAACTGATTGATAAAGTAAAAGAACAAATAAATAAAGTAGTAGATTCTATGGAAATCATAAAAAATGATGTGAGTGAAGGTATTGAAATTACAGAAAGTACAAATGAAGTATTTGGGAAAATTTATGAATCTATATTGGAAGTAGCTAAAAAATTGCAAGTAGTCTCTTCTTCCTCTCAACAAATTTCTGCAGGAGTTGAAGAATCGACTGCTATGATTGTTGAATTGTCAAGTAACGCTGAAAATATTACTAAAAGATATGATGATATTGTAGAAAATATCCACGAACAAGAAGCTTCGTTTGAAAATATAAGAGAAACAGTGGGTTACTTAACAGAAACATCAAAAGAATTAAAAAAGCTTAGTGATCAATTTAACATATAATGGTTATTCAACAAGATATTCTACAAGAATGGAGGGCATCAAATGAAAAATATTGTAGAAGGATTTGAATTATCTGTAAAAAAATTTCCGGATTATATAGCGGTTAAAGATAAGAATCGATATTTAACATATAAAGAACTAGATAAAGAATCGTCACGTGTAGCAGTGGAATTAGTAAAAAACGGACTAAAAAAAGGACAGTTTGTAAGCATTTTTCTTAAAAGAAGCGTTGATACCGTAGTGTCCATTTTAGGCATCTTAAAAGCTGGTGGAGTGTATGTACCATTAGATCCAGCTCATCCTGAAGAAAGAAATCGATATATTATCGAAGATACTCAATCACCATTTTTGATAACGAAATCAGATTGGCTAGAAAAAATTAAAAAACTAAATGTAAGATCGAAAAATATACTGTTGGATCGTTTAGATGACAATGATGAAGATGTATCGGTAAACATTCAAGAGAATGATTTAGCTTATGTAATTTATACATCAGGTACTACCGGCAATCCTAAAGGTACTTTATTGAGACATGTCGGGGTATTAAATTTAGTTTCTTGGAAACAGAGAGTGTTCAATATTAGACCGGAAGATCGAGTATTACAGTTTGCTACGTTTAGTTTTGATGCTTCTATACCTGAAACATTTGTTTCCTTATTCAATGGTTCGATTTTGTATTTAATTGATGATGAGGAAAGAATGTCTGTTGAACATTTTCTTAAAACAATCGATAGAGAAGGAATTACTGTCATTCCTGCTATACCGACTGTATTTTGTAACCAGTTATCGAAATATGCTAAAACACATGGTAAACGGAAATTTGGAAAGGTAAGGGCTGTAGGGGTAGCAGGAGAATTGCTAACAGGTGAGGTTGCAAGAAACTTTAAAAAGCAGTTTGGAAATGAAACGACATTATTTAATTTATATGGCCCAACGGAAACGACGGTAGCGGCTTCGTATTATGAGGTACCTGATGAAATCGATGAAAATATGTATAGTGTTCCAATTGGAAAAGCAATTGATGGTACTAAATTATATGTAGTGAATGAGAAAGGAGAGAGATGTAAAGTAGGTGAGATTGGTGAATTGTGGATTGCATCTGTAGGTATATCTTTGGGTTATTTGAATCAACCAGAGAAAACAGCAGAAGTGTTTATTAAGAATCCTTTTGAGGATATTTTTGAAGGAATGGTATACAAATCTGGAGATCTAGTAAAAGAATTAGAAGATGGGAACTTGGTGTTTATCGATAGAAAAGATACTCAAGTAAAAATTCGAGGACATCGTATTGAGATTGCTGAAATTGAGAATCGGATGTGTCAGATTGAAGGAATTCTTGACGCTGTAGTAGTCGTAGAAGAAGACAACGCAGAGAAAATATTAAAAGCTTTTTACATTTCTACGGATGAGTTGAGTCATGCTTTTATTATCAACGAGTTAAAAAAGAATTTGCCGAGTTACATGATTCCTTCTAAAATGAAAAGAATTGAAGAGTTGCCTTTTGCTCCTACAGGAAAAGTAGATAGAAAGAAATTAGCGATGACTGAAGCTGATCGAGTAGTATTAGTAACCGATGACATTGTAAATCCTAGAAATCAGGTAGAGGAAGACATTTTAAATGCGTGGAAAAGGGTATTAAACATTGAAGGAATTGGAGTAAAAGAAGATTTCTTTGAAGTTGGTGGACATTCTTTAAAAATTATTGAAGTATTAGCGGAGATAAAGAAAAAGTATAGAGGACTATTCATCAAGGATTTCTTTGAATTGCGTACAGTAGAAAAATTAGCCGCAAAAGCAATAGAAGAGCACAAAAAAGAGGTTCAAGTGAAAGAAACAACATTTGTACAATTAAAAGAATATCCTGTGTTGAAAGTAGATAAGATCTTACCAAAAGTAAAGAGTGTGGTATTAACAGGGGCAACCGGATTCCTCGGTAGTCACTTATTGAAAAGATTGGCCGATAAGAAAATTCATATGTATGCGATTGTGCGAGGAAACCAACCTGAAGAGCGATTGAAAGAAAAGTTGAATACATATTTTCACATGGATATGAATGAGTATATTCACGTGGTGAATGGAAACTTAACACAGAGATTTTTAGGGTTGCCTGTAGACCAGTTTAAGGAGTTAGCTTTTAAAGTTGATGCTGTTATACATAGTGCTGCGGATGTTCGACATTTTGGTGAGCGGGAGCATTTTGAGAAAGTCAATGTAGAAGGTACGAAACATGTGTTAGAATTATTGGATGTGAATCCTGATTTGGTATTCCATCATATTTCAACGGTAGGAACTGTGGAAGATTTACTATTAGAAGGAAAGTGGATGGAGTTACAAGGAAAAACCAATATTCCGGAGGATTTGCAATTAAATAATGTGTATACAGACACGAAATTAAAAGCTGAGAGATTGGTTTTAGATAAAGTCAAAGAAGGCTATCAAACATTTATTTATAGAATGGGAAATTTAACGGGAAGAGCATCTGATGGAGTATTTCAGGAGAACATTGAAAGTAATGCATTTTATCGGATGATGAAATTGATGATATTAGTTGGAAAAGCTCCTGATGTAAATTGGATGGTTGATTTTACACCTATTGATTTTGCTAGTGCAGTTGTAACGACTTCTGTACTGAAAACTCAACATGATAGACGGGTCTATCATGTTAATCATCCAGAACCTATTCATTATCGTAAATTTATAGATTTATTGAATGAAGTGGGTTATAAGGTAGAATTGATGGATAAGATAGAATATGAAGAATTTGTATTAAATCTAGAAACTTCTAAGGAAGCTAGAAATTTATTGGTTGCACAATTAGACGGTGACGGTGCGAAAGATTCAGAAGCGGTCTTTGATAGCAGGGATACGATGACTTCTTTGGGAATAAAAAATATTCCTGAAATCAATAAAGAATATATGAAAAAGTTATTAGATCATGCTTTCGAAGTTGGATTTATTAAGGTTAATAAATTAGTAGAAGAAGTATTAGTGTAATGCTGATACTTCTTTTTTATGGTGGTATGTGGGATGGTGGATGTATATATATTTCAAGACTGGAAGTATTGCAAAAAAGAAATAAATGAGAGCATCATCACCGATAAAGAACAGATGTATATAAAGAAGTATGGAAATGGTAGAGAATCCATACTTTCTTTACTTTTAGTAAAGTCTGTTTTAGGAGAAGTGGAAATTTGGAGAGATGAAAGGGGAAAACCTTTATTAGTTAATGATGAACGATTTGTAAATTGGTCTCATAATGAAGAGTATTGGGTATTAGCAGTTAGTAGAGAAGGTCCTGTTGGTGTGGATATTGAGTCGTTAGGTAAAGACTATCAAGAAGAGGCGTATGGTTGGATTTTACATGATGAGGAAAAAGAACGGATGAAACAGGGGGTGAAATTTTCTGAAATATGGACAAGGAAAGAGGCTTATGTAAAGTATCTAGGGGTGGGAATTGATGAAGATATGAATAAGTGGAATTCTTTTGATAAGGATTTTATAAAGTCTTTTAAATTTAAGAATGCCGTTATTAGTGTATGCGCTGAAAAGATTGACAAGATCAATGTATATGTAAACGGGTATGATGTTAGACTAAAAAGTAGACACAGATTATTATTGTAATAATAGACTGAAAAATGAGGTGTCTACATGACAAAAAATCAAAGGCGGTACGAGGAAGACTTTAAGCGTCAAACTGTTCGTTATATTTTGGAGGAAGCGAAATCCGTTGCACAAGTTGCCCGTGAGCTCAAAATAAACGAAAATACTCTTCACGGCTGGGTGAAAAAATATAAGCAAGAACCTGAAATATCAGAAACCCAAACTTTTCGATCTGAAGACCACGAAGTTCGTGAATTGAAGAAACGTATTCGGGATCTGGAGGAGGAAAACTCCATATTAAAAAAGGCGATGCACTTCTTCGCGAAAGACCATCGGTAAAATATTCATTTATCCATGAACATCGCTTCGATTACCGATTGGAGAAGATGTGCGAGGTATTGAAAGTTTCTCGAAGCGGTTATTATAAATGGCGTGATCGTCCCAAAAGTGCTAGACAAGAACGTCGAGAAGAATTGACGCAGGAAGTGCGTCGTGTGTATATCGAATCCCGCCAACTGTATGGGAGTCCAAAGGTTACCAAAAAGCTCAATCATGAAGGAATTAAGGTTTCACAGAAGACGGTTTCCCGCATAATGAAAGAAGAGGGAATGAAGTCTCGTACCGTGAAAAAGCATAAGGCAACCACTAACTCAAAACATAACCATCCGGTCCATGAAAATGTCTTAAACCAAAATTTTACTGTTACAAAACCAAATGAGGTGTGGGTAGCTGATATCACATATGTTCCAACGGATGAGGGTTGGCTTTATCTAGCTAGTATGATGGATTTGTATTCAAGGAAAATAGTCGGCTGGCATATAGACTGTTCAATGAAAAAGGAGCTAGTGTTGAGCGCTTTAAAGCAAGAAGCATATCAGCGTCAACAACCACAAGGATCTATCCTCCATCACTCTGATCGAGGGAGTCAATATGCTTCAAATGACTATCAAGCTAAGCTAATTGAATACGGTATGAAATGCAGCATGAGCCGAAAAGGAAATTGTTATGACAACGCTTGTATTGAATCATTTCATGGGATCATAAAAAAAGAACTAATCTATCAGACTCGTTATAAAACAAGGGAAGAAGCAAAAAAGAGCATATTTGAGTATATAGAAATATTTTACAATAATAAACGTATTCACTCAGCAACAGAGTATTTTTCACCATCTGAATACGAACGTATGTACTATAAAAAGGGAGCTTAATGAGCATATTAATAGAAAAGTGAGAACCGAAAATTTACCTTTTAAAAATAATTAGGACAGCGTCGTAATTATTTTTAAAAGGCCACCAAGCGATAGCGCGGTAGCTGCTAGAAATTTATAAATTTTTGTGTCTACTTTATTGACCTAATATCAAAACAAAACCTCGAAACTTGAGGATCTACATAAACAGCCATCAATGGTGTTTAAGAAAATATTAAGGATAATGGAGGAGGACTAGGTTTTTTGGGGAAACCTGGTCCTTTGTTTAAGTAAATCCCAATTTTGTACCGCACAAATTCAAAAAAAGGAATGAAAGCGTATGCATAAAATTGTTTTCTTTTGCTACAATGTAGCTAGATAGGAGGGATACAATGATACTTGATGTCAGATGTGTCCAACTGTTAAGAGAGGTGACTGAAAATTCAAATATCAGCAGTAAAGAATTAGAGAAGAAATATCAGTTAAGTCGCAGGCAGATTGGATACAGCTTCAAAAAGATAAATATGTGGTTAGAAAGTAAAAATATACCGACGATTGAACGGACAAATAATGGTTACTTCCTTATTGATAAAAGTTTAAAATCTAAGCTTGCTCTCGATGAAGAATTTAGATACGAGAGTGTAAGCGAATTATCTAAAACGCAGCGAATTAACATCATATTCCTCATGTTAATAAGTAAAAAGGAAGAACTTTCATTAGCTCATTTTACGAGTGAATTAAAAGTGAGCAAGAATACCGTCTTAGATGACTTGCAGCAAGTAAAGAAAATTGCGAATGATTATGGACTTCAGTTTCGGTATTCGCGAAAACATGGTTATTTAATAGAAGGAAAGGAATTTAACATTCGCAAGCTCTTGATATCCACATTAGACAAGATTTTGAAAATGGATCGAGGAACCGAAATAGTAAGGCGAATTGCTCAGTTATCAAATGAAGAAATAGTGGAATTTAGAAGAAAGATAGAACAAGTAGAAAAGTCATTAAATTTGAAATTTACTGACGAAAAGATTGAAATAATGCCTTATATATTCATTCTTATTTTAAGAAGAGTGAAACAAGGGATGCAAATAGGCCCATTTTATATTAATTATAAAGAAATTTCTGATACGAAAGAATATTTAGCTACGGAAGAAATTCTTCATGATATGAATGATGTTCCAGAAGAAGAGCGTCTCTTTATCACGCTGCATTTACTTACTGCGAATGTACATTGGTCAGAAGGATTAACCGAAGAAACGATTCCAAATTTAGTGCAAGCCTTGGATGAAATGCTTGTCCTTTTTGAAAAAAATACATGCATTTTTCTGAAAGATAGAGATCAGCTGCTGCATAAGCTGCTTCTTCATATGAAACCAGCATATTACCGGATTAAGTATAACTTAACAGAAACTAATGAAATCTATGAAATGGTTAACCGAGACATTAAAGAGCTTCATTATTTAGTGAAAAAGTCTATTCAACCGTTGATCGACTTAATTGGGTGTCACATCCCAGAAAGTGAAGTCGCCTACTTAACGATGCTAATCGGGGGGTGGCTAACACAACAAGGGGAAAATATAAGTAAAAGATTGAAAGCGGTAGTTGTTTGTCCAAAAGGTGTTTCCGTTTCTAGATTGATGTTCAGTACATTAAGAGAATTGTTTCCAGAGTTTATTTTTCTAGACTCATTATCAATTAGGGAATTTCAAGAATATTCAATGGATTACGACATTGTTTTTTCACCGGTGTTTGTAGAAACAAAGAAAAAATTTTTTCTTGTCAATTCTTTTCTCGGATATGAAGAGAAAAAAAGATTACGTAAACAAGTCATGCTCGAATTATATGGATATGTGCCAAAAGAGTTAAACGTAGAGGATATTTTGGAAATCGTCGAAAAGCATTGTGTAATAAAGGATAGAAAAAACTTGTCAAAACAGTTATTGGAGTACATTGGCCAAGACAGGACAGCGGATTTTAGCTACGGATTTAGCAATAATAATCCAAATTTATATGAATTAATAACGCCTTCTATGATTACTTTGCGCCACTCGGTTCACTCATGGGAGGAAGCGATTGAACTTGCATCACAGCCGTTACTAAAGTGTAATAAAATTTCGGAATATTATATAGATTCTATGATTAAGCGCTGTCAATATGATCCATATATTGTCATTGGTCCGAATACAGCGATTCCTCATGCTGCACCAGAAGAAGGAGTAAACGAGATTTCAATGAGTTTGCTTCGGTTAAGGAAAGGAGTTACCTTTGCGAAGGATTATTCGATACAGTTAGTGTTTATTATCGCTACGCTTGACAAAGATCGTCACCTTCGTGCACTTACGCAGTTAATGAGGTTAGTAAGAAATGATCAAGATCGTCAGCAAATCATAAATGCAAAATCGGTTTATGAGATTCACGAAATCATAAAAAAATATGCAGAGGAACCATTGTTTGTCTGAAAATATGGAGGTGAAAAATAGGTGTGTGAAATATACTTTGATGAATCACTAATTTTGAAAGATATCGATGTAAATAGCAGAGAAGAACTATTAAGAACAATGGCCACAAATCTGTTTAGAAAAGGATTAGTAAAAGAAAGCTTTATCGACGCTGTTATTGAGAGAGAAAAAACGTTTGCTACTGGTCTGCCTACAAATGGCATTTCTGTTGCCATCCCTCATACTGATTCAGAGCATGTAAATAAAAAAGCCATAAGTGTAGCGATATTAAAAGAACCCGTGAAATTTGGTGTTATGGGAGAGATGGGCGCAGAAACACCTGTTCAAATCGTATTTATGCTTGCCATAGATAAAAAAGATTCTCATCTCGTTGTTCTTCAAAAACTAATGGAAATCTTTCAAAACGATGAGGAATTGCAGTTTCTAATAGTAGAAGAAAACAAGACTAACATAAAAAAACGGTTAATGAAACATTTACAAATCATATAAAAGGGGAGATATGAACATGAAGAAAAAACAAGTATTAGTAGCCTGCGGAACAGGAATTGCGACATCTACAATTGTGAATAAAGCGATAGAAGATCTTTGCAAAGAAAATAATATTGAATGTGACATTGTTCAAATTAAGATTACCGAAGTAGGTTCATATATTGATACAGCTGATCTGTTAGTTACTACAACCATTGTTCAAAATGAATATCCATTCCCTGTAATCAATGCAAGAGCATTTTTAACGGGATTAGGATTAGATGAAGTGAAAAAGGAAATATTGGAGCAGCTAAAAAAATAATCCATAGCCTTTTGTTGTAGAAAAATTTGGATTCCATGATTTCCTCGTGGAATCCATTAGAAAAAAAACGGGAGGTTGAAAACGATGAAGGAATTTGTTGATGCATTGCAATCATTTTTAAATTTAGGTGCAACGGTTATTCTGCCAATTGCGATTTTCTTGCTTGGTTTACTATTTGGCCAAAAACCTGGAAAAGCTTTTAGAGCGGGATTAACGATTGGTGTGGCATTCGTTGGAATTTTCTTAGTGGTAGATTTACTCGTTAGCAACCTTGGTCCGGCGGCACAGGGCATGGTCGAGAGATTCGGAATTCACTTGCATGTCATTGATGTTGGTTGGCCGGCAGCAGCTTCGATTTCGTGGGCTTCCCCAATCGCAGCATTTATGATACCGCTCGGATTATTATTAAATGTGTTAATGCTTATCACTAAAACGACTAAAACGATGAACGTGGATATTTGGAACTTCTGGCATTTTACGTTCATGGGTGCAATTGTTTACGCTTTATCAGGCAGCATCATTCAAGGGTTAATTGCAGCGCTTTTATTCCAAATCGTATGTTTAAAAATTGCCGATTGGACAGCTCCAATGCTGGAAAAGTACTTTGGATTGCCGGGAATATCTGTAGCTACGGGAAGTACTGTTTCTTATGCAGTTCTTGGGATTCCACTGGTGAAATTGGTGCAAAAAATTCCTTTTATTAAAAACTTAAATGCAGATCCTGAAACTATACAAAAAAGATTTGGAATATTCGGAGAACCGATTTTTATGGGTCTGATTCTTGGTTCTATATTAGGGTTGCTTGCCGGTTATCCTGCTGGCAAAACAATTCAAATTGGGATGTCAATGGCAGCAGTTATGGTTCTTATGCCTAGAATGGTAAAAATTTTAATGGAAGGGCTTATGCCGATTTCGGAATCAGCACGTGAATTACTTCAAAAGAAATTTGGTGCTCAAAACATTTATATCGGGCTTGATGCGGCTGTAGCCATCGGTCATCCGGCAGTTATTTCAACAGCTTTAATCCTTGTTCCGATCACAGTCGTTTTAGCTGTCATCTTACCGGGTAATAATGTTCTTCCATTTGGTGACTTAGCAACGATTCCTTTTATTGTCGCATTTATCGTCGGTGCTTCACGAGGAAATATTATTCATTCTGTGATTGTTGGTACCGTTTTGATCGCTTTATCACTTTACATGGCGACAGATCTTGCAGATCTTCATACACAAATGGCGATCGATGCTAAATTTAAAATGCCTGAAGGGGCAAGCAAAATATCTAGTATCGACCAAGGCGGCAACTTAATTAACTATGTAATCTATAGAATTTTTGCTTTATTTAACTAAGCTTACTATTTGAAATCCGAAAAATGGAAGGTAGATTGAGAGATGAAAGCGTTAGTCAAAAAAGAGCTGGGATTTGGCAATCTGGAAATTGTAGATGTAGAAGAACCGAAACCAGGCAAAGACCAAGTAAAAATACTAGTGAAATATAGTGGGATATGTGGTACCGATCTCCATACGTATGAAGGACATTATAAAGTGAAGGCACCTGTTATTTTAGGGCATGAATTTTCTGGGGAAATAGTAGAAGTAGGTGAAAATGTAACAGAATTTCAACCGGGAGACAGAGTAACGTCAGAAACGACTTTTTACATTTGCGGAACATGCATTTACTGCCGATCAGGAGATTACAATTTATGCAGCAGCAGAAAAGGATTAGGAACACAGCAAAATGGAAGCTTTGCGAAATATGTAATCGCCAGGAAAGAAAGCATTCATAAGCTTCCTGAACATGTAGACTATGTATCTGCTGCAATGACTGAGCCGCTGGCATGTGCGTATCATGCGGTTGCGAAAGCAGCAATTAAAGAAGGAGATGTTGTTGTTGTTTTAGGTCCTGGACCAATTGGGCTTTTGACTGCCCAAGTAGTAAAAGCGTATGGAGCGACCGTTATTATTACTGGATTGTCTACTGATAAACTTCGTCTAGAAAAGGCGAAAGAATTGGGAATTGATTATGCGGTTAATATTCAAGAAGAAGACATAAACAGTATTGTCAAAAGCTTGACAGATGGGTATGGTGCTGATGTTGTTCTTGAGTGCACAGGGGCAGTTTCAGCAGTGAATATGGGGCTGGAATTATTGAAAAAGAAAGGGCAATTTGTACAGGTAGGTATTTTTGCAAAACCGGAGATTCTTATCGATTCGGAAAAAATTATTCAAAAAGAAATTACGATGGTCGGATCTAGAAGTCAAAAACCGAGTGACTGGGAACCAGTATTAGCCTTAATGAATGAAAAGAGAGTAAATGCAAAAGCGCTTGTGACTCATCAATTTAATATTGCCCAGTGGGATGAAGCGTACAAGGCAATTAAGAGTGGAGAGGCTATCAAAGTGTTGTTAACGCCCATCGATTAATGGATACGATCGCAGTGTCTTTGAATTCCAGATGGAGTGTATGAAAGCCGAAGGAATGATCATTTTTATACCTGTCCGGGAATTAAATGAGAAAGGACGGTGGCGGCAATTATGATTGAAAAGATTCTTGATTTTGCACTTGGACCTTACGGGAGAATGTTGGGGGATTTATATGTTCAATATCAGCTGCCGATTAATACGATTGTTGTAGGTTTCGCACTGGCCTCCTACTTTAAGCATAAAAAACAATCTCACCAATCAAATGTTTCTGTTGAGGCTACAGGAGGTCATAAGCGTTAAACTGAAAGGATGCAAAATGTGATGAAGGCATTAAAGCTGTATGGAAAAAGAGATTTAAGATACGAAGAAGCAGAGGAACCGGTTATTGAGAAAAATGATGAAGTGATTATAAAAGTTAAAGCCGCAGGTATTTGCGGCTCTGACTTATCAAGATATGCGAAGATAGGCCCTTATATTGAAGGAATGGTGTGGGGGCATGAGTTCAGCGGCGAAGTAGTTGCTATCGGATCGGACGTCAGTAGTGTAAAAATCGGAGATCGTGTGGCAGGATGTCCGACACTTTATTGTGGCAAGTGTGTTAGTTGTAAAAAAGGCTTCCTTTCGCAATGCGAGAAATTAACAGTCATTGGAGCCAGGCATCCCGGAGCATTCGCCGAGTATGTAAAGCTCCCTGAAGAACATGTAATCCCTATACCAGACACGATTGATTTTGATACTGCTGCATGTATAGAACCCTCCGCTGTAGTAGCACATGGGTTTTACCAAACTGCTATACAGCCTGGCGCAGATGTTGCTGTAATGGGCGGTGGCAGTATTGGCTTATTAGCTGTTCAATGGGCTAAAATTTTCGGTGCGAGAAAAGTGTATGCAATCGACATCGATCATAGGAAATTAAAATTTGCAAAAGAAGTCGGTGCGGATGCTGTTATTCATTCAGTAGAAAAAACGGCTTATGAACAGTTAATGGAATTAACGGATGGAAATGGGGTTGATTTAGTTATTGAGTCGGCAGGTTCTCCTGTTACATCTGCTCAAGTTTTTGCGCTGGCAAATAAAGGAGGGCAAGTCTTATTTTTGGGGATCCCATACTCGGACGTAAAGATCGAACGATTTTATTTCGAAAAAATTGTAAGAAATGAATTAACTGTACTAGGATCTTGGAATGCGATCTCAGCTCCATTTCCGGGTAAAGAGTGGAGTACAACCATTCAATACATGGACAAGGGACAAATAAAAGTAAAACCATTCATAACTCATCGTGTTTCTCTTGCAGTAGGGCCGGAAATTTTTGAAAAAATGATTAACAAAAACGGATTTTTCGGTAAGGTGCTTTTCCATCCAGAAAAATTATAACAAATGGCTATTCGTAAATCGTTTGAAAAATTATGGAGGCAGATGGCAATCATCTGCCTTTTCGTTATTTTTGTGGTGGTTGGTTGAATTAATTGGATCATTTTTCATCTTAATTGTTAATGTATCAATTATAAGAAGTAATATTCATCACAGCGAATAGAATGACAACCTTAAGCCTTAAGCACCTTAAAAGCAGTGAAAGGTACGTATGGTAGTATGAGAGATCGGAAGTTAGCCGCCCCCTCCTGCTCGATTTTTATGGTAAAATAATTTTAAAACATCTGAAAATGGACAGAGGAGAAAATTGAAATGGCAGAAAATTTCATTAAATCCGTTACTTATGAAAATGGAGTATTAAAAATATTAGATCAAACAAAACTTCCAACGGTAACGGAATTTTTAGAAATTCATGATATTAAAGATACTTGGGATGCAATCAAGCAATTAAAGGTGCGCGGGGCACCGGCGATCGGGATCGCTGCTGCATACGGCCTATTGCTTGGAATTAAAAATTCCCCGGAAGAAAATTTTGAAGCATTTTACAAAGACTTTAAAGAAAAAGCAGATTATTTGGCCACATCAAGGCCGACAGCGGTCAATTTATTTTGGGCTTTAAAAAGAATGGATGAGCGGGCAAAATTGGAAAGCCACAGGCCTGTACGAGAGATTAAACAGGCACTTGAAGAAGAGGCCCATTTCATTCGCCGCGAAGATGAAGAAGTTTGCCGGTCCATTGGCGAACAAGCCCTGACGCTTTTTCAAGATGGAATGGGCGTATTGACCCATTGTAACGCAGGCGGAATTGCAACCGCCAAATATGGAACGGCACTTGCACCGATCTACCTTGCGAAGGAAAAAGGGTGGAATATCAAAGTTTTCGCTGATGAGACCCGCCCATTATTACAAGGGGCCCGCTTGACAACATGGGAGCTCATGCAGGCAGGAATTGATGTCACACTCATTACAGACAGCATGGCAGCAATGGTCATGCAAAAAGGCTGGGTACAGGCAGTTATTGTCGGCTGCGACAGGGTTGCTGCAAATGGAGATGTGGCAAATAAAATCGGTACATATGGTGTCGCTCTGTTAGCAAAAGCACATAACATTCCTTTCTATGTAGCTGCACCAACGTCGACCATTGATATGGAGACGGCTACAGGAGCAGACATTCCGATTGAAGAGCGGGGGAAGGAAGAAATTACACACGGTTTTGGAAAGCAAACAGCACCTGATGGAGTAAAAGTATTCAATCCTGCATTTGATGTCACACCTCATGAACTCGTCACTGCCATCATTACAGAAAAAGGGATTATCAAAGGCAATTATAAAGAAGAACTGCCAAAGCTATTTTCCTAAATTTCAAAAATGCCCTCCCGCGGTTGTCAATTTGTCATATTTTAGATGTTCAACAAGCTGTTTACTCGGGTAAAATATATTTGACGCAAAAGGATGGACCTAAAGGAGGTGCAGCCATCATGATTAAGAAGGTATTTGCTGCAGTGGCCTTGTTCGCAATGCTAACTGTTGCACTCGTCCAAGCAATGGAAAAAGAAGACACACCAAGACAGCCAGAAAATCTACCGGGCTTGCAAACGGGAGTGAAAGCACCTGACTTTGAATTAAAAACATTAACCGGTGAAACGGTAAAATTATCACAATTTGAAGGCAAGAAAGTCATGTTAAATTTTTGGGCAACGTGGTGCCCTCCTTGTAAAGAGGA
Organism: Bacillus methanolicus; assembly: GCF_028888695.1. NCBI lineage: Bacteria > Bacillati > Bacillota > Bacilli > Caryophanales > Bacillaceae > Bacillus > Bacillus methanolicus. The sequence continues at coordinate 1,003,303 of NZ_PNFF01000001.1, read as the reverse complement.
AATGCCTGAGATGGAGCAATTTTATCGGGAAAAAAAAGAGGATATTGTCATCCTGGCAGTGAATATCGACCCGCAATATGATGTTCAACAGTTTGCAAAAGAGATGGGTGTGACTTTTCCGATCCTATTGGATGAAGATGATTCAGTGAACAAGATGTATCAAATCTTAACCATTCCTACTACATTTTTTATCGATGAAAAAGGGATTATCCGAAGCAAATATTTAGGCTCAATGACCATTGACAAAATGAAACAATATACCGAAGATTTATAAGACAGAATCATGAAACAATTTTGGTTTCGCTTAAGAAGTGCAAACAAAATCAAATTCACTTATTAGCACAGCAAATGCTGTGCTTTTTTTATCTTTTTTAATTCACAAAATATTCACATAAATCCAAGATTTAATAATATTAATTAATTATAATATGTATAAATTGGAATGAAAGGGAGGTTAAAATGATGAATCGTTCTAGAGGTTTCTTAGTAATGTCAAGTATTGCATGTATTTTTTTACTTGTGTATGGAACGTCTATTATATTGCGCCTATTGTCAGGTAATTATTTAATGGACGGAGGACTAACGGACTTAAATTACTTGTACCTTGCTCTCTTATGTTCGGCCCCATTTATTTTGTATTCATTATTCAGCAGACATTCTGTGAGGGCTTCAAAAGTAATTTTGACAAGCGGACTGCTATTTTTAATCCTTTTTGTTCCTGTTCACTTTACTCTTGTTATTGAAGGAAAAGAAATTACACAGGAAACATTATTGAGAATATTGACTTTAATACCATTAAGCTCCTTTTTATTAGTGTTTGTAAGTCATTTTGCAATCGCCAGAAAAGGTTGAAAACAATAAACGATATCCTTTTTTGAGCTTAGTTGTAGCAGCTATGCTTTTTTTTGCTCTTTTTTGGAAAGGGGACTTTGGTGTTTAAAAAAATAAAACGAACAAATTTTCAAAAAGTTGTAATAATTTAGATCGTTTAAGGGCATAATAACTGTTAAAATAAGAGTAAAGGAAGGTGATCGTGATGAGAAAGCCAAGGAAACGTACATTTAAAGAGCTAGTCTCTGAAAATAAACAACAATTATTGAATGACCGTGATGCGTTAGAAAAAATTGAAGAACGGCTTGAACAAAAAATGCTTGGAAAAGCAGAATAATCACATCCTTTTCCAATTATGAATCCTCCTTTTAAGGCACATACTTAAAAAGGAGGAGGGATAAAATGAGTAATCCTAAAGGAAGCAGAAAGCATTTTGTACCAAACCATATTGGTACTCAGCCGCGCGGATTTGGAGGCAATAAAGGAAAGCAAATGCAGGACAAATCCGGCCAGCATGCACAAGTGATTCAGACAAAAGGAGAATAATACTTAATTTCATGTAAAAAACCTGCCAAAAATACCCCCGTTTGGCGGGTTTATTTATTTGTTTTAAAAAAACCGCTTTTTTCCTCGAAAATTTTTTTTGTTTTTGAAACAAACTATAAGATGTACGATCCAATTGATAAGGAGGAATTGTAATGGCAAACAACAAACCGAAACCGGATGACCGAAGTGATAACGTCGAAAAGCTTCAATCAATGATTTTTCATACGATTGAAAATATGGAAGACGCAGAAGCTACATTAGAGTTTTCAAATGAGGAAGAGCGGGCGCAAATTGAAGCAAAGAATGAACGGCGCCGTGAATCTATCGAGGGAATGCGTGCTGAAATAAAGGATGAATATCGTGCCCAGCATAACGATAACCAATAACCAGACATATTCGACCTTGCCATTGGCAAGGTTATTTTTTTTAGAGAATAAAAAATAAATGTGTTAAGATAAAGTTGGAAATAAGTACGAAACGGGGAATAGACATGCTTGTATCAACAACAGAATTTGATGTCCGTTATGCTGAAACCGATCAAATGGGTGTAGTCTATCATGCGAATTATTTGATTTGGATGGAGATTGGCCGAACAAAACTTATCGAGGATCTTGGATTTAAATATGCAGAAATGGAAAAAGAAGGCATCCTCGCACCTGTCATTGACATCCAAGCCTCTTATAAAAAGGCTGTCCGTTACGGTGAAAAAGCTATAGTGAAAACATGGATTGAAGAATATGATGGATTTCGCGTTACATATGGATACGAAATTTATAACGGTTCAGGAGATTTGGCTGCAACCGGCTTTTCAAAGCATGTGTGTGTGAAAAAGGATTCTTTCTGTCCGATTGCAATCAAGAAGATGCTTCCTGATTGGCACAATGCATATGAAAACGCGAAAAAAAGGGATAAATAAATACGAAGGGTGACTTGGGTTGGCATTTGGAATTACAAAAGAAGAGCTTCGCCGCTGGAAAGACGAGATTGAAAGCGGAAAGATTGCGTTTCTAACACATTATTGGCTGGATGACCGTTTTCCCGGCTGCAAAACAGTGACGAAAGTGGGCTGCAATGACATTGAAAAATTAAAAAAATGGGGAGAAAAATACAAGTTGAAACCGGAATGGATTCATAAAAGAAAAGACGGCTACTCTCATTTCGATTTGCTTGGAGAAAAACAAGTTGAGATTCTTAAAAAAGAGGGTCTGCATGATCATATATGGTAAGAAAAGGGGCAGAATTAGGCCCCCTTCAATATAATATTTCAACTGTTAGCAGGAGTTATACCCTTTTTATTACTTAGAATAATGAAACTCAGGTTCTCCGATTTTAGGATTAAATTCGATCAGAAGATCATTCTCGTCAAAGTACCACAAGTCTTTTTCTTCTATATAAAAAGTGATTCCATCTTTTTTTGTTTCAGCACCAATGTCGTTCGGCTCCTCGTTTGACACGCCTAAAGAAAAACCTTGCTGAACGGTGCTGCATCCGCCATATCGGGTAAAAAACCTTACAAAATCTCCTTCTTTTAGTAGCATTTCATCCTTGTACCATGCAGCTGCCTCATCACTGATTTGTATCTTCAACATGATCATCCTTCCTATGAGAAAATTAATATTATTATAAAAGAAAAAAATGAAGTGGCGCGAATAAACTGAAAACATTTTTAAAATCGTCAAAAAATGATTATCAGATCTTAAATTTATATACAATGTCCTCAGGAAAAAATAGCTCCGTATTGTTAACGGAGCCATTGGGTCATATGTTCCATAATTTCATTGTATTTTGCTGTTCCGATTGTCTGCAATGGTACAACTTGATAATTTCTAAGATGTGAATTTTTGACAAAGGTAGGGATAAATTGAGGATTGGACAATTCTATTTTGGTTCCTGAAGGGCTGACATGTTTTGTTACTTCGACAGTAGCAATCCCCCCGATATCCTTATAATCCCACATTTGTCCTGATAAAAAATTCCCAAGAGAATATACAACAAGTGTCTTTCGACCGTCATTAGCCTTAATCCAGTCCATCGGTTGCAGTACATGCGGGTGATGTCCAAAGATGATATCGGCCCCCTCATTAGAGAGAAACCGTGCCAGCTGCTTTTGTTTTTCACTTGGAAAGCGCTGATACTCATTTCCCCAGTGGATGCTTATAACGACAATATCTGCTTCCTGTTTTGCTCTCTGAATTTCATTTTTCATTTTTAAACGGTCAATTAAATTAACTAGGTATTCTTTACCTGGCGGAATTTGGATGCCATTTGTTCCATATGTAAAAGACAGGTAAGCAACCCGAATGCCGTTTGCATTTAAAATGCGCAATGTTTGCTGATCTTTCTTGTCCTTAAAACTTCCTACATAGGGAAGGTTGGCCTTGTGATAGTAATCAATCGCAGCAAAAATACCTTTTTCTCCTTTATCTAATGAATGGTTATTTGCAGTGGACACAATATCTACTCCTGCATCAATGAATGCATCTCCAACTTCTTGTGGACTGTTAAACAACGGATAACTAGAAAGACCGAGTTTTGTTCCTCCCAACACTGTTTCTTGGTTTGCAAGGAGAAGATCAGGTTTTAATAGAAGGGGTTTTACTTCTTTTAACATCGGCTTAAAATCATAACCGTTTTTCGTTTTTGCATCTTCATACAGCCAATCATGAATCAAAATATCGCCTATTGCTGCGAGTGTGGCTTTTTCAACAAATATTTTTTCATCAAGTGTTTTTTCAACAGGGATACTTGTTCTTGTTGCCTGCATTTTTGCAACATAATGTACTTTAATTGCCTTTTCCTGTTCTTTTTCTTGAAAATACATATTGATTAGAAGCAAAATCGATGAAAGCAGGAGGACAGCACTTAACATCCACCCATAAACAAGGAATTTTTTCCTTTTCATATTAAAATCTCCTTATACTTGCAATCTCGCAAACAAAATATTAACTATAAAAACACTATAATCGAAAACGAAATAAAGACAATACTTTACTTTTTTAGACTGTATTTTACAATGAATTGTTATGTTTTTACTGATTTGGATAAACCAAATGTACATGGGTGAGGTTAAATAAGTTCTGTATTTATTATAGTTTCTTTCAAACTTGCAATCTTATATGTTAAGTATTACCTTATAATCTATACACTAATTTTGTCGACATTCTTTTATTATTAACGGTATGTCATTTTAAATGGGTAAACAGATAAAAGTACTTGAGGTGATATGATGTTTGAAATTTCTGGCTCTGCACTTAAGGTTCTTTCAGAAATCATTCAAAAAGAAAAACAGCACGATCAAGAAGAACTATATGTCCGGCTCACAATGGGCATTGGCTGAGGAGGGCCTCAGCTGAAGCTGTCTCTGGAAGAGCAGCCATTAACCAGTGACAAAATTTACGAGTTTGATGGAGTTCGGATTCTGATTCATGAGAAGGATTTCGTCTATTTTGACCATACGAAACTTGATTATGTAAAAGGTCTATTTGGAACAGGTCGTTTTCAATTGATGAGGGTGTAAGAAACTTTTCCGAGGTTCAGCATCTTACTTCTTTGTCGAATATGTTTAGTGTAAATAGTATGTTATGAGGAATTTTACTTGTATTATAAAAAAGCGGTTGCCAAAAAACGGCAATCGCTTTTTTGCCTGCTCGATTATTACTGTTTTTGTTCCAGCATAAATGAAAAAATTTTCTACAGGTGTTTTCTCTTTTCGAGGAGAACAAATTAATGAAACCGGACAAATACATATTTAGTCGATGAGGTGATGATGATGTATATTGTTACAGCCGCAGAAATGTACGAAATCGACCGCGACACGACTGAACAAATCGGCATCAGCGCCGATTCATTGATGGAAAACGCCGGGCAGGCACTGTTTCATAAGCTGCGTGAACACATTCCCCGTTCGGCGCGGGTAGCGGTGCTAGCCGGGAAAGGCAACAACGGCGGCGACGGATTGGTTATCGCAAGAATGTTTAAAAGCTATGGCTATGATGTGGATGTATGGCTTGTTCCGCCAAAAGAAAAGGTGAAAGGAGCAGCGAAAACGGCACTTGAGGTGTATGAACGTTCCGGATATGACTGGAAACCATATGAGGGAAATGAACAAGTGTTTGCCGCACATATTTTACAATATGATGTCATCATTGACGCCTTGCTTGGTATTGGAATCAAAGGGGAGGTACGGCCGCCGTATAAAGAGATCATTAAGCTTGTCAACCGTTCGAACGCTGCTGTCTATGCGATCGATATTCCGAGCGGAACGCCGTCGGACGGAGGAGAGGTCGAAACCGCCGTTTGCGCCGATGCCACAATTACGATTCAATGTCCGAAACTAGGGGCGTATACGTTCCCGACAGCAGACTATTACGGTGAACTTCTTCTTGTTGATATCGGCATTCCTCCGCTTGCCGTCAAGCGGAATGCCGTGCCACGTTTTGTATGGAAAGAGGACGATGTCGTGCGGACAATGCCAAAAAGAAAACGGTCATCTCATAAAGGAACGCACGGAAAACTTTTAGTGATTGGCGGTTCGCGGCAGATGACAGGAGCGGTAACATTTACGGCCAAAGCGGCGCTGCGAAGCGGAGCGGGATTATTAACGATGGCGGTGCCGGATGACATTTATTCCGTTGTCGCCAACCGTGTTCCGGAAGCAATGTACTATCCGTGTCCAGCGAAGGATGGGGCGTTTTCCGGCGTCATGGATGTGTCTTCTCTAGATATCGATGCGATCGCGGTTGGCCCAGGAATGGGAAGAACGGATGGTACACGGCAGCTTGTCCGGACTTTATTGAAGCAGCCTGTGCCGCTTGTAATCGATGCCGACGCGCTCTTTTTCTGGGACGATTATGCTGAATTGATCCGTGAACGAAAAGCGGCAACAGTGGTTACCCCGCATTCCGGAGAAATGGCGCGCATGCTTCATATGTCGATTCGCGATGTCGAACAAGATCGGTTCGGCCTTGCAAAGAAACTGGCGACAGCGTACGGCATCTATGTCGTTTTAAAAGGACCGTATACAATCGTCACCACGCCGGACGGTTCACACTATGTCAATACAACCGGAAATCCAGCGTTGGCGAAAGGCGGAAGCGGAGATGTGCTGACGGGGATGATTGCCGCATTTTTGTTGCAGCACGATTCAGCTCAAGCCGCGATCAGCAATGCCGTCTGGGTGCATGGCCAAGCAGCGGATTGGCTTGTCGAGCGCGGCCATTCGCAATGGGACGTTCTAGCCAGCGATTTGATCGAAGCCATTCCGGCAGTGCATTCATATGTGCAGGAAAAACAATAGGAGGCATTCGTGTTCGAAGCTTTTTGGAGACTTAAATAAAAAGACTAAACTAGAAACGAACAACTGCATAGAGGATTAAAATCAGTGTTTGCAGTAAGCATTGGGCTTTTCTTGTATTATTAGCATAGTACTGTAAAAAATGTCAACGCAGTCCGATTAACAAAAAACCCTCGACAACTCCTATTGGAGTCATCGTGGGTTAAGCAGTCTATTCGAAAGATATCAATTTCTATGTCATGCTAAATTAAACCTCCGTATACCGAACAGCAACTTCGTGGTTTCACCTCTTCAAATAGAGTGTTTAGTGGCATATTTTGATTTGGTACGCCTAAATATCGTTTACTATTTAAACAATTGACGTCAATTTAGCCTCCTGAAAAACCGGCAGAAGGACTTTAATGGTAGTTCCTGTATTTACGGTACTGGAGATTTCGATGTGCCCTCCGTTTTCCTCAATAATTTTTTTACACAAAGGCATTCCTATCCCGGTTCCATTTTCTTTTGTTGAATAAAAAGGGAGAAACAAGCGTTCCTGTGTTTCCTTACTCATTCCACACCCATTATCTTCAATAGCAATAACTGCATGGTCTTCAAATGATTTTGCTGCAATATGAATGAAACCTTGCACGCCATCTTCTCGGTCATTGAGTGCTTCGATCGCATTATTCAAGATATTTGTTAAGATATGCTTTAATTGCTTTTCTTCCAATTGCAGCACAGTATCCTTCTCATCGTATTCGACTGTAATTTTAATATTTCTTAAGATGGCTTCACTCTTATATAAAATGACTACATCCTTGATAATCTTATTTAAATGTGCAGGCCGTTTCATTCGTTCGTTTGGTTTCGCATTATTTAAGAATTCAAAAATAATTTCATTTGTTCGGTTAATTTCCTCAAGGGCAACATCAGCGTAATATTCTTTGCCTATTTCCGTTAAATAAGGTTTTAGCAGCTGGATAAATCCTTTTACAGCTGTAAGCGGATTTCTGATTTCATGCACGATCCCGGCAGCTAGCTTTCCAATCGACGCCAAATTATCGTTATTTGGAAGAACTTCTTTTATTACATGAATATTCTTTTCATTTTCATTTTTTGGGCATAAAGGGTCAACTTGTAATCGATCGTCTGAGTCTAGTTCAAAAGGAAAGCAAAATAAATGGAATTCTTCGCCTGATCGTAATTTATATACGCGTACTGAAAATGCTTTCAAATTTTTCTTTAACATACAAATGTTTAAGTAAGGAGAGTCATTGGTGTCAAATAAGAAATCGTTTAATTTCTTTCGTGAGGGTTCGTCGGCAAGTGCAAGAAAATTTTTTTCATAAGAAAATTCTTCAAGGGCTTTGTTTGACTGAAAAAGAATCTTGAAGTTCCGGTCGATTACAAAATACGGAAACGGCAAATTTTTCAACAGGTTATTATTTAATGTCATACCAAACCATCCTTGTCTTAAAATATCTTTCGATTTTGCAGTTAATGGTATGTTCATACTCACATTAATTGCAAGAACCTGCTTTATTTATATTTTGAGTTATTAATAGATATGTCATTTTGAAAACAAAATTTGATAAAAAAATATAGATTAAGATGGAAATGTGACTTTTTTTATATATTTTAGCAATAAAAACCATTTATTATCAATAATTATCGAAAAATATTTTTTGAACATTCAAAAAAGGGCGAAAAAAGAAAAAAGGACCGTATTATGAACTGCACCCCATTGTTAGACACAACTAACATTGGGGAGGTGCAGTTCATTAATCAATCCCTTTTTGAAAACAATTTTACTTTTGGTTCGGTTTTGTTCAATATTCGTTTAATATTTGCCCGGTGGCGGTAAATGACAAATGAAGATATAATCAACACAACAATGATGAGGGGAATGTCCCCGTCTATGAAAGAATAAATGATCGCTGTAACGGCTGCTAACATAGAAGAAAGGGAAACGTATTTTGTAGTGAATAAGCTGATGAAAAAGGCCGCTAAAACGATTAAAAACATAATTGGTGCATAACATAAGAGAACCCCGCCGGACGTAGCAACTGCTTTCCCGCCTCTAAAGCCTGCAAAAACAGGATACATATGGCCAATTACGGCAAATACACCAGCAGCCAGCGCATGAAAGTCTGAATCAAAAAAATAAGGCAGGGATGCTGCTAATGTGCCTTTTAAAATATCTGCAAGAGTAACTGCAAGTCCCGCTTTAACCCCCAGTGTGCGAAATGTGTTCGTTCCCCCGAGATTTCCGCTCCCATGCTCCCGAATATCGACTCCGTAAAAAACCTTTCCAACAATCAATCCTGAAGGAATGGATCCTAGCAAATAAGCGAGAATAACAATGAGTCCATAAACTGCCATGAATACTTCTCCTTCAACTTTGTCTAATAGTGTTTCTATTGTATCACGGACATGGCTCCAGAAAAACCATTAATTATAGAGGCCAGACCCGCTCTGCGTTAACGCGTTAAAGCGGTGCGGGCCAGGCCCGCTCTGCGTTAAAGTGTTAACGCGGTAATGCAGCGGGGGCCAGACCCTCACCCAGTTAAAGTGTTAACGCGAAGGAAATAAATTCTTGAAATAATTCCTTTTCATTTCCATAGAGATTCTTTAGGATAGAAGTAGGGAGGAGTTGAATTTGGCTAGAGTTGAATATGAAAGACAAAAAACAGTTCCGAAGAAATGGATTTTGGCAGGATTATTTCTGGCATTCTTTCTGATTGTTTCAAGCATTCTACTAATCTTTTATCCTTTTGCTTCACCGGTCAAAGAAGAATATTTCATCGGAAAGAATCCGATTATTTTTGAAGGAAAACAGGCCGGGAATGCTTTGATCGAAAAAAACAGCATTTATATACCGCTTTCCCTATTAAAAAAGATAGATGAATCGATTGCGTATGATGAAAAATCAAACTCAGTGATCATCACAACAGCGGATAAAGTCGTTCAAATGCCCTCTGAATCTTTGACGTATTTTATCAATCAAAAGCCTGTCAAACTCAATTTGTCTCCAATTAAAACGAATAAAGGAGAACATTATTTGTCGCTTGATACGATTTTGCCTTTCTATCCGCTGCAATACCGGATTCTCAATGAAAGCGGGGCGATTTGGATCCAAAAGGATGGAGAAACAATAAAAAAAGGAACCATCACAAACGAAGATGTACATACTGAAAAACTCCGCCTCAGAACGGAACCAAATCTCCAAAGCCCGTATACTGCTGAGACAAAATTGAATGAACCTGTCTTTATCGAACAAGAAAAAGAAGACTACTATTTTGTTCGGAAAGAAACAGGAGAAGCGGGCTATATTCGTAAAGACTTAGTCAAGGAAAAAGAAACATTCACAATCACTATAAAGAGGGAACAAAAAGAAGCAGTATTGCCAAAAATAAATGGTCCTGTTCAATTAACATGGGAAGCTGTTTATGAAAAAAATCCTGACACAAATCGAATTCCGCCTATGCCCGGCGTAAATGTCGTCTCTCCAACTTGGTTTGAGCTTGCTTCTGAAACCGGATCAGTAAAGAATCTCGGCTCTCTTGATTACGTCAAATGGGCAAAAAAACGAAAATATCAAGTGTGGGGACTATTTTCAAATGCCTTTGATCCAAACCTTACAAAAGCAGCTTTTAAAGACTATGAAACAAGGCAAAACATCATTCGTCAGCTTCTTCATTACAGCAAAATGTATCAATTAGACGGAATCAATCTTGATATAGAAAATGTATATGAAGAAGACGGACCACTTGTAACTCAATTTGTCAGGGAAGCAGTTCCATTTTTTCATGAAGCAGGATTAATCGTTTCAATGGATATTACGTTTATCGCCGGCGGAAACTGGTCTGCCTTTTATGAAAGAGACAAACTGGCAGATCTTGTCGACTATTTAATCGTAATGGCATATGATGAGCATTGGGCAACTTCTACTGAAGCAGGTAGTGTTGCAAGCCTTCCGTGGGTAGAGGAAAATCTTAAGAAGTTATTGGAGATTGTTCCAAACGAAAAATTAATCCTTGGAGTGCCATTATATACAAGACTCTGGAAAGAACAGCACCTTGATAACGGCATGACAAAGCTTACCTCCAAAGCTTTATCAATGGATAAAGTGAAAGAATGGCTTGATGCGAATAAAGTGCAGCCAAAATATGATCCATCCACAGGTCAAAATTATGCGGAATATTATTCAGTAAAAGAAAACGCAACGTATAAAATTTGGCTCGAAGATGAACTTTCTCTAAAAAAGCGATCAGAACTAGCCAGAAAATATCAATTGGCCGGAGTAGCAAGCTGGTCCAGATTTTTTGCTAATGAGAAAGCATGGTCAGCATTAAATATTAATCAACAGACCAATGTTACAAAAAAGTAAATACTAAAAATCGCTTCTTTCCCATTTCAAAATTAGACCTTCTCGAAAGAATCTGCAAAGCATTTTTTTAGATGAAAAAATGAAAGTTGGTTAGAATAGAATTGTAAATGTAAACGCCTTCCCTTTTACGGAAGCAGAAGAAAAGGAGTCATAATTATGCAGATTGAAAATCCAAGCAGAGAAGAAATAAGGGATATTTTGAAAAAAGCAAAACGAATAGCAGTAGTGGGATTAAGCGATAATCCTGAACGAACATCTTATATGGTTGCAGAAGCGATGAAAAATGCCGGTTATGAAATCATACCGGTCAATCCGAATATAGATGAAGTGTTCGGTATCAAAGCCGTACCTTCTTTAAAAGATATCGAGGGACATGTTGATATTGTTGACGTTTTTCGGCGTCCTGAATATTTGCCGGAAATTGCAAAGGAATTTACTGAAATTGACGCAGATGTGTTCTGGGCACAGTTAGGCGTGGTAAATGAAGAGGCATACAAATTTTTAAAAGAAAAGGGATATACAGTTATCATGGATCGCTGCATCAAAGTAGAGCATGCGTTGACAAAATAATCACAAAGCAAGGGGCTGACTCATAAGGGTCTTGCCCTTTTTTTGTTTCGGGGCTAAACGATCACTCCCGCATTTCCAAAGAACGATTTGCCAAATTGAAATAAAACGATACAATAAAGCATAGACGTTTCGGGAATATATGATAAAATAGGAATGAGAACACATGTTCCTATAATAAATATTTCAATGATTTAAAAGGAAAATGTTATTGTGAAACCGAATACATTTTCAGATATTCGATAACTGAGATTCATTGAATGTGTTTGCAAGAAGTGAAAGGGGTATGTACGTGTCAAGAAATCAGCATGCTTTTGATTACAACGATGATGCCATACAAGTACTGGAAGGCTTAGAGGCTGTTCGAAAAAGGCCGGGTATGTACATTGGAAGCACAGATGCCCGCGGTCTTCATCACTTAGTATATGAAATCGTGGATAATGCAGTCGATGAAGCACTTGCCGGTTATGGCGATCATATCATCGTGAAAATACATAAAGATAACTCGATCAGTGTTGTTGATAAGGGGAGGGGTATGCCGACCGGGATGCATAAACTGGGCAAGCCTACCCCAGAAGTAATATTAACTGTTCTTCATGCGGGCGGTAAATTTGGTCAGGGCGGATACAAGACGAGCGGCGGGCTGCACGGTGTCGGTGCATCTGTTGTAAATGCCTTGTCTGAATGGCTTGAAGTGACTATAAAAAGAGACGGTTTTGTCTACAAACAGCGATTTGAAAATGGCGGTAAACCTGTCACCACTTTGGAGAAAATCGGAAAAACAAACCAGACGGGAACGACTATCCACTTTAAGCCGGATCCCAATATTTTTTCTACGACAACATTCAACTATGAAACCTTGTGCGAGCGGCTGCGCGAATCTGCTTTCTTATTGAAGGGTTTAAAGATCGAAATCATAGATGAACGAAATGGTTTTCTGGATGTGTTCCACTATGAGACCGGGATTAAGGCATTTGTTGAATACTTGAATGAAGAAAAAGATGTCCTTCATCCTGTTGTCAGTTTTGAAGGGGAACAAAATGGGATTGAAGTAGAATTTGCTTTTCAATTTAATGACGGCTACTCTGAAAATGTGCTTTCATTCGTTAACAATGTTCGTACAAAAGATGGAGGAACCCATGAAGCAGGTTCAAAAACTGCCATGACACGTGTTTTCAATGAGTATGCACGCAAAGTTGGTTTGTTAAAAGAAAAAGACAAAAACCTTGATGGAGCTGATATTCGCGAGGGATTGTCTGCAATCATTTCCGTTCGGATACCGGAAAATCTTTTGCAGTTTGAAGGGCAAACAAAAGGAAAGCTGGGAACGAGTGAAGCACGCTCTGCTGTTGATGCGGTAGTTTCCGAACATCTTTCCTATTTCCTTGAAGAAAATCCGGATATCAGTTCTCTGTTAATTAAAAAAGCAATTAAAGCTTATCAAGCAAGAGAGGCTGCACGAAAAGCTAGGGAAGAAGCACGGAGCGGAAAAAAACGCAAGCGCTCCGAAGCGATGCTTTCCGGTAAACTAACCCCGGCGCAATCAAGGAATCCGCAAAAAAATGAATTGTATCTTGTTGAGGGCGATTCCGCGGGTGGATCTGCCAAGCAAGGGCGGGACCGCCGTTTTCAGGCTGTCCTTCCGCTAAGGGGTAAGGTTATTAATACGGAAAAAGCAAAACTTCAAGATATCTTCAAAAATGAAGAAATTAATACAATCATTCATGCGATCGGAGCAGGTGTAGGAGCCGATTTTAATCTTGAAGATGTAAATTATGATAAAATCGTGATCATGACTGACGCAGATACAGATGGTGCCCATATCCAAGTGCTTCTCCTTACTTTCTTCTACCGGTATATGAAGCCGCTTGTTGAAGCCGGCAAGGTGTTCATTGCCCTCCCGCCATTATATAAAGTGAGCAAAGGAACCGGAAAAAAAGAAGTGATCGAATATGCATGGAGTGATGAAGAACTAAAAGACGCAATCAAAAAAGTCGGGAAAGGCTATATGATTCAGCGCTATAAAGGTTTAGGAGAAATGAATGCCGACCAGCTGTGGGAAACAACAATGAATCCGGAAACACGTACGCTAATACGTGTCCGGATCGACGATGCTGCGCGTGCAGAACGCAGGGTCACGACCTTAATGGGCGACAAAGTTGAACCACGGAGAAAATGGATTGAAAACAACGTTGCTTTCGGCCTTGATGATGATGAGAACATTTTAGAAAACGAGAATATTTCAGTGGCAGAGGAGGTTGCTGAATAATGAGTACGGTTGAAAAATTTCGTGACTTGCCACTTGAAGATGTGCTAGGTGACCGATTTGGGCGATACAGCAAATACATTATTCAAGAACGGGCCCTTCCGGATGCAAGAGACGGTTTAAAACCTGTTCAGCGGCGCATCCTGTATGCGATGCACGTTGACGGAAATACGCACGATAAAGGGTTTCGGAAATCAGCCAAAACCGTTGGGAACGTAATCGGAAATTATCATCCCCACGGTGATACATCTGTTTATGATGCGATGGTTCGTATGAGCCAGGAGTGGAAGCTTCGGAATCTCTTGATTGAAATGCATGGAAACAATGGAAGCATTGACGGCGATCCGCCGGCTGCCATGCGTTATACAGAGGCAAGGCTGTCAGCCATTTCTGCTGAACTTTTAAAGGATATTGACAAACAAACGGTTGACTTTATCCCAAATTTTGATGATACATCAAAGGAACCGACCGTTCTTCCGGCGATGTTTCCGAATCTTTTAGTCAATGGCTCTACAGGAATTTCCGCCGGTTATGCGACCGATATTCCGCCTCACCACCTGGAAGAAGTGATTGACGGGGTTATTATGAGAATGGAAAATCCTGATTGTACCGTCCAGGACTTGATGACGGTTATTAAAGGTCCTGATTTTCCGACAGGCGGAATTATTCAAGGTGTTGAAGGAATCCAAAAAGCATATGAAACCGGGAAAGGGAAAATCATTGTCCGCGGCAAAGCGGAAATTGAAAATATCCGCGGTGGAAGACAGCAAATTGTGATTACCGAAATTCCTTATGATGTGAATAAAGCCAATCTTGTAAAAAAGATCGATGAATTCCGCATAGATCGAAAAGTTGAAGGAATAGCGGAAGTTCGGGATGAAACGGATCGGACAGGCTTGCGGATTGTGATTGAACTGAAAAAAGATGCCGATGCAGAAGGCGTTCTGAATTACCTTTATAAAAACAGCGATTTGCAAATTCCATATAATTTCAATATGGTTGCCATACATAAAAAAAGGCCGAAGCTTATGGGAATTCGGGAGCTCCTTGATGCATACATTGAGCATCAAAAAGAAGTTGTAACGCGGAGATCAAAATATGATTTGCAAAAAGCAAAGGAACGGCAGCATATTGTCGAAGGTTTAATGAAGGCATTATCCATCCTCGATGAGGTAATCGCCGTTATCCGTGCATCAAAAGATAAACGCGATGCCAAAGATAACCTAATAGCAAAATTTGAATTTACGGAGCCTCAGGCTGAAGCGATCGTTTCCTTGCAGCTCTATCGGTTAACAAATACGGATATTACAGCATTGAAAAAAGAAGCAGAAGAATTGGCAAAGAAAATTGAAGAGTTAACAGCAATCCTTGAAAGTGATAAAAAACTTTCTTCCGTCATTAAAAAAGAATTAAAAGAAGTGAAAAAGCGTTTCAAAGATGAACGCCGCACAAAAATCGAGGAAAAAATTGAAGAAATCAAAATTAATTTAGATGTCCTCGTTGCCAATGAGGATGTTATCGTAACCGTAACAAAGGAAGGCTATGTAAAACGGACAAGCCAGCGTTCCTATGCAGCGTCGAATGGCCAAGACCTGGCTATGAAAGATTCTGACCGTCTACTTGCCCAGTTATTCATGAATACAACTGACGTTCTGCTCATGTTTACGAATAAAGGCAACTATTTGTATTGTCCTGTACATGAACTTCCTGATATTCGCTGGAAAGACCTTGGGCAGCATATTGCAAATCTCATCCAAATTGATCGGGATGAAGAAATTATCCGGGCAATTCCTATTAAAGATTTTGAATCGGATTCTTATCTGTTATTTGTAACGAAAAACGGGATGGTTAAGAAAACGGAATTAAAGCATTACAAAGCCCAGCGTTATTCAAGACCGCTGGTAGCCATAAATTTAAAAGAAGATGACCATGTCATTGATGTTCATTTAACAGACGGCAGTAAAGAAATTTTCTTAGCGACCCATTTTGGGTATGCCCTGCGCTTTCATGAGGAAGAAGTCAATATAGTCGGTGTACGGGCAGCCGGTGTGAAAGGAATCAATTTAAAAGAAAGCGATTTCGTTGCCGCCGGAAAAGTAATCGAACAGCCATTAGAGGAAGAAGTCGTCATTGCAACTCAGCGAGGCGCAGTCAAGAAAATGAAATTGACCGAATTTGAACCGGGATCACGTGCAAAACGTGGGGTAGTTATGCTTCGAGAGTTAAAATCAAACCCTCACCGAGTAATCGGTGCAGAAATCGTCAAAAATGATGACAATATTATCGTGCAAACGGAAAAAGGTCATCTTGAAAACATAAATATTTCAACTTTACGAAACAGTGACCGTTATTCAAATGGAACTTTCCTTTTTGATGTGACGGAAACCGGAAATGCGAAAGTTCTTTGGAAAGCCGAGACAATGACTTTGCAGGAAGAAACTTCTGATAAAAATTCACAATAATTTTACTGAAATAACAACGGGGCTGACTCAAAAGGATCTGACGTTCTCCAACAATAACAATATTTGTTTTATTGGAGGGGTCTGACCTATTGCTTTTGAGTCAACCCCGTTTTTTGTTTCGGTGATCAAAAATTTTGAGTTTAATCCTGCATGTTTTTGGCAGAAAGAGGAATGATAACCGTATGATTCCAAAAAGGAGCGATCAACATGAAAAAAGAATTACTGTTTGCGTTTTCCGCTTTCTTTTTAATATCTCTTTCTGCCATTACGGGCGCCTACGCAGTAAGTGAATCAAAAAAGAGTATCACCGTTTCACAAGATAAGGTGGATGTGACAGGCGATGGGAAGAAAGACAAAGTTACAATCATTGGCATTCTATTTGAAGAAGGGGCAAATTTTTTAAAAGAAATTTTTCTTGAAATCGATGCTTCGAATGGAAAGAAATATAAAGTGAAATTAGAAGGCGGATATGAACCGCAGGTAAAATATGAAGACTTTAACCATGATCAAGTGAAAGATCTATTTATCTCAATCCCAACCGGAGGAAGCGGCGGTTTATCCAATTATTATTTATATACTCTAAAAGATTTTAACTTAACGGACTTAACTGTTCCTGAACCTTTAGTCATGACAAGCCAGTTTGAGGAAAATTATCAGGCATCATTAGTTATTGATGAGACTGGCCAAAAGTATACATTTGATCTCAAAGACAGGAAAGCTGATTATGACAGGCTTGGATTATATGTAAACGGAAAACTTAATGAACCGACGGAACTAATGATATTTCCATATAGCACATTAAAGCCGGTAATCGTGAAAGATAATAAATATGGATTATTAGGCGTTCAAAGGATTAGTGGTGCTTATAGTGCAGATGGAATCGCATTTGCGGAATCAATCTGGATATATGAAAACGGAAAATGGAAATTAGTTAACTCTAAAGTTTATGAAACCAATAAAAAGCAGCGAAAATAGGCCGATGTCACGCTTAGAATGAATTTTTATATTATGTGATAAAAATGATTAAATAGAATGATCATACTAAAATCTTCCACATTAGAATTTTTCTGTGGTATAATAAGAAAAACAAATGCGTATACTGTTCAAAAAATTGAGGAGTGTACGCATGAAAAAAAGAAAAAAGGGTGAAGACAAAATGACCACTCTAACTTTAGGAGAAATTGAAACAAGAGTTAAAAGGAATTCTTCAGCAAGAAAGCAAACGATTGATAATTTCACATCTAAAATAAAGAAAAAAAACCTTAATAAAGGCAGAGTAAGACCAAAAGATCCAATTGAAGCAAAGATCTTATCAATGTTTTCTAAAAAATAGGTGCATATATTAATGGATATTCTTGTCGCAAAAGAAAAAATTAATCAAATTAAGGAAAAACCTAAATATGAAGCAATGCTTCTAACGGCATCCATTATTACTCGATTATTAGATCAATATAAAATAAAACCAATTATTGTTGGAGGTTTATCTGTTGAAATTTACACCCAAAGCGAATACGCTACAAGAGACATTGACTTTGTTTCAGATGGATATCATATAATTGAAGATGTCCTTTTTTCTTTGGGATTTAAAAAAGAAGGAAGGCATTTTTATCATCAAGATATTGAAATTGCTGTTGAAATACCGTCTAATGATTTAGTTGGCAGTTATGAAAAAGTTGCTAAAGTTTATATAGATGATGAAAATTATGTTTATTTAATTTCAATAGAAGATATTATTCTTGATAGATTGAGAGCTGCAGTTCACTGGAAATCCGAAGAGGACAGTATTTGGGGATTTAGGTTATTAGCTAAAAACTTTGAAGTTTTAGATATTGAGTATTTATTAAAACAAACTGAAACGAAACAAGAATATGATGAATTAAGTTTTTGGATAGATCAACTTAAAAGGGATCTTAATTAAGAATTGTCGTCTTTTTGTGAGACGGCTTTTTATTTTTTCTAAAAATTGCATATATAAGCATATATAAGAATGATAATCTTAAACTAAAAGTACACAACCAAAAACACAACATTAGAAGTTTGTATCAACAAAGAATAGCTATCATAATAATATTATGTAAACTTAAAGAGATGCGCATTATAAAACAAAGGAAAGGTCTGACAGATAAACATTACGCAATTAAACACGATAAATTGTTGGCACTGGCTAATTCAGCAACGAATATGTTTCGAATTGAGCTTTGAAAATTTATTAGAATAAGGGAATTCAAAGTAAAGAATAAAGAGTTAAGAACCATTTATTAAAAAAATTTTTCGTTTTGTCTCAATTTATCTAGTATACTTTCGATATGAGACTAGAATTGTTTTTCATGATTTAACTTCCGAGAATATATATTATGTCTACTAGAATTTAAAAAATATATAAGTAGTTTTTGCATACCTAACTACTTTTTCTCTATCTGATAAAATCGTTCGCTAAATTTTTTGTCTTGTCTCAACCATCTATAATAAGTTCCTAATTTAATTCCAGCAGTTTCACAAGCTTTATGAATGCAAAGGCTTTTTTTGTATTCATCAATAAAGACTTTTTTTCTTTGTGAAACAGCATGTTTTGTTCTTTTTAATTTCGCATCTTGTAATGTTTCTAAGTCTAAGTTTTTATCAGGAAAAGCTTCAAATTTGCGTTTCAAATATAACCCATTATCATGATAAATCCAGTTGTAAAATTCCTTAATAGTTTTTCGTCCACTAATATATAAACGAATATGTTTTTCTTTTTTAGTTAAATAAACTTCATATCTTTTTTTTTAAGATGATTCTCCAATGCAATCATAAAATCCAGAGAACCCCCAACAAAACTAACTAAATAACCGCGGGAATAAATATTTCCATCACCGTCAAAATAGCCTCTTATAAAATGATTTAAATAAATTTCTGGAACATAAGGAAATTTTACATCTAATGACTTATTTGGTGTAATACCATGTATTTCCATCTATTTCCATCAAATCCTTTTTCATAATTTTGCTATTAAGATTTAGCATATAAACGCCGGTTTGCTTATTTTGAAAAATTGGTTGATTAGACCCCAATTCGTTCCTGATTTGTTCTAAAATATATTTTTCTTTTTGAGCGAATCCGATCGTTTGAAGATCATTGGAGATAAAACCGTCCGCAATAAAAAAACCTAGGATGTAAGCCATATTTTTTGACCAAGTCTTGAAATAATCTTCATTTAACTTATACCGACGCTTCCAATTCCCAAATGATCTTTTTCCAATTTTGTAATCAGATAAAATCATTCTAATATATCTTGGAGATACATTAGAAAGCTTTGCGATTTCAGTGGTACTACTACCTTCAAGATAAAGTTTTATGATTTCGTCTATCTCTAACGTTCTTTTTATTTTTTTTCTTTCCATCTCCTCCATACAAAAGTCCTCCCACATTTATTTATTTTAAATATATTATAAGAACAAATGTTCGTATTGTCAATATTGGATCTAGGTCAAATTTCCGGACACAAAAAAGTTTATTATTTCTCCAGCCATGCCCGATTAAATGTAAGTTGGGCCATGTCGCTTGACATTGAGCCTCTGCGGGAATGTGTTTCCTGCCGAGAAGCCAGATGCCGCAAACATCGGCATCGCCACACTAGGCTATCATGCCCGCCACTCCATATAAAGTGAGTGCACAGCCAGCTATGAGATGACCTATGCAATTTGCCGAATTTGGTCTTCTATCGCTTGGGGAGTCATATATGGTTTTTTTGCAAGTAAAAAATGTATCAAATGGCAATTAAAATTGCACCACTTGCCACTCCCGTTTTATTTACTGTGTAAGATTGAATCTCTTAACCGACGGCTATCACCGTTAAAAATCAATAAATATGAATGGTGGATAAACCGATCAATAACTGCTTCTGTCAAGGTTGGATCGCCAAACACGTGATTCCACTGCCCGAATTGTAGGTTGGTGGTCACAATCAAACTTTTGGTTTCATAACACGCAGAGGAATATATCCCCAGTTCATCTATTATCAATAAGTCTAGTTTTTCAATTTGTTTAAAAAATCGCCCCAATAATCCCTTTTCATTTGTTTCTAATAAGGTATTTACCAGGGCTGCAGCTGTAATAAATTTCACTCTTTTCCCTTGTTTTTGGATGGTATTTAATGCTATCAAGGTTGAGAGAAAAGTTTTTCCAGCTCTAACCCCACCATAAAAGATTAGATTCTCCTGTTTTTCTATAAATTCACCCTGTAACAGTTATTCTCTGTTTAATCCCGGTGTTTTTTCAATCGAAAAATACATAGATTTGCAACAGGGGGTGCAGAGAATTGCAACTTGACATGGAGCCTCTATGGGCGTGACTATCCAGCCAGAAATCCAGCCACATCAAGGGCTGGCTAGCCTATCAAGGCTATCACGCCCACCTCTCCATGTAAAGTTGGTACAATACAAATTCTCTGCACATCTCTGCACTTTTATTTTGCAATAAACAAATCCCGGAGGCATTTGAATGTCTTCCCATTCAAATGGCTTTTCAGCGACCTTTTGCAATGTAGCTTGTTCCACGCACTCATATAGAGTGCGACTTTCTTCATTGGCTCGTTTGAATAATGCATGAGTTATTTCAATCCACGCACCATTATGGTGGACCCCATCATCAAGACACTAATTTTATTTTTTTAAGGTGGGGCAGAAACCAAAAAGGATATCTGCATTCTAGAGCTTGGGGTGCTCATTGAGGCCAATAAAGTGGGAGTACACATTTTTTTGGAGTGATTCATCCTGCATTTATTTTTCCTTCTCAGGGGAGGTTCTGTCAAGGGCGAGCGAAGCGAGGGCTCTGCCGAATCCTTGACAGGTTCTCCCGTGAGAAGGATCCTCTATAAAGGATGAATCACTCACAGGCCATAAACAGAGGCAGGTGGTTTATAGCCTAATGATTGATGAGGGCGTTCATGGTTATAGAAATGGAGATAGTTATTGATCTCTTTTCTTGCTTCTCTTGGACTCTCGTATTCCTTCAAGTAGACCTCTTCATATTTAATCGTCCGCCACAATCGCTCGGTAATAATATTGTCAAGAGCCCGACCTTTGCCGTCCATACTGATTTGAACTTTCTTATCCAGTACTAGCTCGGTATATTTCGGGCTGGTGAAGCGGCTACCCTGATCACTGTTTATAATCTCAGGTTGAGCGTGCGACAGCGCCCGTTTGACGGCTTCAAGGACAAAATCGATTTCCAGCGTCTGATCCAGCTCCCAACTAACGACGTAACGGGAATACCAGTCAATAATGGCGACGAGATACATCCAACCGCGTTGAAGCCGGATGTAAGTGATATCAATCCCCCATACCTGGTTGGGGTGAGTGATGTCGAGATCTCTAAGAAGATAGGGATAAATCCGGTGTTCCAGGTTGTGCTTACTAAGGTTGGGGCCAGGTGAAATCCCGGCAATCCCCATCTCCCTCATATGGCGCTGAACGGCCTTTCGGTTAATGTGTAACCCGTTTTCATTCAGAACGGCCGTGATCCGCCGGGAGCCAAAAAACGGATACTTGGTGTAAATTTCATCAATTCGGTGCTTGATGAACACTTCTTCAGGAGATAGCTCCACAGGCTTATAATACAAGCTGGACCGATTGAGTCCGAGCAATTAAGCCTGGGTGGCAATAGGGAGTTCTGCATCGTCCCAATCAATCATGTCAATACGTTCTGCCCTACTCCTTAAGGCCAGATTTTTTTTAAGCCACGACAATTGCGTGGTTAAACGACCGACTTCGGCATAAAGGTTTTCAATTTGTTGTTCATAGTCAGCCTTCATTTGATCTACTTTCTTATTTTCTTTCGCAAACAACTGGGGCATTTGTTCAAGAAATGCATTCCTCCATTGCCGGATCTGATTCACATGGATTCCATGAGAGGAAGCAATTTCACTCATAGTTTTTTCTTCTTTTAGGACCTCTAGCACTGGTATGTCAACACTAGACTAGACAATTTTTTTAAGGTGTTCTATTTTGTATTCAATTGGGCTTAAATACCCCAGTGATCCGTGAATTCTTATATGATTAAACCAATGAACATAATCGTCTAATTCCAACTTTAACTGTTCTAAACTTTCAAAATATTTTCCTTTTACAAATTCTGTCTTGATAATTTTAAATGTGGCTTCGGCTACTGCGTTATCATATGGGCAACCTTTCATGCTTAACGACCGATTAATCTCGAATGTTTCTAAAGCTTCATCGATTGTCTTGTTTTTAAACTCGTTTCCTCGGTCTGTGTGAAATAATTGAATTTGTCTTAAATCAGTTTTAATCGTTGATAGTGCTTTGTAGACTAGTCCAGCATCTTTATTAGGATCGGCACTATGTCCAACAATTTCTCGATTGTAAAGATCAACAAATAAACATATGTAATGCCAATTATTTTGGACCCTTACGTATGTTAAATCACTGACTAAAACCGTTAATTCCTTTTGTTGATCAAATTCTCGATTCAACACATTTTCAACTTTAGATTCATTACATTTATCCACATGTGGCTTAAACTGGGCAACTGTATATTTTGATACTAGCCCATTTTCTTTCATGATTCGGCCAATACGTCTTCTAGATACAATTTTATCGAGCTTTTTCAACTCATGTTTTATCTTACGAGTGCCATAGTTCTGGCGGCTTTTATGAAAAATATCGATTATGGTAACAGTAAGTTCATCATCTGATTTAGATTGCTCTTTTGCTTCATAATAATAGGTACTTCTTGGGAGTTGTAGGACGTCGCACATTGCTGATATCGAGTATTTGTGACGATTATTTTTAATCACATTTACTTTCGTCCTAATATCAGCGCAGCTTGCTTTAAAATATCATTCTCCATCAGTAAACGCTGATTTTCTTTACGAAGCTTGATCAGTTCTTCTTTTTCAGGTGTTCGGTTGTCCTTCTCTTTAAATGAACCAGATGTTTGGCTCTGTTTCACCCATTTGTCTAATGCCGAAGGCGTTAAATTGTATTCACTTATAATGTCTTTTCTAGGCTTACCACTTTCATATAGTTTGACCATTTGAGCTTTAAATTCGGGAGTAAATGTTCTTCTAGCTCTCGTCATATCGGCGTACCTCCATTAACTGAATGAGATGAAGTAGACTTCCAGATTTAGAGGGTAAACACCGCAACTTGACAAGGAGCCTCTACGGGCATGCTTTCCCAGCCAGGAAACCAGATGATGAAAACATCTGGCTTGCCAAACAGGCTAGCATACCCGCCTCTCCTAGTAAAGTTGCTGGTATGGGATCTCTTATGCTTGATTAGCAGTATACCCAGATTTGGTGGTTAGTCTTCTTGACCTTAATTTTTTTGTCCAGTTAAGTGTAGCCGATTCACACGATCTGGGATTTAAACTCTGGTGTATATCGTTTTCTTTTCATAAACCTACTTTAACATCTCCTCATTTCGTGTCTAGTTTTATGGGTCCATTATACATATAGAGTGCGACTTATGGCTAATTTGTAAAATTGGTCAGCAATTCGATTTCAATCCACGCACTCATATAGAGTGCGACGCAAGAAACATTGTCAAAACGATTAGATAAAGAATTTCAATCCACGCACTCATATAGAGTGCGACGGGTTACAGGGATAATGGTACTTTTGTTAGTGGTATTTCAATCCACGCACTCATATAGAGTGCGACCTAAGTCGCAATTCATCACGAACCATTCATACGATTTCAATCCACGCACTCATATAGAGTGCGACTTTGATGTAGAAGGCTATCAGCAAGGGAAACCACAAATTTCAATCCACGCACTCATATAGAGTGCGACTTCATTTCTGGCCACTAGCGTTGCATTAAATAAAATTTAATTTGTCAAGGCTTTTCCCATAAAATTTTTATTGAATAATTTGTAATTAATGGTATTTTTTGTTCAAAAGTGCATAAAAAAACCTTATAATTAGGTGGAAGGTAGGTAGTCCTGTCCAAATCCCAATTATAAGGAGACCTCTATGGACAAGAATACCATAAAAACAGTATTTAAGGAATACATCCAACCAATGGATGAAAAAGTTTTTTTAAAAATGATTGATCAGATGAAGCTTGATAAATATGTGAAAAAGCTGGATAGCCTAACATTTACGAAACTTTTTATATATGCCCAATTGAAGCAGCTTGATAGCCTAAAAAAAATCAGTTTCAAGGTGAAAAACAAAAAGAAATTACAGAAAGAACTTGGCTTAAAAAGTATTAGTAAATCTCAACTTTCTCGCAAACTCTCCGATCTACCCCCGGAGATTTTTGAAGTTATTTTGCATCACTTGGTTGAACAAATCTATCGGGAATTCGGAAAAGAAAAGGGCGATGATTTACTAGGAAAAATCCATCTTATTGATTCAACAACCATCTCCTTATGCCTTAGCCAGTATCGATGGGCTGATTTTCGAAATACAAAAGCTGGAGTTAAAATCCATACTCGAGTAGTATTTCATGAAGGGGAAACTTTCCCAGACAAAATCATGATTACTCCTGCTAGACCAGCAGATGTCACACAGTTAGATGGTTTAATGATAATCGATAAGGATGCGCTCCATGTGTTTGACCGGGGTTACTTTGATTTTAAAAAGTTCGATGAGTACTGCCGTCATAATATTCGATTTTGTACTCGTATCAAGGAAAACACTGTCATCCATGTCATTGAAGAACTTCCCGTTGACCCGTCGTCAAACATTTCTCGGGAAGCAATAGTAAAACTGGGAAGGATGAAATATCCCGTTAGACTGATAGAAACGAAAGATAGTCAAGGAAATACCCTATCTATCATCATCAATGATGCAAAAATGAGTGCACAAGAAATTAGTGAACTTTACCGTAATCGCTGGCAAATTGAACTTTTCTTCAAGTGGATGAAGCAGCATTTAATCATTAAAAGATGTTATGGAAAGAGCGCGAATGCTGTTTTCAACCAAATTTACATAGCCATGATTACTTTTTGTTTAACTTTATTGATGAAGAAAAAAGTAAGTTATCAGGGAACGCTCCTTGAGATGTTTGAATTTATAGAAGAATATTGGTCAAAAAGCTTCTTCGAATTTATAAAAGAACTATTTAAAACACCTGATCGATCATCATATGGACGAAGGCCACTTAACCATGAACAAATTTTCATTGAAACCCTAGCACAGTTTGAAAAAGGAGATGTACAGCATTTAGATGATTTAACATATGACCCTATTTATTTGTAAAAATCTGGATAAGGACTACCTTCAAATAGGTCCCCTTATCCTTTTTTTCTTAAATACTCAGAAATATAAAATCAGAATATTCAAACCATACATTTTTTGGGATATTATTTAAAATAATCCCAATTTTATACTCTTGACTTTTTCTTATGTTTTTTGTGCAACGCTAGTGATTTCTGGCGTTGTGAAAATAAAATGTTGAATTTCAATCCACGCACTCATATAGAGTGCGACATCCCATTCCCCAATACTTCACTAGCTTTTGTAGATATTTCAATCCACGCACTCATATAGAGTGCGACTGCGGAAGGTAGTTTTGTAGAATGGGAGAAAGATATTTCAATCCACGCACTCATATAGAGTGCGACTTGGTTTCAGTGATACCTTTTTCAAGTAGACGGGATTTCAATCCACGCACACATATAGAGTGCGACGGACTATTTCTTGCAGCTCGGATTCATCCCACAGATTTCAATCCACGCACTCATATAGAGTGCGACAAACGCAGCAGTCGCACAAAATGGCGCAGGAAACATTTCAATCCACGCACTCATATAGAGTGCGACTTATTTTTTTACTGTGGAATTAATCCATCGAAGATTTCAATCCACGCACTCATATAGAGTGCGACGTTTAAATACGGAGCGACCTCATCCATTAGACAATTTCAATCCACGCACTCATATAGAGTGCGACTAGAGATAATTTTAAATTATATCGATTTGAGATAATTTCAATCCACGCACTCATATAGAGTGCGACGATTGAGCAAGAGCGTTTTCACGCCCGAATAAAAATTTCAATCCACGCACTCATATAGAGTGCGACAACTCCAGGTAACATACGATTGGTATCATAACCATTTCAATCCACGCACTCATATAGAGTGCGACCCGAGTGCAGTTGTAATTTTTGGCGACAGAGCAAGATTTCAATCCACGCACTCATATAGAGTGCGACGTTCCTGTTAGATTCCATTTATCCGGAAGCGAATATTTCAATCCACGCACTCATATAGAGTGCGACAGTTTGTGCTCTTTCCAAATCATCGGAAAGCGCTATTTCAATCCACGCACTCATATAGAGTGCGACGTATATGTCTTTCATAATGACAACCGGGAGAAAAAAATTTCAATCCACGCACTCATATAGAGTGCGACGAGGGCGAACCGAAACGTAACCGTAAAATAGTTCCCACCTATTAACCTAGATGACACTTTGAGATAATCTCCTCAAATCAATATTTGAGGAGGTTTTTTGATGTCAAAAGCAGAATTGCGAAAAGAATGGGAACTTCGGATCGCCGATTTTAGGAATAGTGGACAGACCCAATCCAAATGGTGTGCAGACAATAATGTGAAACTTCATCAATTAAAATATTGGCTTAGAAAAATTGAAAACACGAATCGGATCTCAACACCGTCATCTAAATGGGTTTCAGTCACAATGGATGAACAATATAGCGAATCAAAAAACACCATACAGATTACTATAGGGCAAGCATCCATAGAGGTGAAACCAGGCTTCGACCCATCTTTCCTTGCGGATGTCGTAAGGACGTTGAGGTCGCTATGTTAAACGAAACCATGATCACGAATGTTTATCTCGCTCGAGGGAGCACAGACTTGCGCAAATCCATTGATGGCCTGGCTGCGTTGGTGAAAGAGGGTTTCGATTTAGATCCCTTTTCGCCTAGCTACTTTGTCTTTTGCAATCGCAATCGGGATAAACTGAAAATCCTTCATTGGGAGCACAACGGCTTCTGGCTCTATTATAGACGTTTAGAACAAGGAAAATTTCAATGGCCAACGGAAGAAAGTGATGCACCGCTAAAAATAAGCCGCCGCCAGCTTCGTTGGTTGCTTGATGGGCTTCCGCTTGAACAGCGCCAGGCTCATCCTGAAGTCACCGCAAGGACAGTTATCTAAAAAACATATTCTTTAAAATTTTTTATTTGCACACTCATTTTTAAAAGGAATGAATCATCATTTGTCGAATAGATAAAGTATGAAAAAGACAACGAAAACACTCACCCAACCAACTGAATATTTTCAAAAGCGTTGTGAATCTCTTGAAAAGCAAGTGGCTGAACTTACTGCGAAACTGAAATGGTATGAGGAGCAGTTTCGCCTCAGCCAAAAAAGACGATTTGGCTCTTCAAGTGAAAAAACACATGCCGATCAATTAGAGCTTTCGCTCTTTAATGAAGCAGAGGTAGAAGCAGCCTCCGTTTTAGAGGAGCCTGCTTCTGAAACCATTACCTACCGTCGTCGTAAAAAACGTGGTCAACGTGAATCGATGCTGGAAGACCTGCCTACGGAAACGGTTGAATACCGTCTTTCCGCAGAAGAGCAGGTTTGTTCGTGTTGCGGTGGATCTTTACATGAAATGAGCACGGAAGTGCGTCAAGAAATCAAAGTCATTCCGGCTGAAGTAAAAGTGGTAAAGCATGTCCGTTATGTCTACGCCTGCCGCCGTTGTGAACATGAGGAGATCAATACCCCAATTGTGACAGCGTCTATGCCGGAGCCTGTCTATCCGGGCAGCTTAGCTTCCCCTTCAAGCATGGCGTATGTGATGTGCCAAAAATATGTGGAAGGGCTGCCTCTTTATCGACAAGAAAAGCAGTTTGAACGACTTGGGTTTACTTTATCCCGGCAGACAATGGCGAACTGGATGATCTATGGCGCAGATCAGTGGCTGCGTTTAATTTATGATCGGATGAAGGATCATTTACTCAAACAGGATATTCTCCATGCGGATGAAACCACTTTACAGGTGCTCCATGAACCGGGCCGAAAGGCCACATCCACTTCGTATATGTGGCTTTATCGCACAGGAAGAGAAGGTCCGCCGATTACTCTTTATGATTACCAACAGACACGGGGAAAGGAACATCCTCGCAAGTTTCTGAATGGTTTCAAGGGCTACCTTCATGTGGACGGCTACTCGGGTTATCAAGGGCTTCCTCATGTAACCCTGGTCGGTTGTTGGGCGCATGCAAGGCGCAAGTTTGATGAGGCCTTAAAGGCTCTGCCGGCTTCAAAGCAACCAGCTCCGGTAGCTGCCAAGGAAGGGCTCGATTTTTGTAACCGACTTTTTGCGATAGAGCGTGACTTAAAGGATTCAACCCCTGAAGAACGCTATCAAAGTCGTTTGGAACGCAGCCAGCCAGTGCTGGAGGCTTTTTCAGCATGGCTTAAAACTCAACAACCAAAAGTTCTCCCAAAAAGCGCCCTAGGCCAAGCAATCCAATATTGCCTGAACCAATGGGATAAATTAGTGGGCTTTTTAAAAGATGGCCGTTTAGAAATCGATAATAACCGCAGCGAACGTTCGATCAAGCCATTTGTCATTGGCCGGAAAAATTGGCTGTTTGCCAATACCACCCGAGGCGCTAGGGCCAGTGCGACAATATACAGTTTGATTGAGACAGCTAAAGAGAATAACTTAAATCCATTTACCTATCTCACTTATCTCTTTGAGAAATTACCAAACATGGATACCAAAGATAAAGATGCCTTGGATCAATTAATGCCTTGGTCATCAACCATCCCCTTAGTTTGTCGAGTGTTTAAAAAGAATACCTAAATCATAACGAAATCCCCATCTATTTTTTAGGTGGGGATTATTTGACGCTTACGTTTGAACGAAATATCAGCATGTTAGAAAAAGAGCTTGAACAAAAAGATTACAGTCCATGGATCGAATACCATATTGCAAGTGAATATTATCGTGTAAAGCAATATAGCTGTTTATTGCAAAATAGAAATGGCGCAAATTGCAAAATAAAAATCCTGCAGTAAGAAAAAAAAATCATTGCCAGCACCCCTCTTCTCTACTAACCTTCTAATTGGCGTGAAATGTCAGTTAGAGGAGGAAGAAAGGATGCTTTCAATGATTCAACAACATCATATCAAGTATTTGCATCAATATAAAGGGCTCTCTTTACGAGCCATAGCCAGAGAGACTAATCATGATTTTAAAACTGTTAAGAAATATGCCTATAAAGAGGATGATAATTCCCTTCCTTCGGAACGGAAAAAAATTAAAGGATCAAAATTAGATCCTTATAAACCTCTTATCGATCAGTGGCTTCAAGAGGACATGAAAGCTCCAAAGAAACAACGCCATACTGGAGCCCGTGTTTTTCATCGCCTAAAAGCCATGTTTGGGGATGACTTTAATGTTTCATACCGGAC
This sequence comes from Bacillus methanolicus, assembly GCF_028888695.1. Lineage (NCBI taxonomy): Bacteria > Bacillati > Bacillota > Bacilli > Caryophanales > Bacillaceae > Bacillus > Bacillus methanolicus. The sequence goes on along the minus strand of NZ_PNFF01000001.1, from coordinate 973,559 downwards.
CGTTCAATATTATGTATCCACAAAAAAGAAAGAGCTTTATGACGCTAATGAAGGATACTTGCCACTTGAACATTCTCCTGGAACAGCGCAAGTAGACTTTGGGAGCTATACTTATCAAGACGAGTCAGCAGGAGTTGAAAAAGAAGGTTACTATTTAAATTTATCATTTCCTTACAGTAATGCTGGCTTTATGCAAGCGATGCCAGCCCAAAATCAAGAATGTCTTCTTCAGGGGTTAAAACAGATATTTGAATATATTGGGGGCGTTCCAAAAAAGATTTGGTTTGATAATTTATCGGCAGCTGTCATTAGTATTTACAAAAATGGGGAACGCAAGCTAGTACCGCAGTTCGAGAAATTTGCCCTCCATTATAACTTTCAGCCTATTTTCTGTAATCCTAACAGCGGCCACGAAAAGGGGCATGTCGAAAATAAAGTGGGCTATCATCGACGTAATTTCCTGGTTCCCATCCCAATCATTAAAGATATGAACGCCTTTAATCAATCCTTACTTATTCGCTGTGAGGAGGATATGAAACGACCACATTACCGAAAAGAAAAGCAAATCGCAACATTGTTTGAGGAAGACAAGAAACCCATTTGGGAATTACCTAAAACATCATTTGATGTTCACAGGTTGATAAAAGCAAGAGCAGATAAATATGGCAAGGTTCGCTTTGAAAAAAACCGGTATTCTACCTCACCTTCCCTCGCATCCCAGGAAGTGTGGTTAAAAATTACATACGAAACAATTATCGTATTAGATGATGAATACCATATGGTGGTCGAACACCAAAGGTTGTACGGAGAGAACTTAGAATCCATGAAATGGATACCTTATTTGGATTTGATGGCCAGAAGACCTAAATCTTTTGAACAGATGCCGTTTTTTCGCGAATTGCCGGACCCATGGCAAGATTATTTATCATATACAAGCAAAAAGAAAGAAGCCTTACGGCTCCTGTCCCAAATCATTAAGGAAGAAGGAGATATTGAAACTGCAACACAGGCATTGGTCGAGAGTATAAAACTGGGGCAAACAGATACAGACAGCATTTTGACCACCTGGTATCGAATAACTGGGAAATTAGAGGATTTACCAGAAATTCAGATTCCGGAACATTTAAAACAAGAAGAGGTTTTTGAAGCAAATTGGACCAGTTATGATCAACTTTTAGGCGGTGGTGTCAAATGAGAAGCCAAATAGAAGCATACTGTAAAGAACTGAAACTCGGAAACCGAATAGCAGAACATTATTCGAGCATACAAGCAGAAACTCATGAAGAGTTTCTGGCAGAGCTCCTTGCATTGGAGGTAAAGCATCGAAAAATCACTAGAAAAAACCGGTTATTAAAACAGGCCAACTTTGATACCTTTAAGACATTTGAAGGATATGAATTCGGAGGAATAGAACTGCCTGCAAAGCTTTCGGTAGACGAATTAAGAACGGCAGCATTCATTGATAGAAAAGAAAATCTAATAATGTATGGAGGTGTTGGAACGGGCAAAACTCATCTGGCGACGGCTCTTGGAGTGGAAGCGTGTAATCAAGGAAAAGTCGTAAAGTTTTATCGAACTGCAGCATTGGTGAATGAATTAATCGAATCAAAACAGGCAGGTACCTTGCATAAAACAATCAGTCAGCTAGAAAAGGCGGATCTCTTAATTTGTGATGAATGGGGCTATATTCCAGTTAGCCGGGAAGGAGCGCAGCTTCTTTTCCAGGTGGTTGCCTCGTGTTATGAGAGGAGAAGTATTATCATTACAACAAATCTTGAATTTAGCAAATGGAACAGTATTTTTCATGATGAGAGAATGACAACTGCAATAATTGACAGACTCGTACATCACAGTTATTTACTTACATTTACCGGACCAAGTTATCGATTAAAAAATTCCTATATGAACCTATAAAATGAAGAGCAAGGTGCTGGAAAAAAATCTTGCAAAACGCTGGATTTTTAAATTGCAAAACACAAATATAGCAAGGCCTTCGATTATGTTAATCGTGCCATAATGGGTTTTCTGAAGCAGTTAAAAACACCGCCTTCCCTGCTGTATCGATTAAAGTATTCGATATTAATCAGCTCTGGCAGCATTGACGGAGCATGGCCCGGTATCGACAGAGCGGTTTCCCTCTATCCGGATTATGTAGATTTGCATTTTTACAAAGGCTTGATTTTATATGTCAAGGATTCGTTCAAAGAAGCTTTGGAGGTGTTTGAACACTGCCTTGAATTGGGAGAAGAGAATTTACAGCATCTAACCTTAAAAGGAGTAGGCAGCTTTCAAGTGATGTACTATAAAGGGTGCTGCCTCGAAAAGCTGGGGCAAATTGAGGAAGCTGCGAAAGCCTATGCACAAGCTGCAAGCCTGTCACAAACATTCGTTTCCCCTGTAGATGCTCTCCGTAAGTTGACGGCAGAACATCCCGACATCTTTGGAGACTTACCGGAAGATTGTGATAATGAAACATTAATTACTAGTGTATTATCTATTAATTCATAACAAAATCTTAAGAAAAAGTATAATAAGTGCTTCAGATTGAAAAATAGGTAAGTCATTATGAAGCCCGGCCTAATATATTACAACTGAAACTAATAAAAGAGGTGAAAATGATGTCCCAAGCTAATATTCCTAATATTACCCCTCTCATTTCGGTTACGACTGAGCAGACTATTCCGTTGCTTTTAGCTTCTATTGCCCTTGAGGAACTGGCTTTAGCTCATATCATCAATGCTGAAGCAGAGAAGCTTCAATTCGTTCTAGGAACATTACCAACAACAGGAACCACCTTTACTCCAGCAGATGTTTCGTTATCCGATCTCCTCACTCTTGATGCGAATGTTCAAAGAACTCTTCGTGACGTTATCAAAAAAGAAATGCTGCTTCAATTCAAGTTTGAAAACATTCTTGATTTGATCGCGATCACTCCGCTGCCTTAAGAAATATTATTTTAATATTTTTTATATGAGGGGGGGACTAATAGTCTCCCCTTATACTTTCCTTCTTGTACGAATAGAAAAAAGTAAATCTCAACCAGAGGTGAGAGTGGTTGAAATATAAAGGAGATTTTTATATTCGCTTGCTTTTCGGTAAGCAGCTTTATCACGCAAATCGATGCGAAGATGCAATCAAACTCTTTCTTGACATTCTTTCAGAATATCCGGATTCCTTGGAAACTCGCTATAATACAGCGCTTGTTTATATGAAGATGAACGATTATACAAACGCAATCCATCATCTTCTTTTTATTACGAATGTAATGGACGCTGAGTCTGAAAGCCTTCAAGCGGATGTTTGGAGTTTTCTCGGAATTTGTTATTTTCAAAATCAAAATTTTCAAGCGGGCTTTGATGCATTTAAAAAAGCAGCAGCAATCAATCCTTCATTACGTTCTCATGAAATATTCTATCTTAAGAAGTGTATAAAAGGCTCAACGAAATCATTGCCGGAATTATTTCATGAGTTAGGTAACTGTTATTTGGACATGGGCAATGACTTCCATGCTGAAAAAGCGTATAGAAAGGCCCTTGAATTCGGAAGTGATCATACGGCTGCAGCAGAAGCCCTCAAACAAATAGATGAACGCATCGATCGTACGAAGAAACGGATACAAAGTACGAATTACGAGATTTTGTGGCAAAGTCCGTTATTCAATTCATCAGGTTATGCCGAAGAACAAAAACATTTCTTGGACGGAATCCGGCCATATCCTTTGCAGGTGAAAATACACCCCATGGATCGTGTGCCGCCGCCTGACTTGTATCCTTCTGACATGAAAACGTATTTGTCAGCGTTGCAGAAACAACAAATCCAATCACCTTTGATTCATTATCAAGCGGCGCCCGCGAGTTTCTTTTCGTTTCCGATTGCGCCGATTTCGATCGCGAGAACGATGTTTGAAACAGATTCTTTGCCTGCGTCATGGGTAGACATTTTGAATGAAATGACTGAAGTTTGGGTTCCATCTGAATTTAATCGAGAAACGTTTGCTTCGGCAGGTGTCAATCTTGAACGAATAAAAATCATCCCTTCACCATTAGATGAGAACAAATATGATCCGCACAATGTGCCCCCATACCCGTTAAAAGAATCAGCCTCTTTTAAATTTTTGTCCGTATTTGATTGGAGTATTCGAAAAGGATGGGAAATCCTGCTTCGGGCATATTTTGAGGAATTTAATGAAGATGAAGATGTGGCCCTCATATTGAAGGTGTCAAAAATTAATGAACCGAATACAAATCCATATTTGAAAATAAAAGATTTAACGAAAAAGCTTGGCTTAACAAAATTACCGCATGTTCATATCATACAAGAAACTTTGTCCCAAGAGGAAATGATTGGATTATATGCGGCAGTTGATTGTTTTGTATTGCCTTCACGGGGCGAAGGGTGGGGCCGCCCGTATATGGAAGCTATGGCCATGGAGCTGCCGACCATCGGTACAAAATGGAGCGGCCAACAAGCATATATGAACGAAGACAACAGCTATTTCATTCATATAGAGGGGTTAATTCCCGTTGATCCAAACAATATGCCGGCTCATTTTCACGGCCATCAATGGGCTGAGCCAAGTGTGGATCATCTCAAAAACTTGATGAGGCATGTGTACAATCATCCAGAAGAAGCAAAGCAAAAGGGTAAAAAAGCAAGGAAAGATTTATTCCCCCGATTTTCCAAACATACGATCGGACAACAAATCTATCAGAGGATGGATGAATTAGTAAAGTATTACTATAAATAATAAAAATTAATTTTTTATAAAAATCAGAGTGGAGAAATTCTTCTCCACTATAGTTTTTTTCTATTCTAAGATGAAAAACAGTCAGGACAAAATGGAGTCTTTTTTACAGAACCTTCTTTTCACAGTTTATTTAACCGATCAATGTAAATGTCTCTTAATGTATCCTTAAGATTTCGTTTCGGTTTCCATCCCGTTAACTTGAACAATTTCTCAGGATCTCCTACCAATCTCTGGATTTCTGCAGCTCTCATTCTATTCGGATCAACGATCGGTTCAATTTTTTTGTTTGAAAAAGATAAAAGAATCTCTAATAGATTTTGAATCGCAACTCCTTGGCCGGTACACTCATTATAAACTTCCCCCGCTTTGCCATAACGCCCGATTTCGTAATATGCTTCAACGATATCCCTTACATCTGTAAAATCCCTTACAGTTTGTAAATTCCCTATATTAATTTTATTTTCTTCAACGATCCCTTTATTGATCAAGGCTATTTGATGCGCAAAGTCGGTTGATACGAATCCCAACCTCTGTCCGGGGCCGATATGATTAAATGGTCTGGCATGTGTTACGTTCAATCCATACGATTTATAATACAATTTCACAAGCATACTTATTGCACATTTGCTTAATCCATATGGACTTATAGGATTCAATGGAGCTTCTTCTCGAACTTTGCCTGCTCCTTCAGGAACGATTCCATACTCTTCTGAAGATCCTACCGTCATTACCTTGATGTGGTCATCTGCTTTTCTCACTGCTTCTAATAGATGAACGGTTCCGATCACATTTGCCTGAATGAAATCCGCTTTATGTTCCCATGAGTCTTTTACATTGCTTAATCCGGCCAGATGAAAAATATGTGTAGGTTTTATTTTTTTAATCAATTGAAAGATTTCGATCTCGGACAATAAATTTAATCGATAAATATGGTTCTCGCTCCTGCTTTTCCTTGACGTACCATATACCTCGGCTTTATCCTTCAAAAAGTATTCAAGATGTTTTCCGACAAATCCGGTTATCCCTGTAATGAGTGCCTTCATTTGATTCCTCTATACTTTTTCAGATCATGTTCAACCATCATTTTTATTAAGTTTTCAAAAGAAACTTCCGGCTCCCAGCCTAATTTTTCTTTTGCCTTTTTCGGATCGCCTAAAAGCAAATCCACTTCTGCCGGTCTCATAAATTTCGGATCTTGAATGACATAATCTTCCCAATTCAATCCGACATAATTAAAGGCAAGTTCAACAAAATGGCGAACCGTATGGGTCTCACCTGTTGCTACGACATAATCATCCGGCTCTTTCTGCTGAAGCATTAGCCACATCGCTTTGACATAGTCCCCTGCAAAGCCCCAATCCCTTTTTGCATCAAGATTGCCTAGCCGAAGTTCTTTTTGGAGACCGCATTTAATTTTTGCAACAGCATCCGTTATTTTACGTGTGACAAATTGGATACCTCTTCGCGGTGATTCATGGTTGAACAATATTCCCGAACATGCAAATAAATCGAAGCTCTCACGATAATTAACTGTAATCCAATGCGCGAATACTTTCGCAACTCCATAAGGGCTTCGCGGATAAAACGGTGTCTTTTCATTTTGAGGGATTTCAACAACCTTTCCAAACATTTCTGAGCTTGAAGCCTGGTAAAATCGAGCATCCGGTTTTACTTGCCTTATGGCTTCCAACATATTCAATGCACCAAGGCCCGTGACTTCTCCTGTAAAAACAGGCTGCGACCATGAATCGGCTACAAATGATTGTGCACCGAGGTTATAAACTTCATCCGGAAAAGAAAGTTTGACGGCTTGTATCAATGAAGCAAGTCGGACAAGTCACCCGAAATAAATTCAATTTCATTTAATAGATGGTTAATATTTTCATAATTTTGGGTGGACGTTCTCCTTCTTAATCCATAAACTTTATAGCCTTTTGCAAGAAGGAGTTCCGCCAAATATGAGCCATCTTGACCGGTGATACCTGTTATAAGTGCTTTTTTCATGATGCCCTCCCAGTCTTTTTCGATCTAAAAATCTCTTTAAGCAAGAGCAACTCTTCCTATTAATCAAATAATCTTGCCTTTATTTGTTCAGCAATCATTTGTGCAGAGAATTTATTGGCTATATCAAATTTTGCCTGCAAAGCTATTTCCTCTCTTTTTTGATGGTTTTCAAACGCTTCCCGCATAGTATTCATAACATTTTGTTTCGATACTTTTGCCCATTTATGTCCAAAATAGTGAACCGGCCTCGCCCGCTGCAATTCGGAGTTCACCCATTCCAATTCCGGTTCGGGTTCGATAAGAAAAGCGTTCTTGTCGTTCATAAATTCCGTACCCCCTCCCCAATTAACGGAAATGACCGGTTTTCCCATCGCCATCATCTCCATCTGCGGCATTCCCCATCCGTAGGCCCTTTCAGTAGAAACATAACAGGTGCAGCTAGAATATAAAGACAAAAGATCTTTTCGAGACGTTTTTTCAAGGATGAAATGGATATGGGGATTATTTTCTTTGTCCGGTATATAGGAAGATACCAATTTAGAAATACTTTCTTGACTAATCCCGCCCGGAATGTAAATTTTTACAATGAGGCTGACATCTTCGGCATTTGAAAATTCTTCACAATAACTTGGAATAAGCAAATCGAGTCCCTTGCGGAAATCAAATGCCAAAGTGTACAAAAACTTAAATGATTTCACTTCTGAAGGAAATGGATAAGAATCAAATGGCTGAATATGTAACCGATAAAATATAATTGACAGTTTCCGATAAATAAAATTTTACACATTTCATGTTCAAACTATTAAATTAGTTTTCTATCGCTGTTAGTATTTTTATTGTCGAGATATTAACGGTGATGGAGGATTTGAAAGGTGGACAAGTTTGAAGTGTATGTGGAGATACGACAATTATTGGAATTGGGATTCAGTAAGGCTAAAGTGGCTAAGAAGTTAGGAATCTCTAGGCCCACACTGTACCGGTATCTTAATCAAAACCCTAAGGAGATGGTTGAATGGATTGACTCTACTAATACAAGATCTAAAAAGTTAGATCCATATAAAAGCCATTGGCTTAAAGAGCATCCTGACATGTCAGCTGCCCAAGTGGAAGATTGGTTAAAGGAAAGATATTCAAGTTTGGAAGTTTCCGAAGGTACCGTTAGGTCCTATGTTCGTGAACTGAGGATTAATTACGGAATTCCAAAGGAAACACTCCCCAGATCCTATGAAGCTGTTCCAGAAGTAGAAATGGGAGAACAAGTACAAGTTGATTTTGGGGAGACTCATCAATATACGCGAGGGAAGAAAAAAGTAAAACTATATTTTATAGCGTTTGTACTTTCCCATTCACGATATAAATATATGGAATGGTTAGATCGACCTTTTACTACTCGTGATGTCATACGTTGTCACGAAAATGCATTTCAATGGTTTGGGGGCATCCCTCGTGAAATTGTTTATGACCAGGATTCATTAATACTTGTTAGTGAAAATGGTGGAGATCTCATATTAACAAAGGAGTTTGAATCCTATCGACAAGAAAGAAAATTAAAATTGAGAGTATGCCGTAAAGCTGATCCGGAAAGCAAAGGGAAAATTGAAAACGTTGTAGGATATATCAAACATAACTTTGCTAAACATCGGGAATTCACAAATATTGATGAATGGAATGAGGCTGGCTGGGAATGGCTGAACCGCACTGGTAATTATAAAATACACAATACAACGAAAAAAAGACCAGTCGAAGTATTTCAGAAAGAAAAGCAATACTTAAGACCAGTCCTCAACAAATTATCTAACTTAAATCCTTACTCTAGTATAACAAGGGCTGTTCGTAAAGACAACACTATACGATATCAATCAAATCGTTATTCAGTCCCTCTTGGAACTAGAAATGATAATTTAAATATGTACACAAATGCTGGAATAATAATGTACAAAATTGACTTTAGATTTCATACTAATCATGAGGTGGTTAGTATGTACATATCGATAAATGTGGAAACTGATTTTGAGATTAAGAGTCTTGAAGACTTACCAAAATTAAAACAACTAATGGAGCATTTGAAGATGAAAATTAATAAAAGTCAATTAGCTAGAGATCTAGGTGTAGATCGTAGAACCATTGATAAATATTTAAATGGATTTATTCCTAAACGTACACGAAAGAAGCCTTCCAAAATTGATGAATACTATGAAATCATTGCGGCACTACTTTCGGAAGATGCTAAGCAGAAGTTTTATTATCGTCGTGTGCTATGGCAGTATTTAAAGGATAATCATGGACTGGATTGTGCAGCATCGACGTTCCGAGCGTATATTGCGAAAACGCCCGAATTTAATGCTTACTTTGAAGAGGATAAACGAATTCCTTCTCCTAAAGGCACAGCACGTTTTGAAACGCCTATAGGAAAACAAGCACAATTGGATTGGAAAGAGAGTATTCCTTTTGAAACAAAGGATGGTCAGAACGTTGAAATCAATGTTGCAGTACTGATTCTATCTCATTCACGTTTCAGAACCTTCCTAATGAGTATTTCTAAGTCACAAAATGTCCTGTTTTCCTTCTTAACAGAAACATTCGAAGCTCTTGGAGGGGTGCCAGCTGAAATCATCACGGATAATATGAAAACCATTATGGATGAGGCAAGAACAGAACATTCCCCAGGAAGAGTAAATGACAAGTTTGCACAATTCGCTAAGGATTTTGGTTTTGAGGTGAAGCCATGCATTGCTGGACGTCCACGGACAAAAGGAAAAGTCGAAACCACAATGAAAATATTAGATGAAATTCATGCTTATCAAGGTCAGTTGACCTTGGAAGAATTACATCAATTTGTGCAAGACTTATCTCATCGGGTGAACCATGAGGTCCACCAAGGAACTGGAAAAATTCCTGCGATAGAATTCAAAAAAGAAAGGAATCACCTACTCCAGTTACCAGCTGAGAAAGTAAGAGATTCCTATCGGATCAAACATACGCTTGTAAAAGTCAATGCATCCAACATGATTTTCTACAAATCAAACCAATACTCGGTACCAGCACAGTACCAAGGAAAGAAAGTAGGCTTACAAGTGTATGATAATCAATTATGGATTTATTATAACACGGAACTGATTGCGCAACACCCTATAAGTAACAAGAAATTAAATTATCAGGAAGCACATTATCAAGAAGCCTTGGGCGTTTCCATGCCAAATTATCCGGATATTGATGATCTAGCAAAACGGAATTTAGCAGCGATTGGGGAAGTGTATAAATAATGAATCCAACAACAAACTATCAACAACTCATACAAAACTTAGATTATTTGAAGCTCAAGCAAATGTCCTTGCATTTAAATGAAGTCTTAGACTTCAGCGTTAACCATCAATTGTCACTGGTAGATACGCTAGTGAAACTGACGAATTACGAAATTGATGTACGTGAACAAAATATGATTCAATCGATGGTGAAGGTTGCGGCTTTTCCGCATTTGAAAGAAATAAAGGATTTTGATTTTAGTTTTCAACCGTCAATAAATCAAAAACAAATTTTAGATTTTTTAACGCTTCGATTTATCGAAGCAAATGAAAACATAGTTTTTCTAGGGCCAAGTGGCGTAGGAAAAACACATTTAGCCACTTCCATTGGGATTGAGGCAGCGAAGAAACGTACAAGCACTTATTTCATTAAGTGCCATGATTTAATTCAAAATCTGAAGAAAGCACGTTTAGAAAATCGGTTAGAGAGCAGATTAAAACACTATACAAAATATAAACTATTAATTATTGATGAGATCGGTTATTTACCGATTGATGCCGAGGACGCAAAGCTTTTCTTCCAACTCATCGATATGCGTTATGAGAAGCGTAGTACGATTCTTACAACGAATGTGAATTTTAAAGCATGGGATGAAATCTTTCAAGAACCCAAGCTGGCCAATGCGATTTTAGACCGCATTTTACATCACGCAACCGTTGTCTCTATCATTGGAGATTCTTATCGTTTAAAGGATCATTTGGCGAAAGAAAACGAGTGATTTTGTACATCCTTAAACAAGCAAAAGTGTACATATTTGTGTTGACATTTATATTGGAACATATAACAAACAAAAAGAAGTTTATATAACTGAATCTGATGGATACTTGTTTATTTATGAAAAAGCAGACGGTCCTTTGATCGCTAAACATAAAATATTCCCTGGCAAAGGACAATTAATCCAAGATCGTCAGCATACACGAGACCGAACAAAAGGTATTGATGCTTATATTGAAACGGTCTCACGTTATTTCACAAATTCTGAACTTGCCAAATCCTATTTACAAGAAATTCGAATAAAGAAACCTCGTTATATTCGGGATCAATTACAAATTATTTTGAAGCAAATCCGATTAATCGAGCAGTCCGTAGTGGATAAAGCTTTGGAGGAATGCATTAATAAAAAGCTTTATACAGGAACCGACTTTACCGATATGGCTCAGTACCTTCAACAACAAAAACAAATAAACAGCAGCAGTAAGGATAAGGAACAAGTGGTAATACCAGTTGTGGAACGTAAAAATCAAATCAACCAAATCAATACGCAAAAACGTGATGTGAATAAATACATATCTGTATTGGAGGGGCAAAAATGAACTCATTATCAAAATCACAAGAGCTTTTAAAAGCTCTTCGTTTGAAGGAAACGGCTCATTATTTGCCAACTTTAGTTAAAGAAGCCGAAACGAACGATTCCTCATATCTCACTTTTCTTAATTGCATTTTAGAATACGAGCAAAAAAGAAGGGAAGAAAAGCAGTTAGAAAAGCGACTAAAGTGGGCAAATTTTCCGTTTCAAAGAACAATAGATGAATTTAATTTAGAGGAGCAACAATCATTAAGCAGGAAGCAATTGAATCAACTTAAGGAATTAACATGGATTGAACAATTGTATAACATCATTTTCCTTGGACCGCCAGGTGTCGGAAAGACCCACTTGGCGGTGGGTTTAGGATTTGTAGCTATAAATCAAGGCTATAAAGTGATGTTTATTACAATGGGAGAGCTGATACATACATTGAAAACAGAAGAAATTTCACGTAAATCTCAAACAAAAATAAAAAGAATCCGAAGTGCAGATTTGATTATTATAGATGATCTTATGTTTATGGCCATGGACCAACATGAAGCTAACTTATTCTTCCACCTAATTAACGATTTATATAATAAGTCGTCTATTATACTAACATCTAATAAAGCGCCAAAGGAATGGGGGGAATTATTAGGTGATCCAGCGATTACCACTGCCATCTTAGATAGAATTCTTCATAAAGCTGAAATTATTCACCTAAATGCCGACCCATCCATCATACTCTTTAGGAACCGATTGGCCGATTGACCTCCAAATCACTCGTTTATGCTTAATCTTTTCCCAATTATCAATGACCAATGAAGGTGTATGAATAATAATAATGACATCCTTGTCTTCAATCATTTCAGGAGGAAGATTATTTTTTGGAAAGCGATCAACTAAATCCGCGAAACGCGGATCATAGGGCATTTCGGAGATTGGAGGGCGCAACGAACTGCCTAAATGCGGACGGCAATAGGCTCCATGCGAGAAACATTCATGTCCTAATTCAGTAAATATTTTCAACTCATCATATTCCAATACTTCATGTACCGATAAATATAAAATGCGCATAAACGAGCCTTCTTTCATATTAATATGAAAAATTTAGCTTATTTGGATTAGACATTTTAAACAATAAAAAAGAAGCATTATATTTTATGTTTCCCTTTCTAAAATTGTGAAATGTCTACTTCATTCATATACGGCATATTCTGTTATATAGTAACTAAAAAAGAAGTATATTGAATTGAAGACTTTTATGAGTGCATATGCAGTTTTTAATAAAATTTTTTTACCCAAAACAACCAGGTGCATCCTTTGCAGTGCTCCTGGTTGTTTTATATACATCTTAAATTCCGTTTTTGCTTTTAAACTGGGCTATATGATAAAGCAACTTGAAAAAAGAGGGCTGCCTACTCAGTTTGATGAGGTCATTAAGCACTACGAAACGTTTCCAAAAATTAGCTTTGACTATGAAATTGTTGAAAAGGCTGACCAGATTGCAGTTATTCCGTACAACGGTTATTGGAAAGACTTGGGGACTTGGAATACATTAACAGAAGAAATGGAAAACAATGTTATTGGAAGCGGTTCATTGAGTGAGGATTGCAGGAAATTAAAGCGCTAAAAGATCTTGAAATTATTGAAGTTCAAATGGGAAGTCAACTTATAGAAGAAGATATTGTTCGATTGTTTATGTCATGGGAAGAAATGAAGAAATCCGTTGAAACTGAGGGATATAACCATACTTGGTTGAAGGATAAGTCGGATTGACTCCAATTAATGCAATATCCGCATCAGATTGTCCAATAACTTTCTCTAAATCTTTGAGCTTATTAAAAAACTGATTTTCCACAAATGGATCGACAGGCATTACGGTGATAACTTCGTCTAGATGAACGCCAATGGTTGAATATAAATACGTTGAGGCTAATGCGATTGCCGGAAAAGTATCTCTTCGCTCTGGCTCAATGATAAGCGGTACTTCGGTTCCCAATTGACTTTGAATGATATCCGCTTGTGCTTTACTAGTCGAAATATATGCATCGTCTACTAATTGATTGACTTCTAATTGCCGCCAAATTCTCTGAACCATCGATTCAAAGTCATTGTCTGAATGTGGCAATATCTTTAGAAACTGTTTTGATCTGGATTCATTGGAAAGCGGCCATAATCGTTTCCCCGAACCCCCTGATAACAGAATAAGCTTCATGTCATGCACCTCGATGTGATATTTAAATATAACTCTCCATTCCTCGATTTAATATCATATGAAGGTATAAAGATTATGAAATGGGTATTACCCATTCAACCTGCTCTTTTTTTGGGGGTCTGCCCTCAATGCTGTACCGCGTTAAAGTGGAGGTGCGACAGGAGAAAAACTCAATATGCAGCATCACCCATTAAATAGAGGCTGAGAATGAAAAAAAAAACCTGTCCCTCCACATTTGAAGGGACAGGTTTTATCTCCGGGCGCATTTGCGTATTCTTAAATCGCATTTAGTAGAATTTACGGCTAATTTGAGTAAAGAATGAGTACTCACTTGTTTCCTTTAAAGGGGTTATTCCCACCGTTTTAACGTGCTGATTATTTTTTCTTTAATGCCAGTTAAAAAAGTTCTTTCGCCTTTTTCTTTTTTCTGTTTATGCCATTCATTATAGCTGGCAGCTGAGATAAGTATGGAACCGGCAATCAACAAGTATGCCCACCACGGCAGGTTTCCCCAGTATGGCCGGGTTTGCAATAGGACATTCAAAAGCAATACTCCCGATCCAACAAAGAAATACGATTTCACTTTTAAAAACATGCCGGCAAGAATAGAGACGAGTGATAACGAACCTAATATTAATGCGTCATATACCGTTGAACTTGCCAGGCCGTCTTGAACGAGCAGGATTGAGACGAGAATCAAGACTCCCCATTGAGCATAATTTGTGTATTTTTTGTATTTCTCCTGTAAGCATCTGCGAAGATAAATAACTACGGCTATCCATGGCAATACAATGACTTCACGCTCCCATAACTCCGGAACATTGAATTCGTCCACTGCCGAATAATATGGCTGCAATAAATAGGCACCTGCGAGAAAGGCAGGAATAAAAGACCAATCCTTGGGAACCCGGTTTCGCTGCAGCCAGAGAGCACCGGAAATTAAAAGCCCAGGTAATAATTTGACAAATGCGTGATCGGTTGAAAAGTAATAGGCTGAACAAAAATATAGGAAAGCAGTTAATGTATAACTGTCAAACCGAATAATTTTTTGCCCTTCTTTTTCTTCAAATAATTTTTTATAAAAATATGAACCTGAGAAAAGAAGAAGAAGCCCTATTCCAAGTAAAATAAGAACTTCGTACATGCTTTCTAAAGTCGTTAATGCCAAATACTGAACAGTTCCAAAATATACCAGCAATATCGGCAAAAAGGCAATTTGATCCCATTTCGATAAATGAAGAAATACTAAAACGAATGCTGCATAAAAAAGTGTAGCGATAAATAATTTCCATTCATATGGATAGACCGTGATGAAGGCAGTAATTCCAATTAATGAAAATGGAATTAGAAAATAAACCGATCTCTTTTTATATTCATTTTTTGCAATGATCCAAAACAATCCGATCAGGATGCTTGTTATGAAATATGCAACATGTCCGTCATTTCCATCATAATGATTGTCAACCCATATTGATATCGTGAAAAATAAAGAAGTAAAGGCCCCATATAAAAATACTTTCTTTTTCCACTCTTTGCCGGCAGCTGTTGCACTAACAGCATAAATCATAAGCGCAGCAATAAAGCTCCACATGGCCTCTTCCCTATATAAGATAAAGGAAATGATTAAGGCAATCGGCAAATAACTGTGGCCTGTGACTGCATACCCGGCGGCAAGCTCCGGTTCTTTTTTTCGAAGCGATACGGCAACTGCAAATAAGAAAATGGCACCTGCAGTAAGGAATAAAGAATACATCAGCGGTGTAAATGTTATTTTTAAATGAAGTGCATAAACAATTGAAAAATACCAGATTAAAGATAACGAGCTAACCAAATAGGTCAACAATTTATCTCCAATTTTCTTGAACAAGGCAAAATACATCACTATTCCCGCGAAAAGAATCAGCGGCCTTGCCCACAAATCATTGACATGCAATATTAAAGCGGAAA
Source organism: Bacillus methanolicus (assembly GCF_028888695.1). NCBI lineage: Bacteria > Bacillati > Bacillota > Bacilli > Caryophanales > Bacillaceae > Bacillus > Bacillus methanolicus. The sequence continues at coordinate 958,055 of NZ_PNFF01000001.1, read as the reverse complement.
TAATTGCGACCGTATACAGACCTTGTGAAACATAAAATGAATTTCGTACGAGATCTTGCTGTGAAAGCTTCTTCCAAATCATGCTGCTAACCAAAGCAATCATGCTTCCAAGGACGAAATTCGTTGAAACGCCCAGGTTATTTTGGTAATAATCCAAGTGCAATCGAAGTTCTTCACCAAATGCTGTAAAAGCAAATCCGATTGACAACGGCAAAACCCATGGTGAAGCTTCCAAAAAATCCTTCCGCTGTTCTATTTTTAATACAATATAAGCGATGAAGGATAATGCTAGAAGCATGATCCCTAACTCCAACCAGTAAAAAATACCGATGGATACCACAATCGCTAATGACATAACGGCAAGCCCTACATCCCTTGAGCTTTCCTTAATCACGTCAAGCGGAGGTATTTTTATGAATGTTCCAAAAATAATAAACAGAAGAAACCCTATGAAGAAAATAGGCAAAATAAACGTATCGAAGTGAAAAATGATATCAAGTATTAACACTGCTTCATAAAAAGCAGCTAAAAGGAAAAACGGGCTTAAATAGTTAAATAATTTGTTCTTATTAACGTTCGCCAAGTACAGAAAATTACCGGCAATGATGAGATAGGCTATCATTAATACAAATGAAGGTTTATTCATCCTTAAAAGAATACCTTCGAAACTGATAAATAGAAATGCAAGGCCCGAAACAACAGCACTTGTCATCTGGAACACTTTTTCCCATGGAAATTTGTCATCGAGAAATTTTGGAACAGCGAGAAATGCAATTCCGGCTAAAGCGTAAAAGATTGCATCGAAAGAAACAAGAATACTATGTTCAATAACCTGATATAACCCATATACAATCATTGCCGTAAAAACAAAATGAAACTCTTTTTTCCCTGTTACATAAACCATGGATAAATAAACGGTTGCCGTTAAAATAAGATTAAATCCATAAAAAAGCGGCTGATGAAAAAATAAAAGCATGAATAAGGTGGATAAGATAAGATTCACCTGTGAAAAAACAACAAATTCCTTCGTAAACAATGTAAAAAAATCTGATTTCTTCAATTTGTGGAATACAAATATTAAAAGAGCATTAAACAGCATGATACCTAAATAAAAAGCATCTACAGGAAGATTCAATGCCGCTAAAAAAAATCCTGTTCCAATCGTCGCTGTTATGAAAGTGAACCAGACAAAAAGGCGTGATTTCATTGTTTGCGCAAGCAGGAAATAAACAGGCAGCAGCGCGAATGCCCCAAGCGTTCCTAAAACGTGACGGCCTTCTCCATAAAACGATAAATAAGATCCGAGGAGTTCAAACCAACCTAAAGATAAAATGAAAATTGGTAAAAACAAACTTCCGAGTACAATGAAAGCAAAAGCGGTCTTTTGGATTTTCAAGAAACGATTGGAAACATAAGCAATTGCATAAAAAAGGGCAGAAACAAGAGCAATCAACCCGCTTTTCATCCAATTTTCCATCGTCTCCCAATTACTGGTTGCTACAAATAATCCCCCAATTAAGAGCAAGAGAACACCAAGGTTTAATGACCAGGTTATGTTTCTTTCCCGTATTTCTTCCGGTGAGAGCTTTCTTTTTACCGGCACAGGCTTTTCTTGAAAGATTTGATTTGTCTTTGGCAAATCTTCTTCTCGCTCCAAAACTTCCTTCTCGAGCTGTTGTTCCCGTAACAGCAAATCTGAATAATACTGTTGATGAGCTTTCGATACGGCGTCAAACTGGTCAATTGAAATATACTCCCCCTCTTTAAGCAAGGATAGTTCATGTTCAAAAATTCGTTTTCGATCTTCTCTCGAAAAATTATCCACACTCATCCCCCTATCACAATCAGGAAATTTTCGTTTTATTTAGAGTAATTTTACAACAAAAATCATAATTTCAGAACTTTTAAAATTACTATTCTATAGAGAGTGACCGTAGTGGGGAACAGTTATCATGTTGCTTTAACACTTTACAGTACTGAGGGTCAGGCCCGCGATGCTTTAAAGCGTTAAAATATGCTAAATTGCGTTATTTAAAAAAACACTCATTCTTGATGAGTATGTGCGATTCTTCCTTAAGGTAAGTAGTAATCAGACGTTTTTTAAGATGAGTTCCAGCCTGCGGTTACGCTCCGCTTTTTCCTTTTCATCTGCTAAGTCGTATTTTTTCAGCAAATGGAACACTTCGTTAAGAATATCTTGGGTTTGTTCTTTTTCGAAAAATGCTCCTAATAAATCATTAATTCCGCTCGGAAGAAATTCAGATTGCACTTCATATTTTTTTCTAACATCTTCATGGCTATGGTCAATATTGCACGTACCCATGTCATTCCTCCTCGTAAATTAGTAGTAAGATCTTTTGATGCCGGATCTCGGCAATTACACTATTTCAAAATTAAAAGCAAGCTTTTGACTGCTCTAAAAGCAAAGCTTTTAGTTAATTGAATTCAATCTAACATATTTTTCCTTATCAAACAACAAAAAATAATTGTAAGCCCTTACATTAATTTAGGCTTTTAACCAAACCACTACTCTTTTATGAACATAAACTGTTGTAAAAGGAGGGATCACAAAATGAATGGAATTGTTTGGATATATTTGGCCAGCATTTTAGCCGGTTACACATTATTAAATCTTCCTGCAACATCTTTTCTCTCAGGACTAACACCATTTTTTGATATCGTAGGCGTTGTTGCAATGATCGTATTCTCTTTTGCCCTTCTGTACACGGGAGTTAAAGAACTTATTTGTCGAAAATAGCTATAAAAAAGAAGGCTTCGTTAATCAAAGCCTTCTTTCTCTTAAAATGCTGTTTTCGCGCCAATATAACGCGGTTTCCAATATGATGAATTCATATCGCTTATGGTTACTCCTGTTGAAGAACCACAATGAATAAACTTATTGTTTCCGAGGTAGATTCCGGCATGAGAAGGTCCATTATTACTAGTTTGGAAGAATACGATATCTCCAACTCTTGGAGATGATACTTTTTTGGTTGCATCCCAAATAGACGCAACTGTTCTCGGAATTGAAATGCCAATTTTTTTATATACATAATATAAGTAACCGCTGCAGTCAAAGCCGGAAGGTGTGCTGCCTCCCCATGCATATGGAACACCGATATATTTTTTTGCTTCTGTAATCAGAGAGTTAACTTTTGAATCTGAAACTGAATCAACTGCACTTCCTTTTACCACCAGTTTTTGACCTGGATAGATGGTATCACGGCTTAAACTGTTTAATCTTTTTAGCACACTAACAGTCATCCCGAATTTTCTGGCAATTGTCCATAAGCTTTCCCCGGATTTTACCGTATAGGAAACCGTGCTGCTTTTTGATGCAGTTCCGATTGAATGGCTATGCGGAGCCAATAAAGTCAGCTTTTGACCTGGATAGATTGATGAACCGGAAAGATGGTTCCATTTTTGAAGATCATTCACTGTGACGTTATATTTTTTTGAAATTTTCCAAAGCGATTCACCGTTTTGGACAGAATGTATTTTTTCATGTGCGCTAGCAGTTCCGTTAAAAGATGCAAACAGGAAACCGGCAGCTGTTGCAACCGTCAACAGTTGTTTTCTCAAAGTAAAACACTCCTTATCTTTCTTTCCCTTCCTTATGTTAGTAAGAAAACCACTATCATGGAAGACACAAAACTTGGAGCGTTAGGAAAAAATAAGTCTATTTTTAAATAAATGGATTATTTGTTTTTATTTTACATGTAAGATTAATCCTAAAAATGAATAATTGTCCAATTACTTTATTGCAAAATATTAAAATTTAGGTTTAAGGAATTATGAACTATTAAATTTATATTACAGACAAGTTAAGATAAGCGATAAAATACCTATTTTCCTTTTTTGAGTGAGTAAAAATAACTATTTTTCATTAAAACTCTGCTTTTAATAAATAATGGTCTTGGAGAGCGACAAAGTCTCCCTTTCAAGAAGATCACGTCCTGAAAGAATCTTCACAACTTTTAGGTGATCGTACCATTGCTAAAATATGAAATAATCAATACATTCATGGAAAATTCGATTTTAGAAGGGTTGAGGAATTTCTTCAAAGAAAAAATGATAGGAAAATGGAGAGATGATGTATTGTTGAAAAAAAATGACCTCCTATTGAAGATTAGGCGGGCAACGGGGCTGAAATCTTTATTTATAAATTTTTTTCACTACTTTTTGATATTTAGGTACTGGTACTTTAAAAGGTTTTATACTTTCTTTTTGCCCATTCCATTGAGTTACAATTCTTCCACTGATTCCATAAAACTTATCATTATATAGAGTAACATGTACATGTTTATTTTTATCGGTATACTTTCTAATATTACTTGCAAATACAGCAGCCTCTGTAGCTTTATAAAAACCGATTGTAGCAATATAAGGACTAGCAGCTCGAATAAAAGTAGCTCCAAACCATGCAGCACCTTCTGCTATAGAAACTTCAGATTTTGCAGCATATTTTCTTGCATCAGCAACTCTTAAATAAAGATCATGATATTCAATATTAACTCTACCTCCAGAAGCGTAATAAGTAGATTTAACATATCCCCCTTTTGATGTTTTAGCTGAAACCTTCGATTCATCACTTAAAAATAAAGCTGATAAAATTAAAGAAAAAGACATAATAAATACCGATGATTTTTTCAATAAAATATTCCTCCTTTTTTGAAAATTACGTATATTCAGAGGCAATTATTTTTTTCTATTTTTTCCAAATATATATAAAATTGTACCTAAGCAAAATAACGCTATTGCTATATAAATTGACCCCATTTTTAAAACAATAAATAAAATTGAAAAAGCCATTATTAGTTGTCCTAACAAATGAATATATTTAATCATTGGATTTTCCATCACCTTTTTTTAGTTTAACTTTATTTCTTCGATATATCTATTGGAAGCATTATAAATTAACTTAATACCTTTTCCTTTAATTGTTATTTTTTGTTTTCCTTTTTTTTCACTTACTAAAGGAACATTTGTTTTACCATCATTAAAGTATAGATTTTGAGTTGTTTGACCACTTCCTTTTTCTAGATCCTTCTTTAACTCATACTCTACTTCATATTGATTTTTTTTGATTTCTTTAAGGGATGTAATTACAATAAACTCATTTATTTTAGGTGAATTATCTACATCTCGAGAACTACAACCCGTCAAATACAATGTAAGAACAGACAAACAAATTATAGCTATGATAGCTCGGCCTATTTGTTTCAAATGTATAACCTCCCTTTTACCTTTTAATTTTGACAATC